>NZ_CP123990.1:3016666-3318333 GCF_029919115.1 Variovorax paradoxus
CAGTGCGGGTCGTTCGACGAGTGGTAGAGCATCGCGATCAGCGAACTGCGCGCCACCAGTTCGCGCACCAGTTCGGCCAAGGTCTTGTTGCCCGTGGCCTCGGCCAGTGCCACATGAAAATCGCCCAGCACCTTTTCACGCACGGTGCCCGTGGTGGTGGTCTGGCGCAATGCGGTTCGCTCGAAGCGGATGTGCTGCTCCAGCACCTGGTAGTCGCGCGGCCGAGCATTGGCAATGAAAAGGCGCACCACTTCGCTTTCGAGGATGCGGCGCACCGCGAACACCTCGCGTGCTTCTTGCACCGTGGGCTGGCACACGAACGCACCCTTGTCGGGGATGATCTCGATGAGCTTGTCTTTCGACAGCATGAGCAGCGCAGCTCGAATTTTTGTGCGGCTCACCGAATAGACGCGGCCCAGTGCCTCTTCGCGCAGCCAGGTACCGGGAGGCAGGCGCTTTTCCACGATGGCGGTGGCGATGTCCTGCGCAATGCTCTCGATGGAGCTGCCTTTGTCGGTGACGGCGGGGCCGCTCTCGGCCGGAGCGGCGGTGGCAGGGAGGGCGGAAGATTTGGGACTGGCGCGGGGCATGCCGGGATTGTGGCTCAGCAGGATGGCTGCCGCGCTCGCAGCATTCGTACTATCGCGCAGCCAGCGTAAAGCCTTCGAGTGCGCCCTTCATGGTCTTGGGCAGTGGGTGCGCCAGCTCGCCGCGCTTGCTGGTGTGCAGCTTCAGTGCTACCAGCGATTCGATGAGCTTGGTGCCCGCGGCCACGCCGTCGATCACCGGCACGCCCAGTAGCCCGCCGATGTGTTCGCACAGGTCGGTCATGCCTGCGCAGCCAAGCACGATGCAGTCGGAGCCGTCTTCCTCCAGCGCGCGCCGGCATTCGTCGACAATGCGCTCGCGTGCATTGGAGCCGGGCTCTTCGAGTTCGAGCACCGGCAGTTCGCAGGCTCGCACGTTGGCACAAAAGCGCTCCATGCCGTAGATCTCGGCCAGGTGCCAGGCCTGCCCCATGGTGCGGCCGAGCGTGGTCACCACGCTGAAGCGGCTGCCCACCATGCTGGCCAGGTGCATGGCGGCCTCGGCAATACCCACGACCGGGCCGCGCGCCAGTTCGCGTGCGGCCTTCAGGCCCGGGTCGCCGAAGCAGGCGATCACGTAGCCGTCGATCCCGTCGCGCTCACCGGCCGCAATTTCCTGCAGCAGGCCCGGCACGGCCAGCGCCTCGTCGTAGTGGCTTTCGATGGAGACCGGCCCCATGGCCGGGCTGACCGCGACAATTTCAGTACCGGGCTGCGCCACCGCACGGGCGCAGGCGCCGATCTTCTCGGTCATGCTCCAGGTGGTGTTGGGGTTGATGATCTTGATGCGCACGGCGCGGCCCTTTCTTCTCTTTCAGCATTTCAACTCTTGTTGCGGTTCAGCAGGGCATAGATGACAAAGCCCAGCCCCATGCCAATGAACCATGCATAGTTCGCGCCACCTCGCAGCGCGGGCACCATCACGCAAAGAATGGGCACCAATGCCGACGGGATCACAGCTTGTATGGCCTTCGGGTTGTAGCCGCCGCTATACCAATACTCGCCCTTCGGGCTCATCGTGTAGAGCGCGTCCACGTCGATGCGCTGCTTGCGCACGATGTAGTAGTCGGCAATCAAGATGCCGAACAGCGGGCCGATGAACGAGCCCAGCACGTCCAGCGTGTAGTGAATGACCTCGGGGCTGTTGTAGAGGTTCCACGGCGTGAGAAACACCGAGCCCACCGCGGCGATCATGCCGCCCGTGCGCCAGCTGATGTGCTGCGGCGCCACGTTGGAAAAGTCGAACGCCGGCGAGACGAAGTTGGCAACAATGTTGATGCCGATGGTCGCGATCATGAAGGTCAGCGCACCCAGCACCACGGCCGTGGTGCTGTCGATCTTGCCCACGGTGTGCACCGGATCAGTGATGAGCTCGCCAAATACGGGCAGCGTGGCGGCGGTGGTGATCACCGTCAGCAGGGAGAAGAACACGAAGTTGATCGGCAGGCCCCAGAAGTTGCCCTTCTTCACCGCATCGAAGCTCTTGCCGTAGCGCGAGAAGTCGCCAAAGTTGAGCATCGGGCCGCTGAAGTAGCTCACCACCAGCGCAATGGCCGAGAGCATCACCGGCAGCGCGTCCCAGCCCTGGAACTTGACGCCGCCCAGGTTCAGGTCGATGTTGCTCCAGCCCGCCTTCCACACCAGCCAGCCGCACAGAACGGCCATTACCACGTACACCGCCGGGCCGGCCCAGTCGATGAACTTGCGGATGGCTTCCATGCCGTGCCAGAACACGAAGGCCTGCAGCACCCACATGATCATGAACGCCACCCAGCCCAGGGTCGACAGCCCCGCAAAGCCGTGCTGCGCCACGTCGGCGTAGGGCGCGAGGTTGGGAAACATGTGCAGCGCCAGCACCATGAAGGCCGCCGACGCAAGGTAAGTTTGCACGCCGTACCAGGCCACCGCGATCAGCCCGCGGATGATGGCCGGAATGTTCGCGCCCAGTACGCCGAAGGACGCACGGCACACCACGGGGTAGGGCACGCCCGTCACCTGGCTCGGCTTGGCCACCAGGTTGCAGAAGAACTGCACGATCACGATGCCCACCAGGAGTGAAACCAGCACCTGCCAGCTGGAAAGGCCCAGCGCAAACAGGCTGCCGGCCGTGATGTAGCCGCCCACGCTGTGCACGTCGGACATCCAGAACGCAAAGATGTTGTATTGGCTCCAGGTCTGCTTCCTGAGAGGGGCCAGGTCTTCGTTGGTCAGCCGCGGGTGGTAGCCCGGCTTGGTCAGCGCGTTGGATTCGGCGTGCGATGCATGGCCGGCTTCGCTCGCCCCCACAGGGGCCTGGCTGACAACTGTGCTCATGGTCTTTCCTCGTGCGAATGATGGATTGAGGGACCGCTTGTCCGGCGCAAACTCCGCGCCGGGTATCGGGTGCGTTATTTGTATACAAAAACGGTGTGCAATCAACCCCATCCGGCAAATCATATATCCGTAGATTCCCTGAGACGCGGCCGGCGGCCGGCAGCCATCGGAAGCGAGGAAAGGGCGTGCGGCTCAGCTAAGCAGCTTCCCGTTGAGCGCGATGCGCACGGTTCGCACGGTGAGCACCAAAAGCACCAGGCTAAGCACCCCAAGCAGCAGGATCGCAATGGCCCACAGCGGCGTGGTTGCACGCAATTGCGCATACTTGAGCGCCGCGTTTGCCAGCGCGGCCATCGGAAAGCTGATTGCCCACCAGCCCGGTGAAAACTTGATGCTCCGACGGAAGACCTTGGGCGCAATCACGGCGAACATGAAGAGCGCAAAGTAGAAGAGCAGGGCGGCGAAGCGGTCGATGCTTCCCATTGTGTTGGTGTACGCGAGAAAGCCGACGGCAAAGGGCGCGACAAGAATCATCAGCGAGGGCGTCATTGCCGGGGCGAGCGGGGCTTGGTGCACCAGCCGGCCAATGATGAGCACGAGCAGCACGAGGGCAAACACCGCTCCCACGGCCATTGCCAGCAGGTTGAGCTCCGCCGCCCATGCCAGCGGCTGGTCACGCCCCGCCGTCACGGCAATGTCGAGCGTGGCGACTCCCGGGATGAGCCAGGCCGGCACGGCATGGGATGCATCCACCTGTCCGTTGAGAAGCCGGGAGACCACCACAAAACCCAGCACGAAGGTCGCAATGGCCCCCAAGGTCCGTAGCACGTGCGCGGCAACCGTGCTGTGCGGGCCAATCACCGCCGACACCAGCAGCATCGAGATGGCGATGGTGCCGAAGAAGTTACCCGATATGGGGTGGAGGAATTCCGCGCGCACTGCCTGCGGGTGCATCGCCAGCTTCGCCGCGTAGGCCAGCCCCAGGAGCACGAAGACGCCAATCGAGAAGAACCCGATGGCTTCGCCGATGAACGCCGGCACGGCAAGGCTTTCGTGCGCCAGCCGCCAAGCCAGTGCAAGGCCCGACAGGCCCATTACCGATCCGAACAGATTGACCGGGAGGTTGCGCAGCGAAGCCTCGCCGGCAGGATGGAAAACCGCGAGAGGCGGCGAGATGGAGTTGTCGTGCATGGCGGTCTCATTTGGCAGAATTTGCAGATGTGGATAGTTTCTGCCAAACTGACCGCGCCGCGTCCGGCGCGGCATGACGTTTTCTGCCAATGACTGTGCCTTCACTGCCATGCGTGTCGCGATCCTTGCCTTTCCCCGTGTCCAGTTGCTCGACGTGGCCGGTCCCGCCGACGTGTTCGCCGAGGCGGCGCGGCAACTGGGGCAACCGCGCGCCTACCAGGTGCAGGTGATCGGCACCGAAGCGGGCGTGCTGAAGAGCAGCAGCGGAGTGCGGCTCGCGGTCGATGCGACGGTCGGCACTCACCGTGGGCCGATCGACACCTTGCTTGTGGCGGGCAGTCCGGACATCGACGGGATGGCCGAAGACGCGATGCTGCACAAGTGGCTCAGGCGGCAGTCGCGTACCGTGCGGCGCTATGGCTCCGTATGCAGCGGCGCCTTCGTGCTCGCGGCCGCCGGGCTGCTGGACGGCAAACGGGTGGCCACGCACTGGAACTCCACCGCGCGCTTGGCGGCGGCCTACCCGCACGCGTGCGTCGAGCCGGACGCCATCTACGTAAAGGACGGCAATCTGTTCACTTCCGCCGGCGTGACCGCCGGCATGGACCTCGCGCTCGCAATGGTGGAGGAGGACCATGGACGCGAGCTTGCGCTGCGGGTGGCGCGCGAGTTGGTGATGTTCCTGAAGCGCCCCGGCGGCCAGAGCCAGTTCAGCGCCCATCTGGCTGCCCAGACCTCTGAACGCTCGAGCGTGCGCCAGGTGCAGGATCACGTGCTCTCGCATCTGAAGGAAGACCTGTCGGTGCCCGCGCTGTCGGCCCGCGCAGGCATGAGCGAACGCAGCTTCGCGCGGATCTTCCGGGCTGAGGCCGGCACCACACCGGCAGAGTTTGTCGAGAACGCCCGGATAGACGCGGCCCGGCGGCTGGCCGAAGAGTCGGATCTACCGGCCAAGCGATTGGCCGACGAGGTCGGCTATGCCAACGTGGATGGCTTTCGGCGGGCGTTCAGCCGCCGCCTCGGAGTGAGCCTCGTGGAGTATCGACGGCGTTTCGCGAAATGAGAATTTTCGCGGTTGCTGTGAAAGAGTCGGGGCCGGATCGTCTCGCCGGGTCTCAGGCACCCGCATCGTTTTCACGCGGCGTGCCGCGGGCGGCGCGGCGCTTCAACGTGTCTTCGCTGTCGGCGTCCGGGGCTGCGGTGTCACGGCCCGCGGCTTTTTTCATTCCTTCCTTGAGGCTTTGCGCGCCGCGGTTGCCGATGGCCGGCTCTTCGCCGTTCACTGCATCGGGCGCCTGCACGCGCTCGCCGCCTGCCGCGGGATCGGGGGTGGATGATTTCTTCATCGTGTGCTCCTTGCGTTGCTTGACAGGTAGACGGCTCCGGCCACGGCAGCAAGCGCACCAAGGCCGAGCCATAGGGCGCCCGCGGGCTGCGCCTTGTGCCGAAAGCCGCCATCGATGGCGCAGCCGCGCGAAGGCTCGAACAGGTTGCCGTCTGTGTGCCCGGCCGGTGCGGCTCGGCGCATGGCCACGGCGCCCGCCCACCCGAGCACGCGCGCCATGAGGTTGGGCGCGAGCGCATGCATCAGGATGCCCGGCCGTGCGGGTGCGCCGATGTAGGTCCGCGCTCGCGGCCGGGTGGCCAGCGCCACCAGCGCATTGGCCACGCGGCGCGGGTCGACGACCGGCGGAGGCGGCGCGACACGGTGCCCGCTGTAGTTCGCACCATGCGACATGCCGGGCGAATCCACAAACGTTGGAAACACCTCGCAGACGTGGATGCCCGGGCAATCCGAAAACTCCGCGCGCAGCGATTCCGAAAAGCCGCGAATGCCGAACTTGCTGGCGGTGTAGGCCGTGGCAAAGGGCGTGGCAACCCAGCCGCCCAACGAGATCATGTTGACCAGCGTGCCGCCGCCACGCGCGCGAAAGTGGGGAACGATGGCGTACGCACCGTGCATGTGGCCGAGCAGGTTGGCCTCGACCACGCGCCTGTGCGACTCGAGCGGGGTGTCTTCGAACCGTCCCACCGCGCCGACGCCCACGTTGTTGATCCACATGTCCACGTGGCCGAAGTGATCGATGGCCGCCTGCGCAAGGGCGGACATTGCCGCGGGATCGGTCACGTCGGTAGCAACCACCAGCGTGCGTGCACCAGCCTGCGCGCATTCATCGGCCACCGACTGCAACGCTTCGTGGTTGCGGGCAGCCAGCACGAGCGAGGCTCCCTGTGCGGCAAACGCAAGGGCGGTGGCACGGCCGATGCCGCTGGAAGCCCCGGTGAGTACCACCACCTGGTGCAGCTTGCTCGGCGTGGCGTCGGCAGGCCCGGATGGGTGGCTCGAAGGCGAAGGTTTCGCTGCGGAGAGTGGGGACACGGAAGGCTCCTGCGATCGGTGGTGAAGGCCCCACCTTTCGTCTTCTGGCTGGCGCCGTGCGCGCGAGGCTCGCGCATCCGTGCGTCGGACAATGCCCACGGCGTTGCCTGGCGTTCGCCGTGAAAGCCTCCCGGCAGGTCAGGGTCGCGCGGCAAGCACCCGGGCCAGGGCGCGCGCGAGTTCGGCGCGGGAGTAGGGTTTGCGCAGCAGCTCCCAGCTTGGCGGCGCTTCACGGTCGGCGTCGAGCAACTCCGACGAGAAGCCCGACATCAGCAGAATCGCGAGTTGCGGAAACCTCTGCTGCGCCTCGGCGGCAAGCCGCGTTCCGCGCATGCCGGGACCCAATGCGATGTCGCTCAGCAGCACATCGAATCCGCCGGCATCCGAATCCATCTGCACAAGGGCCTGTTCGGCGTTTTCCGCCGTCACCACGCTGCAGCCAAGCGTGGTGAGAAACGTGTAGACCACCTTGCGCACTTCGGCATCGTCTTCGACCAACATGACGCGCAGGCCCTCGAGCAGCGACTGTTCGCCGTCGTCGTCCGGCGCGGCGGGCGGCGCGGCATCGTACAACTGGGGAAGGTAGAGCGTCACGGTGGTGCCCGCGCCGGGGCGCGTGTCAATGGCAATGGCGCCCTTGGACTGCTTCACGAAGCCATAGACCGTGCTCAGGCCAAGGCCGGTGCCCCGGCCGGCTTCCTTGGTGGTGAAGAAGGGCTCGAACGCGCGCTCCTTCACTTCCTCGGTCATTCCGGTGCCGCTGTCGGCTACAGAAATTGCAACAAAGCTGCCGTGCTCGCCGATGTCGCCGAGCTCGTTGAGCACCTCCTGGGGCATGGCGCCACAGGCTTCGGCGCCAAAGCGCAACGTGCCGCCCTCCGGCATGGCATCGCGCGCGTTGATGGCAATGTTCAACAGAGCCGATTCGAGCTGGCCCGGGTCGGCCAGCACGGCCGGGCAATCCGGCGCCGCGTCGATCACGATGCCGATGCGCTGGTCGAGCGTGCGCCGCAGCATGTCGGCCAGCGAATGCAGCATGGCATGCGTGTCCACGGCATTGGGCTGCAGCATCTGCCGGCGCGAAAACGCCAGCAGCTTGCCCGTGAGCTCGGCGCCGCGCCGCGAGGCCCGTGCCGCGGCCCCCACCAACTGCTGCGCATAGCCGTCCTGCGCAATGGCGGGCAGTTCTTCGAGCACTTGCAGGTTGCCCTGGATGACGGTGAGCAGGTTGTTGAAGTCGTGCGCAATGCCGCCCGTGAGCTGGCCGACGCTTTCGAGCCGCTGGGCGTGGCTGAGCGCCTCTTCGGTCTGCACCCGCTGCAGGCTGGTGGCCAGCAGGTTGGAGAGCGATTCCAGAAACCGCAACTCCTCGTCGCCGAAGCGCTTGGCCTGCCGCGAGTGCACCGTCAACACGCCGATGAAGCGCCCCCGGTCGTAGAAGGGCACGGCCAATGCGCTCACCAGGCCGGCATCGAGGTAGGCCTGCGGCACCGCAAAGCGACGCTCCTTGCCGTAGTCGGGCACCGCCACGGGCTGCGCTTCGGCATACACGAAGCCGGGCGGCGTGTTGGCGTGGCTCGCAATGCGCGCGCCAATTTCTTCGCCGGGCACCAGGCCCACGCCGCTTGCCACGCGGAAGTCGAGTCGGCTGCTTTCCAGCAGCAGCACCATGGCCACCTCCACCTCGAGCGCTTCCGCCGCGATGGTGGGCACGTGGTCGAGCATCACCTGCGGGTCGCGCGTGTCGACCGCCAGGCGGCCCAGCTGAGCAAGGTAGTCGCTGTAGCGCGCCCGCTGCAGCGCCTGCTTCACACGCGGGTAGGCGCCGATGTCGCGGATGGCGGCAACCACGAACGGCAAGCCATGGCTTTGCAGCGGACTGAGCGCGATCTCCACCATCACCTCGCTACCGTCCTTGCGCTTGGCCACCAGTTCCATCTGCGTGCCCATGGGCCGCGCGCGCGGAGCCCGGCCATAGGCCTCGCGGTAGGCGGCGTGGCGCGGACGGATGCTGTCGGGCACCAGGGCGTCGACATTCAGCCCCACCAGTTCGCCCACCGCATAGCCCAGCAGATTGGCTGCGGAAGGGTTGGCCAGCACGATGCCGCCGGCCTGGTCGACGAGCAGCAGCGCATCGGGATAGGCGATGAAGAGCGAGCGGAAGACGCTGCTCTCTTCGATGCCCGAAGGCAGCCCCTGCAAGGCGGCAATCGCCGGCTCGGCAGCCTTGGGCAAAGAAGAGTCGGCCATGCGCTCGGCTCAGCCTTGGTTCACCGGCGGAACCAGGATGTAGCCCGCGCCCCGCACCGACTTGATGATCTGCGGATCGTCCGGGTCGGCTTCGATCTTCTTGCGCAGCCGGCCGACCTGCACGTCGATGGTGCGGTCGAACGGAGCGGCTTCGCGCCCGCGCGTCTGCTCGAGCAGGAAGTCGCGCGACAGCACGCGGCCGGGGTGCCGGGCAAATGCGCGCAGCAGGTCGAACTCGCCGCCGGTAAGGGGCACGGCTTGCCCTTCTGGGTTGGCAAGGCTGCGCGCGGCAAGGTCGAGCTGCCAGCCTGCGAAGCGCAACCGATCCGGCGTGGCAACCGCGGCGGCCGGTGCCGGTGAGGCAGTTGCGGCAGGAACGGCATCGTCGGGCGCCAGCCGCCTGAGCACGGCCTTGACCCGTGCCACCAGTTCGCGCAGGTCGAAGGGCTTGGTCACGTAGTCGTCGGCGCCCACCTCCAGGCCGACGACCTTGTCCACCGCATCGCCGCGGCCGGTGACGATGACGAGCCCGCAGCGCCAGTTTTCGCGCATGCGGCGGGCAATGGAAAAGCCGTCTTCGCCGGGCAGGCCCAGGTCGAGCAGGACGAGGTCGGCCGGGTCGCTGCCCATCAGCTTCATGAGCGAGGCGCCGTTGTGCAGCTGGGTCACGCGAAAGCCGTGGCTTTGAAGATAGTTGGCCAGCAGCTGGGTGATGTCGACTTCGTCGTCGAGGACCGCGATGTGAAAGGCGGATTTCATTCGTGGAAAGCTCGCTTTTGCGGCGCGAGTGCCATGGCATTGTTGGGGGCCGCACAAGCGTAGCACGCCCCGCCGCCAAGTGAACGGATCAGCGTGCGGTCACTCCGCCTCGACCGGGGCCAGCATGGTGCCGCGGCAGTTGGGCGAGCCGCAATGGCAAGGGTATTTGGAGGCCGGCGAACCGTCGTCGGCGGTCAGGGAATAGTCGATGAACAGCTCGTCGCCCGCATCCACCGGCACGATGGTCTGGAACTTCAGCACCAGCTCGCCCGCGTCGTCGTACTCTTCGACGGCCTCGCAGTTGGGGTCGCAGGCATGATTGAGGTGGCGCGTGCCGTTGCCGCCCTTGCCGCCGTCGATGGTCTCGTGGTTGGAGAGGGTGAACAGGTAGGTGAGCTGGTCGTTCCACGCGCCGGCGGCGATTTCCTGCTGCGTGTAGCGGCGGCCTTCGTAGAGCCCGAGGAATGCGTAGGCGGGCAAGTCGCGCGTTGCAAAGGCGCCGAGCCCGTGCACTCCGCTGGGCCCGACGCGGATGAACGGCGTGGACGAGGTTTGCTTGCGGCGTTTCATGGGCCCAAGTGTGCACCAGCCACCTTGCTCATTGCTTGCGTTCTTCCTCGCGGTTTTTATCGTGTTCTTCATCGGCTTGGGCCTGGAACATGCGCGTGAAGTCGCAGCACTCCTGTGCCAGCATCACGATCGACGAGGTGAGCGCGCTGCGGTGCTCGCCCTTGTGCATGGCCACGTAGT
The DNA here is from genome assembly GCF_029919115.1 of Variovorax paradoxus. Classification (NCBI taxonomy): domain Bacteria; kingdom Pseudomonadati; phylum Pseudomonadota; class Betaproteobacteria; order Burkholderiales; family Comamonadaceae; genus Variovorax; species Variovorax paradoxus. The sequence goes on from NZ_CP123990.1 coordinate 3,026,897, forward strand.
GCACCGCAGGCAGGGCGGGTGCCACGTCGATCACGGCGAGCATGCCGGCTGAAACGAGCGGGTCGAGGCACTGGCGCGGCAGGTAGCTCACGCCCAGGCCCGACACCGTGAGCCCGGTCAGCGCCACGAGGTTGCTCACCACGATGGTGTCGGACGGCTGCACGCCCTGGTCCTTCATCCAGGCGTCATAGGCGCGGCCCGTGCCCGAGTTGCTGCCTTGCACCAGCATGCGGTGCCGCGCGAGTTCGTGCAGCCGCACGGTGCCGGCGGCGGCCACCACGCCCGGCTTGCACATCCAGGCGCTCTGCACCTTGCCGATGGCCTTGCTCTGCATGCGCGAATCGGCAAACGTGTCGGGCACGATCACCAGGTCGAGTTCGTCCGACAGCAGCTTGTCGCGCAGCTGCAGGCTGTCGTCCACGTCGGGCTCGAGAATGACCTTGGGGTAGTGCTGCTGGATCAGCCCGACCAGCCGGGGCAGCCAGGTCATTGCGGTGAGCTCCGTCACGCCTATGCGCAGCCGCCGCTCCACCACGCCCGGCTTGCTGAACTGCTCGACGGCGGCATCGCGCTGTTCGAGCAGCCTGGACGCGAGAACGAACATCTCTTCGCCTTTTTCGGTCAGCCGCGCGGTGCGCTGGGTGCGGTCGAAAAGCTCGGTGTCGAACAGCAGCTCGAGTTCATGCACCCGCTTGGACACGGCCGATTGCGAGGTGTGAAGCTGGTTGGCGGCTTGCGCAAAGCCGCCGAGCTTGGCGATCCAGTACAGGGCCTCGAGCTGCTTGAAGGTCATCACGATGCGCCGTGGCTCCTGAAATGAATACTTTTATTCATGTAATTCAATCACAAAAAATCGCTTTTGGAAATTTGAACCCGAGCTGAAGATTCGCACCGTGCTGCTCCGTGTACTTCCTGCTTCATCTTCAAAGGAACATTCCATGAACTTCAAACTGTCCCTCGTGCTTGGCGCCGGCATCGCGCTGGCCTGCGGTGCCGCGGCGGCGCAAGAAAGCCCGACGCTGCGCAAGATCAAGGAAAGCGGCACCGTGCAGATCGGCAGCCGCGACACGCAGATTCCGTTCTCCTACAAGACGGGTGCGGAAAGCGCGCCCATCGGCTTCACCAACGAAATCTGCCTGAAGGTGGTCGACGCCATCAAGGCCAAGCTGGGCATGCAGAAGATCGAGGTGCGCTACACGTTGCTCAATTCAACCAACCGTATTCCGCTGGTGCAGAACGGCACGGTCGACCTCGACTGCGCGACCACCACCAACACGGTGCAGCGCCAGCAGCAGGTCGACTTTGCGCCGAGCCACTTCGTCACCAACATCACCGCCGCGGTCAAGAAGAACTCGGGCATCAACTCGATTGCCGACCTGCAGGGCAAGAGCGTGGCCACCGTTGCCGGCAGCACCTCGATGCAGCTGCTGCGCGGCTTCCGCAAGACCGAGAACATCGAGGTGCAGGAGATCGCGGGCAAGGACACGGCCGACGCCTTCCTGCTGCTGGCGAGCGACCGCGCCGTGGCCTACGTGCTCGACGACGTGCAGCTCGCCGGCCTCATTGCCAACCAGCCCAATGCCTCCGACTACAAGCTGCTGAAGGACGTGCTGCGGCAAGAGCCCTACGGCATCATGATGCGCAAGGACGACCCCGAGTTCAAGGCCATCGTCGACCAGACGGTGACCGAGATGATGAAGTCGGGTGCCATCGACAAGCTCTACGCCAAGTGGTTCATGTCACCCATTCCGCCGCGCAACGTGAACCTCAATTTCCCGATGTCCGATGCGGTGCGCGAGGCCTACAAGAACCCGAACAACAAGGGCGTTTGAGGATGCCGGCAACCACACACCACGCCAACGGGCTGGCGTTTCCCGAAGCGCTCATGCGCGCGGTGAAGCAGCGCTTTCTCAACGTCGACCACGACCACCATGGGCGCGAGCGCCTCTACTTCGACAACGCGGGCGGCTCGTTCCGGCTGAAGGCGGCGGTCGAGCGCTTCGCGCAGGTCGATGCCATTCCCGACAACGCGGAGCGCATTCACGCCGCGGCCGTCGAACTGCAGCAGATCCAGGCTCGCGGCACGGACGACCTGCGCACCATCTTCAACGCGCGCGGCGGCAGTGTGTATGCGTCGTTGACCGCGTCGGGCGCCATGTTCGACATGGTGCGCGCGGTGGCCGAGAACGTGCCGGGCACGAACATGGTCACCACCGTGCTGGAGCATCCCTCGTCGTTCGACGCGATGAGCCTCTATGCGCAAAGGGCCGGCCGCGAGCTGCGGGTGGCCCGGAGCAACCCCGAGACCGGCGGCGTCGATGCCGACGAGATCGTGCGGCTGGTGGACAAGGAAACCTGCCTGCTCAACGTCATCTACGCATCGAACATCTCGGGCGCCAAGCTCGACCTGGAGCAGATCGTGCGACGCGCGAGGGAGATCAAGCCCGATCTCTACATCGTGGTGGACGCCGTGCAGCATGCGCCGCACGGGCTCATCGACCTGCAGAAGACGCCGGTGGACGGCATCAACATGGCACCGTACAAGTTCTTCGGTTGCCGGGGCTCGGGCTTGTCATGGGTGTCGGACCGCGCGGCGCTGCTGCCACATCACAAGCTGGCAGGCAAGAAGCCCGACTTCTGGGACCTGGGCAGCTCGGCGCCGTGGCAGTTTGCGGTGGTCACCGAAATCGTCGACTACGTGTGCTGGCTCGGCGGCCATTTTTCGAATGCTGCCGAGCGGCGGGCGCTGTTCGAAGCCGGCATCGCGCACATCGAGTTGCACGAGCGGGCGCTGCTCGCGGCGCTGCTCGACGGCAGCGGCGACATCACGGGCCTGCGCAATATCGAAGGCGTGAAGGTCTTCCTCGATCACCCGGACCTGACGAAACGCGACCTCATCATCGGCATCGGCTTCGAGCACCTGGACTGCACGCAGGCCGTGGTCGAGTACGGCAAGCGAGGCGTAACGGTGTACGAGCGCGTGGCAAGCAGCATCTACTCCAAGCGCATGCTCGACTCGTTCGGGCTCGAAGGCACCGTGCGCGTCTCACCGCTGCACTGCAACTCGCTGGCCGACATGGAGAAGTTTCTCCACGTCACGCAGGAGATTGCCCTCAGCGCGAAAGGGCTGCGGACAGGAACCGCCGGATGACCGGAACCACCTGCTCGAGGTGGGTCTCGAGCAGCCAGTGCCCGCCGTCGGTCAGCACCAGCTCGGCTTTCGGAATGTCGCGCAGGTAGGCACGCGCGGAAGCCTCGGGCATGTAGCCGTCGTTCGGTCCCCAGACGATGAGGGCGGGCGGCTGGTGTTCGCGCAGATAGGCCTGGTAGCGTGGAAACCACTCGAGATTCTGTTTCAGGCCTTCCATCAGCTTGCGCGAAACCTCCCGCCGCTGCGGCGTGTTCATCAGCGGCCAATGCAGCTTCCACAGGTCGGGCGGAATCTGCGCGGCCTGCGCTTCGGATACCTCGCCAACGAACTCCGCGCGAAAGCCGTCTTCGCTCACCGCCTCTTCGAGCACCGCCCGGTTCTTGGCCGACGGGTCGCGCCAGAATTCCTGGATGGCCTTGTACTTGGGGCCGAGCGTGTCTTCGTAGATGTCGCCGTTCTGGATGATGAGCGCGGCCACGCGCTCAGGGCGCCGAATGCCCAGGCGCAGGCCGATTTGCGAACCGTAGTCGTGCAGGTACAGGCCGTATCTGCCGATCTCCAGTTTGTCGCAGAAGGCCTCGAGAAAGCCCGCATAGGCATCGAAGTCGAAAGCGAAGGTGTCGGCAGGCGGCGTATCGCTCAGGCCAAAGCCAGGATAGTCCGGCGCCACCAGCCGCCACTTGTCGGCCAGTGCGGGCATGAGCCGGCGGTACTGGAAAGACGAACACGGATAGCCGTGCGGAAGCAGCAGCACCGGCGCATCGCGCGGTCCGGCTTCGCGGTAGAAGATCTGCATCCCGTCGACATCGATGAAGCGATGCGAGACCGCATGGACATCGGCGGGCATGGAGGAACTGCGTTCGGTCATCCCTCCATGCTGCGCCGCTAAGTGCCGACGGGTGTAGGTGGCCGCTGACGCGCTGCGTCGGACGGCCGCAACGCAGGCAGGCGGTCCGCTCGGAGGCTCAGGCCAGCAGGTCGCTCAGCGTGCGCGCAATCACCTTGGTGGCGCGGCGCAGGTCTTCGAGCACCACGCGTTCATCGCTGCGCTTGGCATGCGATTCGAGCACCGTGCGCGGGCCGGCGCCGTAGATCACGCCCGGAATGCCTGCCTCGCCATAAAGGCGCACGTCGGTGTAGAGGGGCGTGCCCATGGCCTTGATCGGCTCGCCGAACACGTCCTGGCCATGCTTCTGGATCGCATCGACCAGCGGCTTGTTGCCCGCGAGCGGCTTCATCGAGTTGGCGAGCAGCAGGCGCTTGATCTCGACCGTGATGCCGGTGCTCTCCGCGGCCGCATCCGCAATCACCTTGCGGATCGTGGCTTCGACCTCGACCGGGTTCTCTTCGGGGATCATGCGGCGGTCGAGCTTGAACACCACCTTGCCTGGCACCACGTTGGTGTTGGTGCCGCCTTCGATGCGCCCCACGTTGAGGTATGGGTGCGTGATGCCCTCGACCTTCGACGTCACCTGCTGGTAGAGCGTGTTCTGCGCGTAGAGCGCATTGAGGATCTTCACCGCGCCCTGCAGCGCATCGACGCCGGTGGTCGGAATGGCCGCATGGGCCATCTTGCCGTGCACCGTCACTTCCATCTGCAGGCAGCCGTTGTGGGCGGTGACCACTTCGTAGCTGAAGCCGGCCGCGATCATCAGGTCGGGCTTGGTAAGCCCCTGCTTGAGCAGCCAGCCCGGGCCGAGGATGCCGCCGAACTCTTCGTCGTAGGTGAAGTGCAGTTCCACGCTGCCCTTGGTCGGCTTGGCCACGGCTTCGAGCGCGCGCAGCGCGAAGGTAAAGCTCGCGAAGTCGCTCTTGCTCACGGCGGCCGCGCGGCCGTAAAGGCTGCCGTCGGCAATTTCGCCGCCGTACGGGTCGTGCGTCCAGCCTTCGCCGGGCGGCACCACGTCGCCATGTGCATTGAGGGCCACGGTGCGGCCGCCGGCGCCGTAGGGGCGGCGAACGATCAGGTTGGTGATCGACTCGAGGCCATAGTCCTTCACCTCTTGCTCCGGCACGGCGTGCTTCTCGGCGTCCAGGCCGAAGCCCCTCAGCAGCTCGGCCGTGCGCTCGGCGTGCGGCGCGTTGTTGCCGGGCGGGGTGTCGGTGGGCACGCGCACCAGTTGCTGCAGGAACTGCACTTCCTCGTCGAAGTGCGCGTCGATCCAGGCGTCGAGCTTGGCGTAGTCGGTCATGTCTTTTCTTTTCAGTGAGCTTGTTCGGTGGCGAGGTCGTTCAGCAGATGCTGGAAGGCTTCGACCGCTAGCTGAATGTCGTCGTTGGTGCTCGATTCGAGCGGGTTGTGGCTGATGCCCGAGTTGATGCCGCGCACGAAGAGCATGGCCTGCGGCATCACCTCGTGCAGCTTCATTGCGTCGTGGCCCGCGCCGCTGGGCATGCGGAAGAGCGGAATGCCGAGGGCATCGACCGCCCTCTCCCAGCGCTGTTGCCAAGCGGGTGCGCTCGGTGCGGCGGAGGCCCGCATGCTTTCCTCGATTTCGTAGCGCACGCCGCGGCGTGCGCAGATGGCCTTGAGTTCGGCCAGCACATCGTCGGTCAGCGCATCGCGCTGCGCATTGTTCGGCGCGCGCATGTCGAGGCTGAACTTGCAGAGCCCCGGCACCACGTTGATCGAACCGCTGGGCACTTCGAGCATGCCCACGGTGCCGACCGAATCTCCGTCCTTTGCGGCGCGCTGCTCGGTGTAGAGAATGAGTTCGGCTACCGCGGCGGCCGCGTCGCGGCGGCGGTCCATGGGCGTGGTGCCCGCGTGGCTCGCCGTGCCGATGATCTCGCCCACGTAGCGCACGCCGCCGTTGATGGCCGTGACGATGCCCAGCGGCAGGTCGAGCTCGGTGAGCACCGGGCCTTGCTCGATGTGCACTTCGACAAAGCCGAGGTATCGCGCCGGGTCGCGCTGGATCTTCGGAATGTCGGCTTCGTCCAGGCCCGCGTGCTTCATGGCTTCGCGCATGGTGATGCCGTCGGCGTCCTTCTGGTCGAGCCAGCGCGGATCGAAGTGGCCGATGAGCGCGCCCGATCCCAGGAAGGTGGCCTTGTACCGCTGGCCTTCTTCCTCCGCAAAGCCAACCACCTCGAAGGCGAAGGGCAGGCGCCTGCCCTGGCGCTTGAGTTCGCGCACGCAGGCCATCGGCACGAAGATGCCCAGGCGCCCGTCGTACTTGCCGCCGTTGCGCACGGTGTCGTAGTGCGAGCCGGTGAGCAGGGTCTTGGAATCGGGCGTTGCGCCTTCGTAGCGGCCGACCACGTTGCCGACCGCATCGATGTGCACGGAGTCGAAGCCGCAATCGCGCATCCAGCTCGAAATCTGCTGCGCGCAGGCGCGGTGCGCATCGGTCAGGTAGGTCACGGTGAGCTGGCCTTTTTCGGCGTAGCCCGGGTCGGTGTGCGCCGAGAGTGCTTCGTGCCAGTCCCACACGTCGTTGCCAAGCGAGATGTCGGCGCCGAACTTGTCGTCCAGGCGGATCTCGGCAATGCGGTGAATGTTGCGCAGCGCTTCGCCGAGCTCGAATTCAGGGTGGTTGAACAACCGGCGCTCGAAGGTGTCGATGATCTCGCGCTTCGAAAGACCCGTGCCGCGCGGCCCGCGCACCGCAAGAATGAAGGGAAAGCCGAATTTCGCGTTGTAGTCGGCATTGAGCTTCTGGATCTTTGCGAACTCTTCGGGCGTGCAGTCGGTCAGGCCGGCCTTGCTCTGCTCGTTGGTCGATTCGGCCGTGAGCGTCTTGCTGACCATGGCCTTGCCCGCAAGCTCGGGGTGGGCGCGAATGAGGCCGATCTTTTCGTCGCCCGACGAAGCGGCCAATGCCTGCACCAGCGCATGCTTCAGGTGCGCGAGCGAGCGGAAGGGGCGCGCGGCGAGCGCGCGTTGCGCAATCCAGGGCGAATGCTCGTAGATGCCGTCGAGCAGGGCCACGGCATCGGCCGGTACGGCCGCGTTGAGTTGGGCAATGGTGAGGCTCATGGTCAGCTTCCTGAGGCGGCAGATTCGAAGGGATGCGCCTGCTTCCAGTGCCGCGCGATGTCCACGCGCCGGCAGACCCACACGCGGTCGTGCTGGCCGATGTGGTCGAGAAAGCGCTGCAGCGCGGTAATGCGGCCGGGCCGCCCGAGCAGCCGGCAGTGCATGCCGATGCTCATCATCTTGGGGCTGTTGTCGCCGGCGGGGTCGCCTTCGGCATAGAGGGCGTCGAACGTGTCCTTCATGTACTGGAAGAACGGATCGGCATGCGAGTAGCCCTGCGGCAGCGCGAAGCGCATGTCGTTGCAGTCAAGCGTGTAGGGCACGATGAGCTGCGGCACCACCGTGCCGTCGGTCTTTTGCACCTTCATCCAGAAGGGCAGGTCGTCGCCGTAGTAGTCGCTGTCGTATTCGAAGCCGCCGTAGTCGGCCACCAGTCGGCGGGTGCGCGGGCTGTCGCGGCCGGTGTACCAGCCGAGCGCGCGCTCGCCGGTGAGCTTTTCGATGGCTTCCATGCCCAGGCGCATGTGCTCGCGCTCGGTGGCTTCGTCCAGGTTCTGGTAGTGAATCCAGCGCCAGCCGTGGCAGGCGATTTCATGGCCGAGTTCCTTGAAGGCGGCGGTGAGCTCGGGGTAGCGCTCGAGCGCCATGCCCACGCCGAACACGGTGAGTGGCAGGCCGCGCTTTTCGAACTCGCGCAGGATGCGCCACACGCCGGCGCGCGAGCCGTACTCGTAGATGCCTTCCATGCTGATGTGTCGGTCCGGAAAGCTCGCCGGGTTGAACATCTCGGAAAGGAACTGCTCGGAGCCCGCGTCGCCGTGCAGCGTGGCGTTCTCGCCGCCCTCTTCATAGTTGAGGACGAACTGCACCGCAATGCGCGCGCCGCCGGGCCACTGGGCATGCGGCGGGTTGCGGCCGTAGCCGACGAGGTCGCGCGGGTAGGGCAGGGTAGTGTCGTAGACGGTCATGGAATGTTCAGGACAGTGCAAGCGAGATGTCGTTGGTCGGAACCTTGCGGTCGAACGTGAGGTTGGCCTCGACGTGTTCCAGGTGTTCGGTCATGAGGCGCACGGCGCGCTCCTCGTCGCGGGCGGCCAGCGCCTTCACGATGTCGGCGTGCTCGTCGTTGGAGTGCTCGGCCGCGCTCGTGCTTTGGTACATGAGCGTGATGAGCGCGCAGCGCGAGATCAGCTCGCCCAGAATTTGCGCCAGCACCTGGTTGCCCATGAGCTCGGCCATGCGCACGTGGAAGTCGCCCAGCAGCTCGGTGCGGCCCGAAATGTCTTCGCCCGAGACGGCGGATTTTTCGAGCGCCACGTGTTCCTTCAGCGCCTTGATCTTCGCGGGCGTGACGGTGCGCACGAACTCGCGCGTCATCTCGGCCTCGAGCATGCGGCGTACCGCGAACACCTGGCGTGCCTCGTCGACAGCCGGTGCCGCCACGAAGGCGCCGCGCGCGGGCTCGAGGCGGATGAGCTTGTTTTGCGACAGCTGGAACAGCGCCTGGCGCACCAGCGTGCGCGACACACCGAAATGGTCGGCCAGCTTTTGCTCGGCCAACTTGGTGCCGGGCTGCAGCCGGTGCTCGACGATTGCCTTGGTGAGCGCGTCGACGATCGAACGGGTGGTGGAGGACTCCATGTTTTTCATGATAGACCCAAAGCCGGTAACTGTATACACTTTTGTCCACCGGAATTTCCCGCCCCGACCGGAGCCTCGTGGTTCCATCATTGAAGGAGAGCCCCATGGGCCTGAGCACCCACGTACTCGACACAATGCACGGCGGCCCCGCCGCCGGCATGGAGGTGGCGCTGTACACCACCCAAGGCGACGATGCGACGCTGGTGAAGCGTTTCACGCTCAATTCAGACGGCCGCAGCGACGGGCCGCTCTACGACAACAACTCGCTCAAGGCCGGCACCTACCGGCTGGTGTTCGACGTGGCGGGTTACTTCAAGGCGCGCGGCGTGAAGCTGCCCGAGCCCAATTTCCTGAACAAGGTGTCGCTGGACTTCGGCGTGGCGCACACCGACCAGCACTACCACGTGCCGCTGCTCGTGAGCCCGTGGAGCTACTCCACCTACCGCGGCTCCTGAGGGTCAGTCGCCTTGCAACTGCCCTTCGGTGAGCGTGTCGAGCTGGAAGCGCCCGCTCTTGTCCCACAGCCAGGTGTCGGTCCATGTGACGGCACCCAGGCGCGTGGCCGCAGGGAAAGGCGCGGCCTGCAGCACGAAGCGTTCGATCTCGGCGATGACCTCGGGCGCATGCTTGGGCGCGCGCATCCAGTGCAGCGACACCACCTTGCCGCCGGCATCGAGGTTGACCTGCAGCGTGCCGACGGCGTACAGCAGGGGCGGCAGCTGGCCGCTGTAGATGCGCGACCTGTGGGCTTCGTAGATGTGGCGTGCGGCATCGCGGCGGTACTCGCGTGCGGTGGCGGCATTCGATGCGCGGGGCGCGGCGCCGGCCCCGCCCCGATCGGTCTTGACGTCGCTCAGCTGTCCCGGAACGGTGCCGGTGCTCCCGCAGCCGGCAAGCCAGAGAGCGCAAGAAAGAACGGATGCCGCCAAGGCAAGGCGACGGGGCGTAAGCTGACGATTCATCGCCGGGTTTATACCGTGAGTCTCGTGCAACCCCGCAACCGAAGGTATCGGAAATGAACGGCATGGTCGATCAACTGCTGGCGCGCCTTGCGCGCGAAGACGCGGTGCTGGTGCGCGTCGAATCGACCCAAGGATCGGCGCCGCGCGAAGCCGGCACATGGATGGCGGTGTGGGCCGAAGGGCTCACGGGCACCATCGGTGGCGGCCAGCTCGAGTTCCAGGCCACGCAAGAGGCGCGCGAACTGCTCGCGGGGCGGCGCACCATCGACAACGTCGAGCGCTACCCGCTCGGCCCGAGCCTGGGCCAGTGCTGCGGCGGGGTGGTGTTTCTTTCGTACCGGCGCATCGCGGCCGCCGACGCGCCGGCGCTGCAGCGCGAGCTGGTCGCGCAGCTCAAGCCTGTGGCGCTGTTCGGCGGCGGCCATGTGGGCGCTGCGCTCGCGCGGCTGCTGGCCAGCCTGCCGTTCACCGTACGCTGGATCGACAGCCGTGACGGCGTGTTCCCCGAGGCGCTGCCCGCGCAGATCGACACCGAGCACTCCGAGCCCGTGCAGGACGCCGTGGCCGCGCTCGCACCGGGCAGCCGCGTGCTGATCATGAGCTTCAGCCATGCCGAAGACCTGGACATCGTCATCGCCTGCCTCAAGCGCCTGCGCACGCACAACGACCTGCCCTACATCGGCCTGATCGGCAGCAAGACCAAGTGGGCCACCTTCAGCCACCGGCTCGAGGCGCGGGGCTTCACGCCCGAAGAACTGGCGCGCATCACCTGCCCCATCGGCGTGCCCGGCATCACCGGCAAGGAGCCGGAAGTGATTGCCGTGGCGGTGGCGGCACAGTTGTTGCAATCGCTGGGTTGAACAGGGTTTTCCCGGCGGCGACGCCTTCAAAAAAGCAACCCGCCACTTGCCAAAACTGTATACACTTTCGGTCCACAACAAGCCGCAGCGGAGCGAGGCCCATGTCATGGAGCCTGCGTTCGCGGCACTTTCTCTGCTTACAGCGCCCGCAGTGGTGAGCAGGCTGAAGAAACCCCTTGGCGGCGTCCCCACGCGCCCAAGGGGTTGAGAGAGAGCACCACACATGGAAAGTTACTACCTCGACTGGGCCAACCTGCTGCTGCGCTGGGTCCACGTCATTACCGCCATTGCCTGGATCGGCGCCTCCTTCTACTTCGTGATGCTGGACAACAGCCTCGAGAAGCCGCAGGACCAGGAATCGCTCGACAAGGGCGTGGGCGGCGAGCAGTGGGCGGTGCACGGCGGCGGCTTCTACAACATGCAGAAGTACGCGCTGGCGCCCAAGAAGCTGCCCGACCACCTGCATTGGTCGTACTGGGAGAGCTACAGCACATGGATCACGGGCTTTGCGCTCTTCACCATGTCGTACCTGTGGAACGCCAGCACCTACCTGATCGACAAGAGCAAGATGGACTGGCAGCCCGGCGCGGCCATCAGCGTGGCGCTGGCCTTCTTCGTGGTGTTCTGGATGGTCTACGACGGCATCTGCCAGGTCTTCGGGCGCCGCAAGCACGGCGACACCATCGTGGGCGTGTTGGTCGCGGTGTTCATTGCCTTTGCGACCTGGCTGGCTTGCCAGTGGTTCGCGGGCCGCGCGGCCTTTTTGCTGGTGGGCGCGATGATGGCCACCACGATGAGCGGCAACGTGTTCTTCTGGATCATTCCGGGCCAGCGCAAGAATGTGCAGGCACTGCGCGAAGGCCGGCCGGTCGATCCGGTGCACGGTCAGCGCGGCAAGCAGCGCAGCGTGCACAACACCTACTTCACGCTGCCGGTGTTGTTTGCCATGCTGAGCAACCACTACAGCTTTACCTACACACACAAGTACAACTGGATCGTGCTGCTGCTCATCATGCTGGGCGGTGCGGCCATCCGGCAGTTCTTCGTGGTGCGGCATCGCTTCAAGCTTGGCAACGCGGGCAACCCGCTGCCCTATGCGCTGATCGGCATCGTGGTGCTGGGCCTGACCATCGTGTGGATGAAGCCCGAGCCGGCTGCGGCGCCCGCGGCTGCAGCAGCGGCCCCGGCCGTCGCATTCAAGGACGTGCAGAAGGTGCTCGAGCAGCGCTGCTTCATGTGCCACGGCGCCGCCGTGCAGATGAAGAACGTGCGCGTCGACACGCCCGACCAGGTGGCGGCGCATGCGCAGGCTATCTATCAGCAGGTGGTGGTCACCAAGATCATGCCGATGAACAACGCAACAGGCATCACCGATGAAGAGCGGGCGTTGATCGGCCGCTGGTTCCAGGCCGGCGCCAAGACGAACTAGACGCGGGGATAGACCGCGGTCAAGAGAGCGGCGCGCCTTTCGCCGCACAATCGCCGGATGGAGACAACGCAAGCCATGACCGCATCGATCCAGTCACTCGGGCCCGCGCCTGATCCGCGCGAAGCACCGCGCGCCTTCCTCGAACATCTGTACCGCGTGGCGGTGGACCGCGCATTGCCCCTTTCCACGCTGGGCGCCCATCTGCCGAAGCCGCCCAAGGGCCGCACGCTGGTGCTCGGCGCAGGCAAGGCGGGCGGCTCGATGGTGCAGGCGCTCGAAGCCCTGTGGCCAGCCGATGCGCCGCTGTCGGGCCTCGTCGTCACGCGCTACGACCACATTCCGCCGCGGCCCGAGGGCGTACCCCAGCGCATCGAGCTCGTCGAAGCCGCGCACCCGGTGCCCGATGCGGCCGGGCAGCAGGCCGCAGAGCGCATCCTCGCGCTGACGCAGGGCCTCACGGCCGACGACCTCGTGCTGTGCCTGATCTCGGGCGGCGGCTCGTCGCTGCTGGTGCTGCCCGCCGAGGGCCTCACGCTGGAAGACAAGCAGCGCATCAACAAGCAACTGCTCGACAGCGGCGCGCACATCGGCGAGATGAATTGCGTGCGCAAGCACCTTTCGCGCATCAAGGGAGGCCGGCTGGCCGCGGCCTGCGCCCCGGCGCGGGTGGTCACGCTCACCATCAGCGATGTGCCGGGCGACGATGCGGCAGTCATCGCGAGCGGCCCCACGGTTCCCGACGCCACCACTTGCGCCGACGCGCTGGCCATCCTCGACCGCTACGGCATCGAGGTGCCGGCGCCCGTGCGCGCCCAACTCGAGAGCGGCGAGCTCGAAACGCCGAAGCCGGGCGACGCGGTTTTCAACGGCCATGAAGTCCACATGATCGCCACGCCGCAGCAGTCGCTCGAAGCCGCGGCCAAGGCGGCGCGCGAGGCCGGCATCGAGGCGCACATCCTCAGCGACGAAATCGAAGGCGAATCGCGCGAGGTCGGCAAGATGCACGCCGCGCTCGCACGCGCCGTGGCAAATCGCGGCCAGCCCTTTGCGCGGCCGTGCGTCATTCTTTCGGGCGGGGAAACCACGGTCACCATCCGCCCGCGGCAGCCCGGGCAGGCCAAGGGCCGGGGCGGGCGGGCTGGCGAACTCTGCATGGGCCTGGCCGGCGCGCTCATGGGGCAGCCGCAGGTGTGGGCATTGGCCGCGGACACCGACGGCATCGACGGCGTGGAAGACAACGCGGGTGCCTTCGTGACGCCCGATACGCTGGCGCGTGCCACCGCGGCCGGCCGAAAGCTGTCGGACCACCTCGACCGCAACGATGCGTACGGCTATTTCGATGCCATTGGCGACCTTTTCGTGACCGGGCCGACGAACACCAACGTCAACGACTTTCGCGCGCTCCTGATCCTGTAGCGGCCGCAATGGCAAAAGGGGCCGGTTTCCCGGCTCCGGCGGGCTTCGCGAACTCGGGTTAATCTATGCACCCGGCGGCAAATTGCCGCCGCTGTCGCAAGCGCACCTTCCGGGTGCCGCACCGCGCATCCAGATTTCCCCTTTTTCACCATCCAGTCCTCGAAGGAAAAGTTCGCCATGACCGCCAGCTACACCGACACCCGCCTGCTGATCGACAACGAATGGGTCGACGCCACCGGCGGCAAGACCCTGGACGTCGTGAACCCGGCCACCGGCAAGGCCATCGGCAAGGTGGCGCATGCCAGCATCGCCGACCTCGACCGTGCCCTGGCTGCCGCCCAGCGCGGCTTTGAAAAGTGGCGCAACACGCCCGCCAACGAGCGCGCCGCCATCATGCGCCGCGCCGCCGGCCTCATCCGCGAACGCGCCCCTGAAATCGCCAAGCTGCTCACCCAGGAACAGGGCAAGCCGCTGGCCGAAGCCAAGGGCGAAACGCTGGCCGCCGCCGACATCATCGAATGGTTTGCCGACGAAGGCCGCCGCGTCTACGGCCGCATCGTGCCCTCGCGCAACCTGGCTGCGCAGCAACTGGTGATCAAGGAGCCGCTCGGCCCCGTCGCCGCCTTCACGCCGTGGAACTTCCCCATCAACCAGATCGTGCGCAAGCTCGGCGCCGCGCTGGCCACTGGCTGCTCGTTTTTGGTGAAGGCGCCTGAGGAAACCCCGGCATCGCCCGCCGCGCTGCTGCAGGCTTTCGTCGATGCCGGCATTCCGCCCGGCACCGTGGGCCTGGTGTTCGGCAACCCGGCCGAAATCTCGAACTACCTGATCTCGCACCCGATCATCCGCAAGGTCACCTTCACTGGCTCCACGCCGGTCGGCAAGCAGCTGGCCGCGCTGGCCGGCGCGCACATGAAGCGCGTGACCATGGAGCTGGGCGGCCACGCACCCGTCATCGTGGCTGAAGACGCCGACGTCGCCCTGGCCGTCAAGGCCGCAGGCGCCGCCAAGTTCCGCAATGCGGGCCAAGTCTGCATTTCGCCCACCCGCTTCCTGGTGCACAACAGCCTGCGCGAAGAATTCGCCCGCACGCTGGTCAAGTACACCGAAGGCCTGAAGCTCGGCGACGGCCTGGCCGAAGGCACGACCCTCGGCCCGCTCGCCAACGCACGCCGCCTCACGGCCATGGCCCATGTGCTGGACGATGCGCGCAAGAAGGGCGCGACCATTGCGGCCGGCGGCGAACGTGTCGGCGACACGGGCAACTTCTTCGCACCCACCGTGCTGACCGACGTGCCGCTCGATGCCGACGTGTTCAACAACGAACCCTTCGGCCCCATTGCAGCGATCCGCGGTTTCGACACGCTCGAAGAAGCCATTGCCGAAGCCAACCGCCTGCCGTTCGGCCTGGCAGGCTACGCGTTCACCAAGTCGATCAAGAACGCGCATCTGCTGAGCCAGCGGCTCGAGCTCGGCATGCTGTGGATCAACCAGCCTGCCGCGCCGTCGCCGGAAATGCCGTTCGGCGGCGTGAAGGATTCGGGCTATGGCTCGGAAGGCGGCCCGGAGGCGCTCGAGGCTTACCTGAACACCAAGGCTGTTTCGATCATGAGCGTGTAAGCGGTTCGTTCAGATCGCTTAGGTTCTCTGGGAAAGGCGGCATCGCTTCGCGGCGGTGCCGCTTTTTTTATGCCGTCGTTCGGGGCGGCGCTCCCGCCGACGGGGTACCTTGCTCCGCGAATGTCCCCCGGCCTGCGGCCTCCTCCTTTATTTCGCTGCAATGTCCCCCGGCCTGCGGCCTCCTCCTTTATTTCGCTGCGCAAGGCACCCCATCGACGGGAGCGTTATGCACGCCGGTCGTTGATCAGCGTTGCACCAGCAGCGTGCCCCAGTGCACAGGGCATCGGGTGCTCCCCGCAGCGAAATAAAGGAGGAGCCGACGGGGGACATTCGCGGAGGGGAGTACCCGGTGGCCTTTGCACACGCCCTGAACAAGAGTCCCAGCCCGTGCAAACGCCCCGAATCCTTGGCTAAATGCAGCCTTCGCACGAACCAAGGAACCTCGCATGTCTTCCGAAGCACCCAAAAAAGTAGCCATAGTCACCGCCGGCGGCAGCGGCATGGGCGCCGCAGCAGCACGCAAACTTGCGGACGACGGCTTTCGCGTAGCCATCCTCTCGTCATCCGGAAAGGGCGAAGCGCTCGCCGCCGAACTCGGTGGCATTGGCGTGACCGGCTCCAACCAGTCGAACGACGACCTGAGGCGATTGGTCGACAAGGTCACTGAAGAATGGGGGCGCGTCGATGTGCTGGTCAACAGCGCGGGCCACGGTCCCCGCGCACCCATTCTCGAGATTACCGATGAAGACTGGCATCGCGGCATGGATGTCTACCTGCTGAGCGCGGTGCGCCCGAGCCGCCTTGTGGCGCCGCTCATGGTGAAGCAGGGCGGCGGCACCATCATCAACATTTCGACCTTTGCCGCCTTCGAGCCTGACCCGGTGTTTCCGACCTCGGGCGTTTTCCGCGCGGGGCTCGCGGCCTTTACCAAGCTCTTTGCCGACAAATACGCCGCACAGAACGTGCGCATGAACAACGTGCTGCCGGGCTTCATCGACAGCTTGCCCGAGAAGCCCGAGTTTCGTTCGCGCATTCCGATGGGCCGCTACGGCAAGAGCAGCGAGATTGCGGCCGTCATCGGTTTTCTCGCATCGGAAGGCGCGGGCTATATCACCGGCCAGAACCTGCGCGTGGACGGCGGCATCACGCGCTCGGTGTGACGGCCCGAGGTCGGGCGGCTGAGGCCCTACCTACAATCGAGAGCATCTGCCCGTGAGGCGTGGCGGCCTTTCTTGTCGCCGCGCGCGGGCCGCTCTCCACTCATGTCTTCTCCACACAGCCGCTTGCGAGCCGAATGGTTCCCGAGCATTCCGCGCGAACTGATGGCCGGCGCCGTCGCCACCTTCGCCCTCATTCCCGAAGTCATTGCCTTCTCTTTCGTGGCCGGTGTCGATCCGGCCGTCGGGCTGTTTGCTTCGTTCGTCATCAGCATCGTCATTGCCTTTACCGGAGGCCGGCCAGCCATGGTCTCGGCCGCAGCGGGGTCGGTGGCGCTCGTGGCCGCACCGCTGGTGCATGCGCACGGCCTGCCGTACCTGCTGGCAGCCGGCGTGCTGGCCGGGGCCATGCAGATCCTGTTCGGCCTGCTGCGGCTCGGCGTGCTGATGCGCTTCGTTTCCACATCGGTGCGCACGGGCTTCGTCAACGCGCTGGCCATCCTGATCTTCGCGGCGCAGATGCCGCACTTCATCGGCGCCAACACGGCCACATGGGCC
Source organism: Variovorax paradoxus (assembly GCF_029919115.1). Classification (NCBI taxonomy): domain Bacteria; kingdom Pseudomonadati; phylum Pseudomonadota; class Betaproteobacteria; order Burkholderiales; family Comamonadaceae; genus Variovorax; species Variovorax paradoxus. The sequence continues at coordinate 3,043,673 of NZ_CP123990.1, forward strand.
ATGGTGGCGTTGGGGCTTGCCATCATCTACCTGCTGCCGCGCATCACCACAGCCGTGCCATCTCCGCTGGTGTGCATCGTGGTGGTCACGCTCGCGGGCCATTGGCTGGACCTGCCGCTCAAGACTGTGGCCGACCTGGGCCACCTTCCCGACGCGCTGCCGACCTTCGCCTGGCTGTCGGTCCCCATGTCGCTCGAAACGCTGCGAATCATTGCGCTGCCGGCCTTCGCCATCGCGATGGTCGGGCTGCTCGAATCGATGATGACCGCCAGCGTGGTGGACGACCTCACCGACACGCCGAGCTCCAAGAACCGCGAATGCAGCGGCCTGGGCGTGGCCAATGTCGCCGCGAGTTTCTTCGGCGGCATTGCGGGCTGCGGAATGATCGGCCAGACCGTGAGCAACGTGCGCTACGGTGGGCGCGGCCGGTTGTCCACGCTGTTCGCGGGCGTCTTCCTGCTGATTCTCATGGTGCTGCTCAAGCCCTGGGTGTCGCAAGTGCCGGTGGCGGCGCTGGTGGCCATCATGGTCATGGTGTCGGCCTCCACCTTCGACTGGGGTTCTCTGCGCACGCTGGTGCGCCACCCGCGCATGTCCAGCGCCGTCATGCTCGCGACGGTGGCGGTCACTGTCGCTACCGACAACCTGGCTGCGGGCGTGGCCACCGGAGTGATGCTGAGCGGTGTGTTCTTCACATTCAAGGTCGCGCGCCTGCTGCATGTGCATGCAGAAGCCGTCGATGAAAGCGGCACGCGCGTCTATCGCGTGAGCGGGCAGGTGTTCTTTGCGTCGGCCGACATGCTGGTCGATGCCTTCGACGTGCGCGAGATCGACGGCGCACCCGTGCACATCGATGTGTCGCAAGCGCACTTCTGGGACGTGACCGCTGTGGCCGCGCTCAACAAGGTGGTCGAGCGACTGCGTAAGCATGGCAGCGTGGTGGAGGTCACCGGGCTCAACCAGGCCAGCCGAGACCTTATCCTGAGGCTCGACGCGGCGCCCGAGTAGGCCGCCGACGCGGCACTTGGCGCCGGCCGGGTGCGCCGCACCGAACGAGCCGAGCTACACGCCCAGGTAGCGCGTCCAGAGCGAGCGGTCGGCGTCGAGTGCGGCCGAGTCGCCCTGCCACACCACGCGTCCGCGCTCCAGGATCACATGCCGGTCGGCCAGCGGCAGCAGCCGCTGCACATACTTGTCGACCACCAGGATCGCTTCGCCTTCGGCCTTGAGCGTGGCGATGCAGTGCCAGATCTCCTCGCGGATCACCGGGGCCAGGCCCTCGGTGGCTTCGTCGAGGATCAACAGGCGCGGGTGCGTGGAGAGCGCACGGGCAATCGCCAGCATCTGCTGCTCGCCGCCCGAAAGCTGGTTGCCTGCATTGGCCTTGCGCTCGGCAAGGCGAGGAAACAGGCCGTACAGCGCCTCGACCGTCCAGCGCGGCGCGCTGCCGGGGCGTGGCCGTGCGAAGGCGCGCAGGTGCTCGTCGACGCTGAGGTTGGGAAACACGTGCCGCCCCTCGGGAACGATGGCCACGCCGCGCCGCGCAATGGCGTCCGGCTTGTGGCCGCCGATGGCATCGCCGCCGAAATGCACGCTGCCGCGCATCGGCGCGAGCGTGCCCGTCAGCACCTTCAGCAGCGTGCTCTTGCCCATGCCGTTGCGGCCTAACAGCGCGAGCACTTCGCCCGCGCCGATCTTCAAATCGATGCCGAACAGCACCTGGCTGGCGCCATAGCCGGCCTCGACGGATTTCGCGTCGAGCAATGTGGTGGCGGCGTTCATGCGTGCCCCTCTGCTTCCGTCCCGAGATACACCGCCTGCACGTCGGGGTGTCCGCGCACTTCGTCGGCCGTGCCGCTCATCAGCACGCGCCCTTGCACCAGCACCGTGAGCCGGTCGGCCAGGCGGAACACCGCGTCCATGTCGTGCTCGATCAAGAGGATGGCCATCGACTCGCGCAGCGATTCGATCAGCTCCACCATGCGTGCCGATTCGTCGGGGCCCATGCCGGCCATCGGCTCGTCGAGCAGCAGCAGCTTGGGCTCGGCCGCGAGCGCCAGCGCCACGTCGAGCGCGCGCTGCGCGCCGTGCGGCAAGGTGCCCGCAATGCGGTGGCGTTCGCTGCCAAGGCCTACGCGTTCGGCCAGCGCCACGGCGCGATCCACCAGGCCACGCTCGGTTGCACGCGGCGCCATGAAGCGCAGGCTGCTGCCCGCATGGGCCTGCGCCGCGAGCATGAGGTTGTCGTGCACGGTTTCCTTGGCAAACACGCGCGTCACCTGGAAGCAGCGCGACATGCCGGCCGCCACGCGCTGGTGGTCCTTGAAGCCGGTGATGTCCTTCTCATCGAGCAGGATGCGCCCGGCATCGGCCTTGAGCAGCCCGGTGATCAGGTTGACCAGCGTGGTCTTGCCGGCGCCGTTGGGCCCGATGAGCGCATGCACTTCGCCGCGCTCCACGGTCAGGTTCACATGGTCGGTTGCGAGCAAGCCGCCAAAGCGCTTGACCAACCCTTCGATTCTGAAAAGGCTCATGCTTTACTCCCTCGCCCCTCTGGGGAGAGGGCCGGGGTGAGGGGCAAGCGGCGCTTATAGAGTGCAGCAAGCCCTTTAGGCGCCCACAACGCAACGGCAATCAACAACAACCCGAGCGGCATGTGCCAATGCTCCGTGTGCTGCTTCAAGAACTCTTCAAGCAGCAGCCACACGATGGCACCCACCGGCCCGCCCCAGCTGCGCCCCAGCCCGCCGATCACCACCATCACGAGCAGCGTGGCCGATTGCGTCCAGTGCATCGTCGCCGGGCTCACGAAGCCATTGCCGCCTGCAAGCAGTGCACCCGCCAGCCCCGCAATGGCGCCGGCAATGGTGAAGGCCACCAGCTGCAGCCGGAACACCGGGTAGCCCAGCGCCCGCATGCGCGTCTCGTTGTCGCGAATGCCCATGAGCGCGTGGCCGAAGCGCGACCGCGTTGCGCGCTGCAGCCACCAGAGCGCCAGCGCAACGATGACCAGCACCACCCAATAGAAGTTCGACTCGTTGCCCAAGTCGAGCCCGGGCAGCAGCGTGGGCCGGCTCATGAGCGTGTAGCCGTCGTCGCCGCCATAGCGTCGCAGCGACACCACCACGAAGTAGAGCATCTGCGCAAACGCCAGCGTGGTCATGATGAAGTACACGCCGCGCGTGCGCAGCGCCACCGTGCCGATGAGCGCCGCAACCGCGCCGGCGACCACCGCGGCCAGGGGCCACATGACCCACGCCGACATCACGCCCGCGTCGCTGAGCGCCACCACCGTGTACGCGCCCATGCCGATGAAGCCCGCATGCCCGAGCGCCACCATGCCGCCGAAGCCCAGGATGAAGTTGAGGCTAGCGGCGGCCAGCGCCACCACGAGCACGCGCCGCACGAAGCCGATGTAGAAGTCGAGCCCGAGCAGCGGTGCGACCAGCGGAAACGCCGCGAGCAGCACAAAGAGCAGCCCGAGTCCGATATAGCGTGAGGAAGACTTCATTTCACGACCGTGCCGAGAAAAGGCCGGAGGGCCGGAAGATGAGGACGACAACCATCAGCGCGTACATCGCGACTTCGGCGAACAGCGGGCCGAGGTCGGCCGCCGTGGCAGGCGGCAGCGTGGCGCGCAGCAGCATCGGCACGAAGGCGCGGCCGATGGTGTCGACCACGCCCACCAGCAGTGCGGCCACGAAGGCGCCGCGCACCGAGCCGATGCCGCCGATCACCAGCACCACCAGCGCCGGGATCAGGATGGCTTCGCCCATGCCCACCTGCACCGCGACGATGGGCCCCATCAGCGCGCCGGCCAGTGCAGCCAGCGCCGCGCCGAGCAGGAACACGCCATTGAAGATGCGGCCCACGCGCACGCCCATCAGCTCGGCCATCGGTCGGTCCGAAGCGCCCGCGCGCACCCGCATCCCGATGCGCGTGTGGTTGACCAGGAGGTAGAGCGCGAGCGCCACCAGCAGACCACCGGCAAGGATCACGAGGCGGTACGCCGGGTAGGGCAGGCCGTCCACCAGCTCGATCGGCCCCGACAGGGCGGCCGGAGTGGGCGCCATTACCGGCGAAGGCCCCCATGCCATCTTGACGATGTCGTCCGCCACCAGGATCACGCCGAAGGTGGCGAGCACTTGCGCGAGGTGGTCGCGCGTGTAGAGGCGCCGCATCAGCAGCACTTCGAGCAGCAGCGCCACCACGACCGTCACGGCCACCGCAATGACGATGGCCGCGGTGAACGAACCGGTTCGCGTGTGCGCCTCGGCCGCCACATAGGCCCCCGACATGAAGAGCGAGCCGTGCGCCAGGTTCAGCACGTCCATGATGCCGAACACCAGCGTGAGCCCCGCCGCCAGCAGGAACAGCATCAGCCCATAGCCGAGGCCATTGAGCAGCTGCTCGAGAACGAGGATGCCGCTCACTTGAGGGGGCACTTTGCGGCGTACGAGTCGCCGTAGTTCGTGAGAACGGTGTTGATCAGCTTGTTCGTGACCTTGCCCTGTGCATCCTTGCCGATCACGCGCAGGTAGAAGTTCTCGATCGGAAAGTGATTGTTCGCATACTTGAAGTTGCCGCGCGTCGAGGCGTAGTTGGCCTTCTTGAGAGCGGCCACCACGGCTTCGCGGTTCTGCGCGTTGCCGCCGGCCTGCTTCACGGCGGCGTCCATCGCAAGAATGGCGTCATACGCCTGCGCTGCATACACAGACGGATAGCGGCCGTTGTATTCCTTGCGGAAGGCGGCCACGAACGCCTTGTTGGCGGCGTTGTCCAGGTCGTGCGCCCAGTGCGAGGTGTTGAACAGGCCGAGCATCGGCTCGCCCACGGCGCCGATCACGTCTTCGTCGGCCGAGAAGCCGCTGGTCACGAGCGTGATGTCCTTCGAGAGACCCGCGCCCACGAACTGCTTGATGAAGTTGATGCCCATCGCGCCGGGCAGGAAGAAGTAGATCGAGTCGGGCTTGGCCGCGCGCAATTGCGCGAGCTCGGCCGCGTAGTCGATCTGGCCGAGCTTGGTATAGAGCTCGTCGGCCACCTGGCCCTTGAACTGGCGCTTGAAGCCGCCCAGCGCGTCTTTGCCGGCGGGATAGTTCGGCGCGATGAGCACGGTCTTCTTGAAGCCGCGGTCCTGCGCGAACTTGCCGGCGGCCTCATGGAACTGGTCGTTCTGGTATGCGGTGCCGAAGAAGAATGCATTGCACTGGGCGCCCGCAAACTGGCTGGGGCCTGCGTTGGCCGAAAGGTACGGCACCTTGGCGTTGAACAGCGTCGGGCCGACGGCCAGTGCCACGTTCGAGCCGATGGGGCCGCTGAAAATATCGATCTTGTCGCGCTGGATCATGCGGTCGACCAGCTGCTTGGCCTGGTCGGGGCTGCCGGCCATGTCGGCCTGTACAAACTCCACGTCTTGCCCGCCGAGCTTGCCGCCCAGCTGCTTGATGCCGAGCGCAAAGCCGTCGCGTGCCTCGGCACCCAATGCCGCAAAGGGCCCAGAGATGTCGAGCGCCAGGCCCACCTTGACGGGCGCGGCCGTGGCGGATGCCGCACCGCCAAGGGCTGCACCGCAGAGCAGCAGCGAGAGCAAGGTGCGCGGCAGCGCGGGCAACTTCGGGGACGGGTGGCTCATGGGTTCTCCGGGCAAAGGAAGGGTGAAACGATGCACCGGCACCGCGCCATGCGGTGCCAGGAACATCGAACCGTTGATAGCTAAATACTTTAACCATAAACAATTCGGTGTCAACGGTGCTAGCACGAATGGTGCCAGTGAATCGTGTCACTTCCTGGTGCGCGGCCCGCCTCAGCCGAACGGGCTGGCGGTGGCAAACCAGAGGCCGATGCCGGTGGCGATGATGAAGGCGCCGTCGGTCACGCCGGCCACCAGGAAGAACTTGGTCTGCAGCGCGTCGATCATTTCGGGCTGGCGTGCGCTGCTCTCGAGAAACTTCTGGCCGACCAGCGCAATGCCCAGGCAGGAGCCGAGCGCCGCGATGCCGATCAGCAGGGCCACTGCGAGCGGAAGAATGTTGAAGCCGGTCATGGTGTTTTCTCCTTGTGGTTGATCGATGGAGGTACTTTCTCAAAGCGGGTGCGCGCGGTCCATGACGCGGGAGGTCATGCTTATGGCGCCCCCTAACCGTGAAGAATGAGGCGCTTCGTGTGGTTTGCTGGCCGGCCACGCCCTGGCGGCCTGCCGGACCGGGGGTAGGCTCGATCCCGGACCGGGGACCTCGACCGGCACAGACCATCTGTCGCCGGCAACCGCGTCCAATAAATAAAACACCAGGGATCAACAATGAAGAAATGCAATGCCTGGCGGGCGGTAGCCATGTTGGCGGCGAGCGCTTGTGCCAGTGTTTGTGCAACCGCATACGCGAGCGTGGGAGCCGGTTCAGCCAACTCTCCCGAGCCGGTTGCCGCAGCGAAGTGGGAGCTTGTGGTTGCGCCCTTCACGCATCACTGGCACAAGGACGCGGAGCACCGCCGTGTCGTTCTGCTCGGGCTGGAGCGCATTGCACCTGACGGTTCGACAGTGGGAGGCGCACTCTTCAGCAATTCCTTCGGCCAAGCCTCCGCCTATGTCTACTACGGCCACGAGTGGAATGCGCTGCCGGGCACCGATTCCCTGTATTTCAAGTTGTCCGGCGGCATCATCTATGGCTACCGCGGGCGCTTCAAGGACAAGGTGCCATTCAACGTTGGCGGCTTCTCACCGGCCATCATTCCGGCGATCGGCTGGCGCCTGACCCCTCGGGATGCGATACAGGCCGCCGTTCTCGGCAGCGCGGGAGTGACCTTCTCCTACAACCGCCGCTTCTGACGGATCGGGCCGCGTTCGCCCGAGGGCAATTGAAAAAGCCGGCCGTCGAAACGGCCAGCTTTTCATGAAGCTTCGCGGCGCCTACGGAAGCTGCGTCCAGTTCTGGTTCGTGCCGCCGTTGCAGGTCCAGGTGATGAGCGCGGTGTCCTGCGCCGTCGCACTGCCCGGCACGTCGAGGCACGAACCCGATGCGCGGTTGCGGATGCTTCCGCCCACCAGGCTCCACTGCGCCGTGTTGCCGGCCGAGCAGGCCACCTGCACCACCGGGGCGTTGGTGGTTGCGGTGCCGTTCTGCGCCAGGCACAGCCCGCTGTGTTCGGCCACGAACTGCACGTAGCCGCCGGTGATGCTGTTCACCGTGAACTTCTCGTTGGCCGCATTGCCGCAGGGCCACTGCACCGCCGTTGTGCCGCTGGTGGTGAGCGCGCCCTTGATGTTCACGCACATCGTGGGGTTCAGGTCCGAGCGCAGGCGCGTGACCACCGCCGGGGCCGTGTCCAGCGAGCGCACGTACTCGCGCAGCGCCACCACGTCGGTCGCCGGCAAGCTCGACGCGTTGCCGTGGCCGCCGCTCAGCACATCCTGCAAGGTGGCCGCCTGCCCGTTGTGGAAGAAGGCCGTGGTGTTCCAGGTGCCCGAGAGCGTGGGCGTGTCGAAGCCCAGGCCCGCCAGCGGCTGGTTGATGCCCTTGCCGGATGAGAGCTGGATCGTGCCCACATCGTGCCGCAGGCCGTCGCGGAAGGTGCCGCCGGTGTGGCAGGTGGCGCACTGCGCCGTGTTGAACACGGTCTGGCCCCGCGCCGCCTCCACGCTCAGGCTGCCGTCCGCCGCACGCGCCGGGCTGCGCATGTACTTGTTCAGCGAACCCAGGTAGGCCGCAAGGTCGTCGAGCTGCGCGTTCTTGCCGGCCTTGGGCGCACCCAGCGGGTCGGCCGTGGCCGCGAAGTCGGCGTTGCTCAGGAAGCCCGTTCCGCCGAACTCGTTGCGGATGTCGTTCTCGAAGTCCTGCACCTCGTCGAAGTTGGCGGTCCAGTGCATCTTGCCGTGGCCCGCGCCGCGCTTGCCCATGAGGCTGATGGTGCGTCGGAGGCCCTCGCCGCGCTGCGTGAAGTCCCACACCATGCCGTCGTCGCCGCCATCGGCATGGCAGCTCGCGCACGAGATGTAGTTGTCCTTGCTCATGCGCCGGTCGGAGGCGTTGTAGAACACCTGCTTGCCGCGCAGGGCTGCGGCCGCCATGGGCTCCTGCGCCACCGTCGAAACGTTCTGCAGGAAGGTCGCGGCATTGGTCTCCGAGCTCAGCACCAGGGCCACGTCGTGCACCGACACCGAGCGTGCCAGGAAGTTGTTGACGAACAGCCGCTTGCGCACCGAGTCCAGGTAAAGGCCGTGCGGCGCGCTGCTGGCGTTGATCTCGCCGCGCACCGTGCGGCTGTAAGGGTCGACGATGGCCACGCGGTTGCCTTCCATCTGCGCCACGAACAGGTAATCGCCCGATGAAGAGAACAGCGCCGCGCGCGCGGGTGCGCGGTCGTCGAAGTCGATCTGCTCGTCGAACACTTCCGCGGCGGTCTGCAGGTTGACCTGCGAGAGGATGGAGCGCACCGTCTGGTCGTGCAGCAGGTTGTTGCCGTCCCTGAACTTGCCGCGAACGATGTTGTCCTTCTTCGAAGGCAGCACCGCGCGCCGGCCGTCGGGCGAGATCACCACTTGGCTCAGGTAGTTGGCAACGCCGCGAGCGCGGCTCTCGGTGTCCACGGTGGTGGTGTCCACCGGCAGTGCGATGGCGGTCATGGCGCTCATGCTCTGCAGGTTCACCTTGTGCAGCTGCCCACCGGTCATCTTCGACTTGAAGCGCGTGACATAGGCCAGCTGCGAGTCGGCGCTCACCGCAATGCCGCGCAGGTTGCCTTCGAGCGCAACCGCGCCGGTGGTGGCGCCGTTGCTCGGTTCGAAGCTCATCAGCACCGACTTGCTCTCCAGCGTCAGCAGGCCCTTTGCGCCGTCGGGGGTGAAGGCCACGCCGTAGGGGCCGCTCCCATAGGCGAGCGGCACGGTGGCCGAGAGGCTGCCGTCGGCCGCGCTGAGCGCCACCAGCTTGTCCTCGCCCTGCACCGTGACCCAGATGCGCCCATCGGGGCCCACGGCCAGCGTCTTCGGCTCGTCGCCCACGCGCACTTCCCAGCGCTTGGCCAGGGTCTGCGCGTCGATGGCGGCGACCGTGCCGCTGTCGGGGTTGACGGCGTACACCGCGTTCGCATCGCCCGTGATGTTGGTGGTGTGCGTGGGCGGCCTTGCGGTGACCGGTGCGATCACCGTCACGTTGTAGGTGTAGAAGCTTTCTCGCCCGCTCGCATCGCGCACCGTGAGCGTCACGGTGTAGTGGCCCGGGCGCGTGTAGGTGTAGGTGTAGCGCGGCTGGGTGGAGTAGGCCGTCTGCGTGCCGTCGCCAAAGTTCCAGCGGAACTGCGCACCGCTGCTGCCGAGCGTGGCGGGATCGAACACCAGTTGCCCGTTGACGATCTTCGGCCCGCCGCCGATGCCGGGGTCGCCGATGATGGCCTGCCCGCGCAGCGTGGCCACCTCGCTGTCGGTGAGCACACGGCTGTACACGCGCACCTCTGCGAGCGTGCCCTTGAACAGGTCGGTGTTGCCCTGGATCTGGCCCATGACCTGGAACTTGTTTGCCAACCCCTTGGTGCCGGTGAGGCCGGTAGAGCTTGTCTTCACGCCGTCCACGTACATGGCCTGCGCGCCCGAGGCTGCGTCGCGGGTCATCACCACGTGGTGCCAGTTGCCGTCGTTCACGGCAGTTTGCGAGCGGGTGCCCGGGTTGTTGGTGGCCTTGTTGGCGACCGAGAGGTTCATGAAGCCGCTGTTGTCGATCCAGCCCCAGAACACATCGTCCGCGCCGTTGGCCTGGTCGCGGCCGAAGATGCCGGGCGCGGTCCATGGGTTGGCGCTGCCTGCCTGCGTGGTCTTCATGTAGAAGCTCAGCGAGGCGGTGCCGCCGAGCGTCGTGGCGACGGTGTCGTTCTTCAGCGGCACGCCCGCGGTGCGCGCCGCAAAGCTCATGCCGATGCTCTCGAACGCATCGCCCGACGCCGGAGTGCCGTTGTTGCTGCCGATCTGGTCGGAGAGGTTGCCCGCCAACGTCCAGTAGTGCTGCAGGTTGATGTCGGTTGCATTGCCGGTGTTGAAGACCGACTTGAAGTCGGCCCCGATGGCATTGCCCGCATAGTCCTTCACGCCGTTGGCCGGCAGGAACACTTCATAGCTGGTGCCCGGCTGCAGAGGCTGCTCGGGATGGAAGTTGATGATGCCCAGCTGCACGCTGTACGTGCCCGCGAGCGTGTTGCCGCCCACCGCACGAACGACGAAGGTGTTGGCGTTCACGCTCTCGGGGCGAATGTTGTCGGTCATGCCGATGCCGATGCGCGAGGTGAGCGCCTGCTGCTTCGCGCCGTTGGCCGGCGAGACCTGTTTCACTTCAGGCTTGGTGGCGTCCGGGTCCACAGCATGCACGATGAAGCCGCTGCCCGAGCCGTGGTCGTTGCCCACGAAGACGAGGTTCCCGAACATCGCGACCTGGCCGTTGTCCGAATGCGAGAAGTTCGGGTCGTCCTCGCGCAGGATGCTGCCGCGGCCCACCTCGAGGTGGTTCAGCGGATTGCTCACGTCGACCTTGTGGATGCGTGTCTGCGCGCCCTGGATCACATAGTTGTCCTGCGTGGCGCAGTACAGCTGTTCGTCGATGACCAACCGGTTGTCCTCGGCCACGAAGCGCGAGCGGTCGCTCAGGTCGTAGCTGTACATCTTGGCGCCGCCGCCGCGCGTGGAAGCGTGCAGGTTCCGGCCGTCGAAGCAGGTGGCGTAGTAGAACGGCGTTGTGCCCACGATCGAGTCGAGCACCTTGGGGTTGAGCGGATCCGAAATGTCCAGGCTCGCGAAACCGCCGTTGCTCTCCATCGCGGTCAGCACCATGTGGTTGCCCATGGTGAAGATCGGGCCGATCCGGAAGTTGCCGAGCTCGCCCGTGGGCACCGGGTTGGGCTTGCCGGCACCGCGGTTCGCAACCACCGCGTTCGCGGGGTCCCTGGCATCGACGATGAACATGCCGCGGCCCGCCGAGGCCACGTACAGGTAGGGCGCCTGCCACCAGAGCTGCCAGCTCACGTCTTCGTAGTCGCCGGCGTTGACGCCGGGCAGGGCCAGTTTCTTTACCTGTTTGATGTCGTTGATGTCGGTGAAGTCCCAGAACTCCACCCCGTAGATGCTAGGCAGCACCACGTAGGTCTTGCCGCCGATCTTTGCAGTGCCGAAGGAGTGCGTTTCGCGGAACTCCTTGGTGCGGGCTTCGGGTTCGTAGATCTTTTTCACCAGCTTGATCTGCCGCGGATTCGACACGTCGTACAGAAGAAAGCCGCCCGGGCCCAGTCCGCTGTCCGGCGCGAAGGAGGTGAGAAAGTAGCCGTTGATCATGATGCCCGCGTTCATGCCGTAGTCTTTGCGGCCCGGGTATGTGGCAGGCACCTCGCGCGACTCGTAGGCACTGCTGTGCGCAGGATCGAGCGGGTGCGCGAGGCTGGTGATCATCGACACCGGCTTGAACAGCTCGGCCGACGTGTAGCTAAGGTTGCCGAGGCCCGGCCCCTGCAGCGGGAGCGGATCGGCCATGGCATCGGCTACAGCCGTTGCCATGTTGTCGAGGGTGGTCATCGGGCTGACCCCGGTGATGGCCGCATGCGTCAGCAATGTGACGAGCGGGGCCAGGAACGCCATCAAGAAATACCGGATCTTCATCGTCGCCTCCAGATTGTTAGAAGTTCGCAGGGCAACCCGTTGCTCGACCTCTCTCCAGTGCGCGCGCAGGACGCACCCCGGCAGGCGACGGGTGCATCGCCTGCCGTGCTGATTTCTTCTTGGTTCTTGCGCCGGCGCTTTTTCGTTGCCTAGGCGGCGCCGCCCGATTCGTAGAGCGCCCAGGCTTCCTGCGCGCTCGCACCGCGGTGGATCATGGCCATCAGCGCGCTCACCACCGACGAAGGGTTGGCGTGCTGGTACACATTGCGTCCGTACACCATGCCGACGGCGCCCTGGTCCAGCAGCGTGCGCGAGCGTGCGAACACTTGCTGCAGGTCTTCGCGCCCGCCGCCGCGCACGAGCACGGGGCAACGCGCCGCCTGCACCACGCGGTGGAAGTCGGCGGGGTCGCTGGTCGGGTCGGCCTTGACGATATCGGCGCCCATTTCGCGCGCAAGGCGCACCAGCGTGACGATCTTTTCGGCGTCGCCATCGACCTGGTAGCGGCTGCCGGGCGTGGGCGACTGCATCACCAGCGGCTCGATCATCAGCGGCATGCCGTAGCGGTCGCAGTCGGCGCGCACGCGCGCAATGTTCTGCACGCACTGGCGAAACAGGTCGGGTTCGTTCGGCAGCATGAAGAGGTTGACCACCACGCAGGCCGCGTCGCGCTGCACGGCTGGCAGCACCGGGTCGTGCTCGTTCTGCAGCTGGGCCCACATCACGCGGTGCAGCGTGGCGTTGTAGGGGTTGCCCATATCGATGCGCATCACCAGCGCGGGCTTGTCGCGGCCCGGCCGGTCCTGCAGCAGGTCGGACTGCCCGTAGTTGAGCTGGATCGCGTCAGGCCCTGCGGCCAGGAGTTTGTCCATGACCTGAGGCATGTCTTCCAGGCCGTCGAGGAACGAGGGCTCGTTGCACACGCCGTGGTCCAGGGCAATGTCCAGGCAGCGGCCATTGGTCAGCAGCCGGTTGAGCCGCGCTGTCTTGTCTTTCGACATGGAAAGAACTCCTTGTTGGGGTCGAGAAAAAAAAAGGGGGGAGGTCAGGCGAGTGCGCCCAGGTGTCGCTTGGCCGCGGCATCGATCTGCCGCAGGGCGTCGTCGCCCAGGTCGACCGCGCCGGCCCCGGCGTTCTCGATGGCCTGCTGGCGCACGCGTGCGCCGCACAGCGCGACGGAGACCGTGCCTCGTGCAATGGTCCAGGCGATCATCAATTGGCCGAACGAACAGCCCAGTTGCGTGCGCAGCGGGTCGAGTTCTTCGAAGAAGGCCTTGAGCCTGGAGCGGTTGGCTTCGCTGAAGCGCGGATTGCTCGCACGCTGGTCGTCACCCTTGAACTCGCGTGCCGGATCGATCGGGCCGGCTAGCAGGCCGAGCGCGAGCGACGAGTAGCCCAGCACCGCCACGTTGTACTCGCTGCACAAGGGCGCGAGCGTGGTTTCGATCTCGCGGTCGATCAGGCTGTAGCGCTCCTGCGCCGCATCGACCGGGCCGTGGCGCAGGTACTCCGCGAGTGTCTCGGGGCTCACGTTGCTCACGCCGATGGCGCGGATCTTTCCCTGCTTCTTCAGGTCGAGCAGCGCGTCCATGGTCTCGGCAACGGGCGTGGTGCTGTCCTGCCAGTGCGTGATGTAGAGGTCGATGTAGTCGGTCTGCAGGCGCTTCAGGCTCTCTTCGCATTCATGGAAGATCGAATCGCGGCCGAGGTAGCGGTACACCGGGTGCCCGTCTTCCTCGAAGAAATGCGTTCCCTGTTGCGTGTGCCACACCAAGCCGCACTTGGTGGCGATGACGGCCTCGTGGCGGCGCCCCTTGAGCGCGGTACCCACGATGCTTTCGGAGCGCCCCAGGCCGTAGGCCGGCGCGGTGTCGATCAGGTTCACGCCCGCGTCCAGCGAAGCCTGGATGGCGACGACGGCCGCCGCGTTGTCCCCGCCGCCCCACATCCATCCGCCCATGGCCCAGGTGCCCAGGCCGATGGCCGAGCATTCGATGCCCGACGGGCCCAGCGTGGTCTGCTTCATCTCGCTCTTCATCTGGTCTTCTTCCTCGTGTTCAACAGGTGGTCGATGGTCACGGCCGCGAGCAGGATCAGGCCCTTGATCACGTCCTGCCAGTAAGGCGAAACGTCCAGCAGGATCAGCGAGCTGGTCACCACCGACAGCAGCGCCAGGCCGAGCACCGCGCCCAGCACCGTGCCGGAGCCGCCCTTGAGGCTGGCCCCGCCGATCACCGCGGCGGCAATCACGTTGAGTTCCATGCCCACGCCGAAGGTGGGCGTGGCGGCGCCGAAGCGCGCCGTGTAGATCACACCGGCAAGGCCCGCCGACGCGGCGCACAGCACCGTGACCCAGAATTTCACGCGGCCCACGCGAATGCCCGAATAAAGCGCCGCCTTCTCGTTGCTGCCGGTGTAGAACACGCGCCGCAGCAAGGTCGAGCGGCGCAGCACGAAGTCGCTCACGACGACGATGGCAATGAAGATCAGGATGACGGCGGGAACGCCGAACAGCGTGCCCTGCCCGATGAACTTGAACTCGGGCGGTAGCGAGAACAGCGACTGCGGGGTGCCCTGCGTGAGCGCAAGGCACAGCCCGCGCACGATCACCATGAAGGCGAGCGATGCGATGAAGTGGTTCAGCCCGATGCGCGTGACGCAGCCACCGATCATCGCCCCGATAAGCCCGCTCGCGCCAATGGCCACCAGGCTCGCGATCCACGGGTCCACGCCCATCAGAAACAGCTTGCCCGTGACCACCATCGCAAAGCAGACCACGGAGCCCACCGAAAGATCGATGCCCCCGACGATTAGCAGAATGGTCATGCCGACCACCACGATGCCTTCGATGGAGAACGACAGCAGCATCGCGCGCACGTTCTCCCAGGTAAGGAAGTAGGGCGACGCAAAGCTCATTGCCACGCACAGCACCGCAATGATCAGCAGCAGGCCCATCTCGCGCATGCTCGTGAGCTTGTTGGTGGGTTTTGCGGGCCCGCCTCCTGACTGCCTGGGTGCGATGCCCGCATCGAGTTGTGCCGGATAGTTCATGCCATCTCCTGTTCGCAGAGTCCGGAGGCGAGCCGCAGCAGGGCTTCCTCCGTCATTTCGTTGGAATTCAATTCGCCGGCCAATCGCCCGTCGCGGATCACCAGCGCCCGGTCGCACAGGCCGATGATCTCGGGCAGCTCCGAAGAGATCACGATCACGCCCACCCCCTGGTTCGCAAGCTCGCGCAGGATGTGGTGGATCTCGGACTTCGCGCCCACGTCCACACCGCGCGTGGGCTCGTCCATCAGCAGCACCGACGGGTTGGTGGCCAGCAGCTTGGCAATGGCCACCTTCTGCTGGTTGCCACCCGACAGGCTCGACACCTCGATGGCCACCCCGTCCGACTTGAGGTTGAGCTTGGCGCCCAGCTCGCGTGCCAGGCGGTGTTCGGCCGAACGCTGCAGCAGGCCCCAGGCGGAGCTCACGCGCCCCAGCGCCATCGAAGAGATGTTCTGCGCAATCGGCAGGTCGAGGTACACGCCCGCGGCCTTGCGGTCTTCGCTGAGATAGGCAATGCCTTCGCGCAGCGCGTCGCTGTACTTGCGGATGGCAAGCGCCTTGCCGTTCAGGCGCACCGTGCCTTGCGTGGCGGCACGCAGGCCGCATAGCGTTTCGGCCAGTTCGCTGCGGCCGGCGCCCATCAGGCCGGCAACGCCAAGGATCTCGCCGCGCTTGAGCTCGAACGAAATGCCGTGCACGCGCTCGCCGTCGCCGATGTCGGCCACCTCCAGCACGGGGCCTGAAGGATCGGCGCCGGCTTGCTTGGGCGGGTAGTAGTTGCCGAGCTCGCGGCCGACCATGCGGCGCACCAGCTCGTCGGCCGTCAGCCCGGCCAGCGGGCCGCAATGCACGTTGCGCCCATCGCGCAACACCGTGACGCGGTCGCAGTGGGTGAATATTTCAGCCATGCGGTGGCTGATGTAGATGATGCCGATGCCCTGCGCCTTCAGGTCGTGCAGCACGCGGAAGAGCGCGGCCGATTCGTTGTCGGTGAGCGCGGCCGTGGGCTCGTCGAGGATCAGCACCTTGCAGTCCAGCGTGAGCGCCTTGGCAATCTCGACCAGCTGCTGGCTCGAAATGCTGAGTTCGCTCACGGGCGTGGCGGTATCAATGTCTTGCCCGAGCCGCGCCAGCACTTCGGCGGCGCGCGCGTTCAGGCTGGCGTAGTTCATCCACGCCTGCTTGCCCGCGTTGATTTCCGGCATGAAGATGTTCTCGGCCACGGTGGCGTCGCCGCACAGGGCGATCTCCTGGTGCACCAGGCCGATGCCCAGGCGCATGGCATGCGCCGGGCCGTCGATGGCCGCCTTCTCGCCGTTGAGAACGATGTCGCCTTCGTCGGGCCGGTGGATGCCGTCGATGATGTTCATCAGCGTCGACTTGCCCGCGCCGTTCTCGCCGCACAGGGCGTGGATCTCGCCCGCATGCAGCGAGAAGTCCACGCCCGAGAGCGCGCGCGAAGCGCCAAAGCGCTTGCTGATGCCGCGCAGTTCGAGCAAGGTGGTCACTCGGCAACCTCCGCGCCATGCGCTGCGGTGCGAGCTTGCTTGGGGCGGCCCGGCGCTGCGCTCATTCGCCGATTCCCTTGGTGCCGCGGCGAGCGAGGTATTTGTCCCAGTAGAAGTCGTCGGCGTTGGCTTTGCTCACCACCGACAGCCCGTTGTCCAGGAACGGCACCGACATGGGATTGGTGCCGTTGCGCTTGGCGTCGTTCATCGGGTCGATGAGCGAAGGGTTCTTGGCCAGGAACAGCATCATCATGCCCATGTAGCCCTGCATGCCCTGGTTGGGGTTGATGGCGCCGAACACGTCGCCGGCCTTGATCATGTCGAGGATCTTGGCGTTCACGTCGCAGCACATCACGCGGATGTTCTTCTTCGATTCGATCTTGGCCTGCGCTGCACCCAACGCCGAGTTGGCTTCGGGCATGAACAGCGCACCCAGGTTCGGGTTGGCCTGCGCCAGGCTCAGCACCGCCTGGTAGGCCTTGCTCGGGTCCTGGTTGCTGGCAGCGCGGCCCACCAGCTTCATGCCCGCGTGCTTGGCCTTCATGCGGTTGATGAAGGCCGCGATGCGGCGGTCGTGGTTGTCCTGGCCCGGGTTCTCGAGCACCGCATATTCGCCCTTGCCGCCCAGTGCCGCCGCAATCGCGTCGGCCGCCTGCGTGCCTTCGCGGTCGTTGTCCGACGTGACGAAGGAGGCGCGCTTGGAGTTGGGCGAGTCGGCCGCGAAGGTCACGACCGGGATGCCCATGGCCACCGCCCGGTTGATCGGCTCGATGAACGGATCGGGGTTCATCGGGTGCAGCAGGATGCCCGCGGGCTTGCGCGCCAGTTCCTGCTCGAACGAGGCCAGCTGTTTGTTCACGTCGTACTCGGGCGTGCCGGTGTAGCGCGTGCGCACGCCCAGCGTGCGGCCGAGCTGCTTCATCATTTCGTAGACCGGAAACCAGTATTCGACGCCCGACACCATCACGTTCATCACGTACACGTCGCTGGCATTGCCGCGCAATCCGGTGGCGGCGGCCGTGGGGGTGGACTGCGCAAATGCGCTGGTGCCGGCCAGGCCGATACCGGCGGCCGCAGCGGACTTCAGGAAATTTCGCCTCATCTTGTGTCTCCTCGCGTTGACTGGCAGAGCTTGCGACCTGCCTTTGGGGAGCAGATCTTTGGGACCTTGTTGTCACGACAGTTGTTATGACAGGTAGAATGTAATCGCGGGTTGTTTGCCGCGATAACTAGGGGAAACGCTACTGGCGACCCGCTTTCAAGTCGCAGAAGCTGTTATGACATGAAGCCAAACATATTGATCGGCGTCGACATGGGCTCGAGCAGCCTGAAGGCGCTGGCCCTCGAAGCTGCGAGCGGCCGCACCGTTGCGTTGTCCCGCATGCCCTTGCCGCACGACCGGCTGGCCGGTGGCGGCTGCGAGGTGGGCGCTGCGGCGATACGCGCGGCACTGACGCACGTGCTGCGAGATGTCGCCCGGCAGCTCGGCGCGCGCACGGCCGAGGTTCGCGCCATGGCTTGCACCGGTCACGGCGCCGGCCTCTATGCGCTCGATGCCGACAACCAGCTCGCGGGCGGCCGTGCCGTCGCATCGACCGACCAGCGTGCCGATGCCCGGGCGCGCGCCTTGGCGTCGAGCCACGGTGCGCAACTGTTCGAGGACGTGGGCTGCAGCCCCTGGCCAGGGCAGCCCACGGTGATCGCCGCCGAGTTGCTGGGCACGGACGCGGTGCAGCGCGGCGAACTGCGCCGCCTGCTGTTCGCCAAGGACTACCTCGGCTTTCTGCTGACCGGCGAAATTGCCACCGACGCGAGCGATGCGAGCACCGCCGGCCTGGTGTCGCTCGCCACCGGCACCTGGTCGCAGGCGGCCTTTGATGCCTCGGGCCTTGCGGACCTGAGTCCGCGTGCCTTCGGTCCCATCGTGCCCAGCGGCAGCGTGATCGGAAAGCTCTTGCCCTCCGAGGCCGCGCTGTGCGGATTGCCCGCGGGCATTCCGGTGGCCATGGGCGCCATCGACCTGCTCGCCTCGATGACGGCGATTGGCGCAGAAGAGCGCGGCCGCGCGGTGTCGGTGTTCGGCACCTGGTGCGTGAACGCGGTCATCGGGCCGGTGATGGCGCCCAAGCCCGCCGTCGCAGCCGTCGTGAACTTCGGCCGTAGCAACCAGCGGCTCTACATGGAGAACAGCCCGTCGTCGATGGCCAACATCGCCTGGCTGGCCGGCGTGCTCGCACTGCCCGATGCACGCGCGGTGGTCGACCTGGCCATGACGGTGCCGCTGGGCGCTGGCGGCCTGCGCTTTCTGCCCTTCGTCAACGGAGGCGGTGGCGTGACCGCCGGCTTCGTGGGCCTCAAGAGCCATCACACGCGCTCGGACATGGCACGTGCCGTGGTCGATTCCGTGGCGGCGTTGCACGCGCGGCATACGGCGCGCCTGGCCGCAGGCGGCCTCGCGGTGAGCCAGATGACGGTGCTCGGCGGCGGCGCGAGCGATGCACGCCTCGTGCGCCTGCTCGCCGCTTTTCTTGGGCGCCCGGTCGAGCGCTGCGCCGACGACGAGACCGGTGCGCGCGGCGCCGCAATCTATGCGGCCATGTCGCAAGGCCTCGACGACGCGGCCCAGGGCAGCCCATTGCTCGCGCCCTGCGAAGTGGTCGAACCCGATGCACGGGACGCCAGCGCCCATGCGGATTTCAACGCCGGTTTCAACGAACTGATCGACAGCATGTCACCTGTATTCACCCCCATCTCGGGAAGTGCGAGATGAGCGCCTGGCAACTTCCTTTCGTGCGTCCCGCCTCGCTGGCGGGTCGCCATTTTTCCACCGTGATCGTGGGCGCCGGCATCAACGGCGTCGGCGTGTTTCGCGACCTGTCGCTGCAGCGCGTCGATTGCCTCATCGTCGACAAGGGCGACTTTGGCGCAGGCGCCAGCAGCGCGCCCTCGCGCATGATCCACGGCGGCCTGCGCTACCTGGAGAGCGGCAGCTTCTCGCTGGTGGCCGAAGCCACGCGCGAGCGCAACCTGCTGCTGCGCAATGCGCCGCACCTGGTGCGGCCGCTCAAGACGGTGGTGCCGCTTGCCAACTTCTTCGGCGGACTGATGAGCAGCGCGCTCAAGTTCTTCGGCCGTACGCCGCCGCAGCGCACACGCGGCCTGCTGGCGGTGGCGCTGGGCCTGCGGCTCTATGACCTGCTGGGGCGCCGCCAGCGCGTGATGCCGGGGCACCGCATCAGCCGCGTGCCTTCGGCCGACCGTGGTTTGTTCCGCGCGGCCATCCGCTGGACCGCCACCTTCTTCGATGCGTGGATCAGCCATCCCGAATGGCTCATCCTTGAGCTCATCGGCGATGCCTGCCGCGACCAGCCGCGCTCCGCGGCCTCGAACTACTGCCGCGTGATGGGCTGCGCGGGCAACATCCTCACCTTGCGCGACGAGATCACCGGCGCACTGGTGCGCGTGACGGCCGACACCGTGGTGAATGCCACGGGCGCATGGCTCGACCGCAGCGCGGCCGTGCTCGGCGGCGGCGGTCCGCGCGTGATGGGCACCAAGGGCTCGCACCTGGTGCTCGACCACCCGGCGCTGCGCGACGCGCTCGATGGCCGCATGGCCTACTTCGAGGCGGTGGACGGGCGCGTGTGCATCGTCTACCCGTTCCTGGACCGCGTGCTGGTGGGCTCCACCGACATCCCGGTGGAAGACCCGGACCAGATCGTCACCGAACCGGCGGAGGTCGACTACCTGATCGACGTGCTGCGCGAGGTTTTCCCCAACATGGCCTTCGGCCGCGGCGACGTGGTCTACACCTACGTTGGCGTGCGGCCGCTTGCGCGCTCCGATGCGGACAAGCCGGGCCAGATTTCGCGCGACCATTCTGTGGTGGTCGATCCGCCGAATGCGACGCGCGACATTGCGATCGTCGGCCTGGTCGGCGGCAAGTGGACCACCTTTCGCTCGCTGGCCGAAGAAGCCACCAACGAAGTGATGCAGCTGCTGGGCCGCTCGCGCACCGCATCGACCGAGTTGCTGCCCATTGGCGGTGGCGCGGAGCTGCCGGCCGATGCAGCGGCGGCCGACCGCTTCATCGAGAAGATGATGGCGGCCTCCGGCATGGGCCGCACGCGCGCGCTGAACCTGCTGGCGCGCTACGGCTCGAAGGCGCTGCCGCTTGCGCAGCGCCTTGCGGCGTCGGGTGACGTGCCGCTCGAGCATGCGCCGGATTATTCGGCCGTCGAGCTGTCGTACCTGTGCCTTGAAACCGGCGTGGTGCACCTGGACGACCTCGTGATTCGCCGCACGCTGCTGGCCATTCGCGGCCTGGTGACCGACGCAGCCCTGGCCGAGATCGCGGGCGTTGCGGCCGAGGCGCTGGGCTGGGACGCCGTGCATGCCCACAACGAGCTGTGCGCCTGCACCACGGCGCTGCGCGAGCGGCACAACGTACGCCTTCATGCCGTGCCGGCAGGCGAACAACCTTCTTTCGATGCATCATTGATGGCCAACCCAGTGCTTGGCCAAGCCTAAAAGTGAACAGTCCCAACGACATGTCGACCGTGCTCGACCGCAACTCCGAATCGCCGCTGTGGGCGCAGTTTCGCGACGCCATTCGCCTGCAGATCCTGCAAGGCGTGCTGCCCATCGGCGCCAAGCTGCCCTCCGAAGCGGAGCTGGGCGAGCAGTTCGGCATTTCGCGCATCGTGGTGCGCGAGGCACTGGCCGACCTGGTGCGCAACAACCTCATCTACAAGATCAAGGGTCGCGGCGCCTTCGTGTCGGCACGCGAGCGCGACGAAGATTTTGTTTCGACCGTGCTGGGCTTCTCCGACGAGATGGAGCGCAAGGGCCGCTCGGTGCGCACGCAGATCCTCACGCAGGAACTGCGCGCGCCCACCGCGCAAGAGGCCTCGTCACTGGGGCTGGCCGACGATACGCAAGTCGTCGCGCTCAAGCGCCTTCGCAGCGTCGATGGCGAGTTGCGCCTGCTGGTCGAGACCGTGGTGCCGGCGGATCTTGCACCCGGGCTGCACCGAGCACGCCTGGAAGACCGCTCGCTGTACGACGTGCTGCGCCGGCAATACGGGCTGCGGCTGGTGCGCGCCGAGCGCTGGATCGATGCCGTGCTGCCCGATGCCGAAACCTGCAAGCTGCTCGACCTGCCGCAGCCCGAGCCGCTGCTGCGCATCGATTCGATTGCCTACGGTGCCAACGGACGGCCGCTGGAGCACTACCGCGCGCTGCACCGCTGCAAGACCAGCCGGCTGCACGTGCAGACGACGACCTGAGCCGTCTTCGTCAGGCCTTGGCGGCGGCGCTGCGCGAGGGCCAGAGCACCGAGGCGATCGCCACCATCATCAGCGCGACGGCGACCCAGTCCTGCCAGTGCACGACCTCGCCGAGCCACACCGCGCCGCTGAACACACCGAGCACGGGGATGAACATCACGCTGAGCGTCGATGCCACCGGCGGAAGGCCGCGCGCCAGGTAGAACCACGCTGCGTGCGCAAAGCCGAAGATCAGCACCGCGTTGTAGAGAATCGAACCCCAGGTCACCTGGCCCGGCCAACGCCATTGGTCGCGCTCAAAGAGCAGCGTGAGCACCGTCATCACGACAGCCGTCATTGCGGTCATCCAGAACGAGAGCGTGAGCGTGGGAAGCCCGATGCGCGTGTGCCGCAGCAGCTGCGTGCCCAACGCCCATGTTGCGGCAGCCGCCAGTGCGAGCGCCACGTAGCCGGGCCGTCCTGCAAGGTCGGTGAGTTCGTGCCACAGCAAGAGCCCCACGCCCACCGCGCATGCACCCACGCCGATCCATGCGCGCCGCGTGAGCACGGCAGAGAACAGCACGGCGCCGATCACCGCCGAGAACACCGGCATCGTGTAGCCCAGGATTGCCGCGCGCCCGCCAGAGAGCGCCTTCACCGCAAGGATGATTGAGGCATGCCAGACGAACATGTTGGTGGCGCCCAGCCACACCAGTTCGGGCCACGCGCTTCGCGGCACGCGAAAGGGCACCTTCATCCACACCAGCGCGAGGCCCAGCACCGGCAGGCCCAGCCAGATGGAAATAGCGCGGAAGGCGAGCGGCGGATAGTCCGCCACGCCGAGCTTCATCACAGGCCAGTTGAGGCCCCATGCAAGGGTCAGGAGAACGAGCAGGACGAACTGGCGCGGCGTGAAGGAAGGCATGGGCCGCGATTGTGGCGCGGCTTGCGCATTCGTGCAGGAAGCCGGCGCCGGCTACTACAGCAGCCGCTTGAGGTAGCGCCCCGTGTGGCTCGCCTCATTCGCGGCGATATCTTCCGGCGTGCCTTCGCCCACCACCGTGCCGCCGCCGGCGCCGCCCTCCGGCCCCATGTCGATGAGCCAGTCGGCTGTCTTGATGACGTCCAGGTTGTGCTCGATCACGACGATGGTGTTGCCCGCGTCGCGCAGTTGGTGCAGCACCTTCAGCAGCAACTCGATATCGGCAAAGTGCAGCCCGGTGGTCGGTTCGTCGAGGATGTAGAGCGTGCGGCCGGTGTCGCGCTTGCTGAGCTCCAGCGCCAGCTTCACGCGCTGCGCCTCGCCGCCCGAGAGCGTGGTGGCCGACTGGCCGAGCTTGATGTACGAAAGGCCCACGTCGAGCAGCGTGCGCAGCTTGCGCTCGATAGTCGGCACGGCCTTCAAAAATTCGTGCGCCACCTCGACCGTCATCTCGAGGATCTGCGCAATGTTCTTGCCCTTGTACTGGACCTCGAGCGTCTCGCGGTTGTAGCGCTGGCCGTGGCACACCTCGCAGGGCACGTACACGTCAGGCAGAAAGTGCATCTCGACCTTCACCACGCCGTCGCCCTGGCAAGCTTCGCAGCGGCCGCCCGCCACGTTGAAGCTGAAGCGCCCCGGGCCGTAGCCGCGTTCGCGCGCGGTGTTGGTCTCGGCCATCAGCTCGCGGATGGGGGTGAACAGGCCCGTGTAGGTGGCCGGGTTGCTGCGCGGCGTGCGGCCGATGGGGCTCTGGTCGACATTGATGACCTTGTCGAAATACTCGATGCCCTCGACCGATTCATGCGCGGCCGGCTCTTCGTGCGCGCGGTAGAGCGTGCGCGCCACGGCGGTGTAGAGCGTGTCGTTCACCAGCGTCGACTTGCCCGAGCCCGAAACGCCCGTGACGCAGGTGAGCAGGCCGACCGGAAAAGCCACGCTCACGTTCTTCAGGTTGTTGCCGGTGGCGCCGACCACGCGGATCTCCTGCAGGTCGGTTTGCGAGGCAAGGTGCGCCGCTTCGCGCGCGGCGCGCCGCTCGGCCGCGGGGCTCGGCGGAAAGCGCGAGGCCTTCTTGCCTTCGTTGAAGGCCGGCTTCTTCACGACCGGCAGCCAGGCGGTGCGGTGCTTGGGCACTTCGATCTTCTTCGTGCCCGACAGGTATTGGCCAGTGAGCGAATCGGGGTTGGCCGACACCTCGGCGTAGGTGCCCTGCGCCATCACGCGGCCACCGTGCACGCCGGCGCCGGGGCCCATGTCGATCACGTGGTCGGCGGCATGGATCATGTCCTCGTCGTGCTCGACCACGATCACGCTGTTGCCGATGTCGCGCAGGTGCTTCAGCGTGCCGATGAGGCGGTCGTTGTCGCGCTGGTGAAGGCCGATGCTCGGCTCGTCGAGCACGTACATCACGCCCGTAAGGCCGGAGCCGATTTGCGAGGCCAGGCGAATGCGCTGCGCCTCGCCGCCCGAAAGGGTTTCCGCGCTGCGGTCCAGGCTCAGGTAGTTCAGGCCCACGTCGTTCAGGAACTTCAGGCGCAGGCCGATTTCGCGCACCACCTTGTCGGCAATGTCGGCCTTGGCGCCGCGCAGCTTCAGGTTCTGGAACCAGGCGAGCGAATCGCGCAGCGTGAGATGGCTCAGTTCGAAGATCGCCATGCGCGGCGGCTCGCCGCCATCGGCCGGGCGATTGGCCTCGTCCACCAGGAACACGTTGCGCGCCTCGGGCCGGAGGCGCGAGCCGCCGCAGTCGGGGCACGGCTGCAGGTTGCGAAAGCGCGCAAGGTCTTCGCGCACCATCACCGAATCGGTCTCGCGGTAGCGCCGCGTCATGTTCGGGATGATTCCCTCGAAGGGGTGCTTCTTCGTGAGCTTCTTGCCCGCGAAGTTGCCCGACTCCATGGTGTAGTTGAACTTGATCTCCTCGGCTGCCGAGCCGTGCAGCAGCACCTGCTGCACCGAAGCGGGCAAGGATTCGAAGGGCGCGTCGACGTCGAACTTGTAGTGCTTCGCAACGCTCTCGATCATGCTGAAGTAGTAGCCGTTGCGGCGGTCCCAGCCCTTGATGGCGCCACTGGCCAGCGAGAGCGAAGGAAAGGCCACCACGCGCGCCGGGTCGAACACCTCGCGGTGGCCGAGGCCGTCGCAACTCGGGCAGGCGCCCACAGGCGAGTTGAACGAGAAGAGGCGCGGCTCCAGTTCCGAGAGCGAGTAGTGGCAGATCGGGCACGCGAACTTGGCGTTGAACAGGTGCTCCTTGTCGGGCGCTCCCTCGGTGCCCAGCTCCAGCGCAATGGCGCGGCCTTCGGCGAGCCGCAACGCGGCTTCGAAGCTCTCGGCCAGGCGCTGCTGCATGTCGGGGCGCGCGCGCAGCCGGTCGATCACCACGTCGATGTCGTGCTTCTCGGTTTTCTTGAGCTTGGGCAGGTCGTTGTATTCGTAGGTTTGTCCGTCGACCCGAAAGCGCACGTAGCCCGCGGCTTGCATTTCGGCGAAGAGTTCCAGAAACTCGCCTTTCTTCTCGCGCGCGACGGGCGCCAGGATCATCAGGCGCGGCTCATTGGCAATGGCGAGCGTGGCGTCGACCATCTGCGACACCGTTTGCGCCTGCAGCGGCAGGTGGTGTTCGGGGCAGTAGGGCGTGCCGGCGCGGGCGTAAAGCAGGCGCAGGTAGTCGTGGATTTCGGTCACCGTGCCCACGGTGGAGCGCGGGTTGTGGCTGGTGGCCTTCTGCTCGATGCTGATGGCGGGCGAGAGGCCCTCGATCACGTCGACGTCGGGCTTGTCCATGAGCTGCAGAAACTGCCGCGCATAGGCCGAGAGGCTTTCCACGTAGCGCCGCTGTCCTTCGGCATACAGCGTGTCGAACGCCAGGCTCGACTTGCCCGAGCCCGACAGGCCGGTGATCACCACCAGCTTGTTGCGCGGAATGTCGAGGTCGACGTTCTTCAGGTTGTGGGTGCGCGCACCGCGGATGCTGATGCGCTGCTGCGCGAGCACGGCGCCCAGGTAGGCGTCGCGTTCCGGGTTGTCAGTGGCGGGGGATTTCAAGGGTTCGATCGTCCGAGGGCAACCGAGCATGATAGTCCGCCCTGCATTTCATGGCGAGGGGGCGGGTTGAGAAGGTTTTTCTGCGGGGGCTTCGGGCCCCGGCCGGTGCACCGGCGCGGTGCTGCCGATGGCCCGGCCCACCATGTGCTCGGCCAGCGTCTCGTAGAGCGGCCGGCTGATCATGCGGGAGACGAGGCTGGCCAGCATGGCCGAAGCCATGAGGCTCAGCACCATCGAGTGGCCGTCGACCATTTCCATCACGATGATGAAGGCGGTGAGCGGCGCCTGCGTGACGGCGGCCAGGAAGCCGGCCATGCCCATCGCGATGAGGGCGGGCCCGAGGTCATTGCCCGCCAGTCCGGCCACCGCATCGCCGATGCCCGCGCCGATGGAAAGCGAAGGCGCGAAGATGCCGCCGGGCACGCCGCACCAGGCGGTGAGCCAGGTGGCAATGAACTTGAGCGCGGTGTAGAGCGGCGTCAGTTCGTCATGGCCCAGCAGCATCTGCTTGACCGCTTCGGACCCGGCACCGAAGGTGACCCCGCCCGTCACCAGCCCAATGACTGCCACCGCCAGCCCGCCGCAGGCCGCGAACCGCACCGGAAAGCGCGCCCGCCAGCGATTGAGGCGCCCGGCCGTGCCGGTCAGCGAGGCAATCAGCAGCCGCGCGAACAGACCTCCCGCAGCGCCGCTCAGCAGCGCGACCAGCAGCCCGGGCCCGAGCGCGTCCCAGCCCAGCCGCGGCACGCGGATCACGCCGAAGTAGCTGGTATTGCCGAAAGCCGACACCGCCACCAGGCCCGCCAGCACAATGGCCGTGATGATGAGGCCGCTGGAACGCGCCTCCAGGCGGCCCGACAGTTCTTCGATGGCAAACACCACGCCCGCCAGCGGCGCATTGAAGGCCGCCGCAATGCCGGCCGCGCCGCCCGCCACTAGCAGTGCGCGGGAATCGATGGTGGTGTTGGGCGACAGCCAGCGCCGCGCATGCTGCATCACGCCCGCCGCAACCTGCACCGACGGGCCTTCGCGCCCGATCGACAGTCCGGCCGCGAAGCCCGCAACGCCAAGCCCGATTTTCGCGACCGTGAGCCGGAGCGACGCGAAGACGAAGCGCCGCTCCTCCGGCAGCGCCGGATGCAGCGCGGCCTTGATCTGCGGAATGCCCGAACCGCCCGCACCGGGGAAAAACCGCAGCGTGAACCACACGATGGCCGCTGTGATGAGCGGCGTGGTCAGCAGCACCGCCCAGGGCCAGGCCTGGTAGAAGCGATGGAACTGGCCGAAGACCCAGTCGCTGGCAACCGTGAAGCCCACCACGAAGAGCCCGGCCGCAATGGCGTAGCCGAGCACGATGGCGCGGTCGAGCCAGATGCGGCCACCGCGCAATTCGGCGCGCAGGTGCTCGAGGAAGTCGGGTTCTCTGTTCATGCGGAACGCTCATTCTGGCATCCGGCGGGGATGCCGGCGGCTGCCTGGGGCACAATCGAGGGTTCCTTTCAACCTCCTCCTCCATCTACTTATCAGGGGCAGTGCATATGGCATCGGTCAATAAAGTCATCGTCGTCGGCAACCTGGGGCGCGACCCCGAAATGCGTACCTTCCCGAGCGGCGACCAGGTCGCGAACGTCACCGTGGCAACCACCGATCGCTGGAAAGACAAGCAAAGCGGCGAAATGCGCGAAGCCACCGAGTGGCACCGCATCGTTTTCAACGGCCGCCTGGCCGAAATTGCCGGCCAATACCTGCGCAAGGGCTCGCAGGTGTATGTCGAAGGTAGCCTGCGCACGCGCAAGTGGACCGACAAGGACGGCATCGAAAAATACACCACCGAAATCCGCGCCGACCAGATGCAGATGCTGGGCAGCCGCCAAGGCCAGGGCGGCCCGTCGGGCGGCCCGGAGGACGATGGCGGCTATTCGCAGGGCGGCGGCGGTGGCGGCTACTCGCAAGGTGGCGGTGGCGGCGGCGGCGGCGGTTATGCCCCCCGTGCGCCCGCCGCAGCACCGCGCGCTCCGGCAGCGGCACCGCGCCAGGCACCGGCCAAGTCGTCGTCGGGCTTCGACGACATGGACGACGATATTCCGTTCTGAGATCGTTTCGCCGGAATTTGCCGATCGAAAGCCTGCAGTCCATCGCTGCAGGCTTTTTTTATGGAGTGGGGTCAGTAGGTCACCGTCACCCGCATCGCATTGCTTCCGTCCCCTGCCGGGGCGGTGGCTTGCGACGGAGCGGAGCCCGAAGTCGCCGCCATCGCACCGACGACGCCTTGCCAGGCGGACGCGAGGCTGTCGCGGCCATCGGCCTCGTTCCCGGCCACCATGAGCCTTGTTTCGCCGATCTTGTCGAACCGGTACTCGCGGCCCTTGATGACCACCGACTTCATGTTGGTCCAGACGCGGTATTCATGGCCACCCTTGACGGGCGTGACCTCGAGCACCTTGAAGGTCGGCAGGACGACCATCGTCACGCTGAAGCGGGCCGTCGAACTGTTCATGCCATGCGTCGTCTCCGCCGAACTGAGCCGCAGCGGCAGCGGCAGCAACAGCAGCAGCATGCCGACGGCGGCCAATGGCGGCGCCACTCGCGTCGGGCGCAGGGCAGTTGCACCTGCAGCGGACATGTTTCCGGACATTGGAGCTCCTCCTCTCGTCGCAACCTGGTGGAGGGCGTCGCATTGACGCCCTGTCCAGGTTTATCGGCAGAGTCTCGGGAAAATGAAGGCCGTGCGCGCCATTCTTTACCCATAACCTGCCAATGGCTAGCAGGTTTTTTCCGGACCGGAGCGCCCGCAGGCGCCGCTCAGTAGGTGACGCTGACCGTCACGACGTCGCGGTAGCTGTCGGGCCGTACGTTGGTGCTTGCACCCAGAACGCGGCCGTACAAGGTGAGCACTTGTGCGAAGCCGTTGCCTGTGCCTGCAACGGTATTGGCCGCAATGCTGCCCCAGGCGTTGGTACGGCCCGTGTTGCGATAGAGACGGTATGGCACCGTGTCCGTGTTGCCGGGTACGCCGCCTGTCGGCGCCATGGCCCCGACACCCGCCGTCGAGCCGCTCGACGGGGTCAGAGCTACCGTGTATGCGGTAGGCGTCGTGCAGATAACGCTGATCGTGCTGGTCTGGTCCTGGTCGGCTTGGCCCGGCAGGCCATTGACGGTGCCGAAGTTCAGCGGATCGGCCGTCACCAGGCAGCTCTTGGAAACGGTTGCGGTGACCAGGAACGCGAAGTTGTCCGCCATCGAGGTGTTGCACGTCGCCGGCGTGGCATTTGTGCTCGACGAGAGCGTGATCGAGGTGTGGATGCCGCCGAAGTTGTCCTGGTAGGCGCCCGGAGGCACTGTGCTTTGCAAGGCAAGCAGTTCCCCGCGCATGGTGGCGCTTCCCCCCCTGCTCGACCGGGCCGGAATGTTCAGCGTGACGACGAAGGGGTTCGGCACCGCTGCGTTGCCGTTCGAACCCCAGATGGTGCTGCTCGCTGCCTGGTAGAGCTGGAACTTCAAGCTGTTCGTACCGCTCTTCATGATGCGCGGATTGAAGTTGGTCAAGCCTTCGTCGCCATCGCCGATGTTGAAGCAGACCCTGGCGAACTCGGCGTTGTTGCCGGTGTTGTTGCAGGTGTAGGTCAGCGTTGCGTTGGCCGAAGGCGGCGCGGTCCCGTCGACCAGGTCGACCGTGCCGAAAGCCACGTTGGACATGTTCGCGGTGCAAGTGACCGCCGCCTGCGCGCTGCCCGCGGGCAGCCACCACAGGAATGCGCAGAGCAGCGGCAGGCCGAGGGCCTTCAAGGAGCGGTTCAGAAAGCTCATGGCGTCTTGGTTTCCTTGGCACAGCGCAGCGGCCCGATCTGCGGAATCCCGGCGCCGTCCTTGCGATAGTCGAAGCTCGCGCGGCAGCGGCCGGCGGGCGTCTGTACCTCGAGGGTGTTGCGGGGCTGGAGCGTTTCGAGGTACACCGCGCCGTCGAAGCCGACCAGCGCGGGATCGCTGCCTTGCGAGTTGGCGCGCACACGGCTGCCCAGCGGCAGGGGCTTGCCTTCCTCATCCACCAGGATGAGCGCGGCCGCGCTGATGGGCGTGATGCCGAATCGCACCAGCGTGCCGGCGCGGTCGCTCGGCGTGGCAACCGTCTTGACGCGCTCGATCCTCACGTCGGCCGGCAATTGCATCGGGTCGATGGACAGCTGGTTGTTCTGGTAGGCGCTGAGCGGTGCCACCAGCAGCATGCCGTTGGGGTCAGTGGTGCCGATGTCCCGGTTCTCCAGCCTCACCGGCACGCCGGCGATCCCGTCGGTGGAGACCAGCGCGAAGGCGTCGTCGATGCGGCGCGCCGCAAAAGTCTGGCCGCCCATGAACACGACCGAGCCCGTAGCGCCGGCATAGGCGTAGCGGCTGTCGCCAAGCACGCTGATGCCGGCCATGGCGCGGCCGTAGCGGCCCAGGTATTCGATCTCGGCCTGGCCGCCGTTCTGGCCACCGCCCTGGCGCAGGCCGGCGCGCCAGCCGATGCCGCCCTCGCCCGGCGTGGAGCTCTGCGCATCGGCGGTGTAGATATTGCGGTCGCGCTCGCGCTGGAGGCCGGCGCTGGCCGTGACGTTGCCATCCAGCGCCCAAGTGAACCCGACGAACAGGCTGCGCTCGCGGCGGTCGTCCAGGTTCTGGTTCAGGCTGACGTTCACCGAGGCGTTGCGGCCCACGGCCCTGAACCAGTAGACGCTTGCCAGGCGCGTTGCCTGCTGCGCGGGATAGCGTAGGTAAAGGTAGCTGAGGCCGAAGCTGCCGAAGTTGCCGGTGGTGTAGCCGATCGAGGCCCGGCCCGAGCCGCGCGGCGGCGGGCCGCCGTACAGCGATGCCACATCGCGGTACTCGCCGCGCGTGCGGGTGCCTTCGACGGCAAAGTTGAATTGGTTGTCGCGCCAGCTGTAGCCCAGGTTGGCCAGCGAGCCCTGCTCGCCGCCGTAGCTGCTGTGCGCCACGGCGCCCGAGACCACGCCGCTTTGGCCGAGCAGCCATGCACCGCCGACGCCGCCCTTCACCAGGCCGCGAGTCGCCTCGCCATGCGCCTCCAGAGTGAAGCTGTTGCTCACACCGTAGCGCCACGTGCCGGATGCAGCGGCGTCGTTGCCGTAGTCGAAGGAGCGCAGGCCGTAGCTCTTGCGCACCATGCCCAGGTCTACGGACCAGTCGGACAGGCCCTCCTGCAGCAGCCGCTGGGTGTCGTAGAGCGAAAAATCCAGCGTGGTGGCGCGGCCGAAGGCGTCGGTCAGCACCACCTGCGCGTTGCCGGCGCCATTGATGCTCGGCACCGTCTTGAGCTGGAAAGGCCCGGCCGGCACCTGGCCCGAGTATTGGCGCAGGCCGTTGATGTAGAGCTCCACCTGCGAGGGCAGCGTGGCCGAGCCCAAAAACGCCGGAAGGGGGGTGGTGGTGCGATACGGCTGCAGCGCAAAGTTGCGCGAAAGCTGGATGCCGCCGATGCGGGTGGAGCGCGACCACGGCAGCGACGCCGTGGTGGTGTCGCCCACGCGAAGCGTGAGCATGTCATCGGGGAACGACCGGCTCCAGGTGGTGTCGAGCCGAACCGAGTCATGCTTCCAGCCTTCCCCGCCGATGCGGGAGGCGCGCGACATCATCGTGTTGCTGAGCACCGCGCTGCCGCTGAAGGCGCGCAGCTCCGTCAGCGCATTGAAGCTGGACGTATTGCCGCGGCCTTGCGTGCCGTAGAGGTCGTAGTTGAGCAGCAGGCCGCGCGACGAGCTGGCGCTTTGCGCGGTGATCATCGAGGTGTCGACCACGGTCGTGGGCAGGCGCAGCACATCGGGGGTGGCCATGATGGAGACGCGCTGGGTTGCCGCGTCGTATTCGACCTGCACGCCCGGAAGGCTCTTGATCTGAACGGGGTCGGCCACGCCGGCCGGCAGAATGAAGCCCAGTTGCCGCAGGGTGTCGGCGCCGGCCCAGAGATCTTTGCCGCGCAGGCCGAAGTGCACCAGGCCCTGGGGGTTGCCGTTGAGACTGAGCTCCAGGTAAAGGTCGGTGCCGCCGGTGCCGGCGAGGTTTTCTTCCGCAGACGCGGCCACCAGCGCGCTGGACACGGCTGCAACGTTCTGCGCCTGGGCGGCCAAGGACGCCAGACCGGAAAGAAGCAACAGTGGCAGCAGGCGCTTAGCGGACGCGTTGGAGCGGCGGGATGTTTTCCTGCGTCGCGTTGCCATTGATCTTCGTTTCCAGAACGCCCCCGAGGGCGAATGTTTCTGTGGATGTCTTCAGTGGCCAGCGCATGCGCGCGCCGGGCAAGACATAGCCCATCAGTCCGGCATGCACGGGAGTGCGGCGGCCGACGGTGTCGACAAAATCCAGGTCGGCCAGTTGCGCGTGCATGCCGCCGTTGTTGGCGACTTCGAGCACTGCCTGGCCGTCTTCCCTGCGAAGCGACCATGTGAGCTGGGGTGCGGGCGACTGCGCGCCCGCGGCCGCGATGAAGATGGGCACCGAATAGCGCAGCACCAGCTGCAGGCCCTTCTTTTCCTTCATCTCGACCGGCAGCTCATCGATGATGACCCGGTACGAGCCCTCGACCGTCCCGGCGGGAACGCCGGTGCGGATGACGCGGATCAGTTGCCGCGCGGACGGGTCAAGCTGCACCATCGGCGGACTTACGAGAAGTTCGCGCGAGGGCGTCAGCTTTTCGGCGCCGTTTTCCTGCGTCCACTGATAGACACGGACCTGGGCGTGCACCACCGTCTCGCCGGTGTTGCTGAGCCAAAGGCCATCCGCGTTCTGGGTGGCCTGGAGCGTCAGCGTGACCGGGGAAACCTGCAGCCCGCTCGCCGCGGCGAACGCGTGCGCCAAGGCGAGCGCGAGGGCGGCGGTGTAACGGAGCAAGTGGTGCACGGGGAGTCGATCAGTAGTTGACCGTGACGGTCACGGTGTCGGAGTAGGAGTCAGGCGTCACGTTGGCGTTGGCGACCGTGGCAAACACCGGGATCGACTGCGCCGCGCCAGTGCCGGTGCCGGCCACGCCGTTGCCCACTGCGGTGGGGGTGGCGGTGCTGCCCCAGATCGGGCCCGTGCCGCTCACCGAGCGGAGTTGGTAGGCAACCGTGTCCGTATTGGTGGCCGGCACGGACGACTTCATCACACCGGCGCCCGAGGTGTTGGTGTTCGAAGGCATCAGGCCCACGTTGTAGGGCGTCGTCTTGGAACATGTAACGCTGATGTTGCTGGAAGCAACCAGGCCGGTGGCCGACGAGTTGACCGTGCCGAAGTCGATGTTGGAGGCGTTGCCTGCCGTGACCGAGCAGGCCTTGGCGACCGTGATCAGAACTTGGAAGGTGGAAGTGCTCTGGGCGGCCATCACAGCGCTGGTGGCCGTGATTGCGAGGACGGAGGCGAGGAGGAGGGAAGGTTTTTTCATGGTAGATGCCAACAGTTGTGAAGAAAACGACGGGAGAACGGGTGCGGATGGTGCCGTCTATTGTCGTGGATGAATAGTAGAATAGTTCACAGAATTGCACATTTAGTTGCAATGCGTCGGAAGTATTTAACAACTTCCGTTACATCTCGGACGTCCCGAAAAGACGCGCGTGGTGCCGAAAACGTAAACAACAGTCCGGAACGCGGACAAAATGTTGCCAATTCGACTTTGAGGACACGTCGGTGCGTCAATGAGCTCCGCATTTCCGCGCCGGCTGCGTGCGCGCTTCCTCGAAAGCTTTTCCAGATACCGTTTCGCTTCGTTCTGGGCGAACGCGGTGCTGGTCGTCTCCCTGGCGCTGCTGGTGATCATGGCGGCGTACTTCAGCGCGGCCGGTATCGAGCACGAATCGGCCGTCCTGCACATGGCGCGCGCCGAGTGGCAGGAAGAGGACGCGGCTGCGCCGGGCTTTCGCCCGATGCCCTTCGCCGTGGACAGCAGGGCGCTGCCGGCCGCCTGGCAGCCCGTCGAACTGCCCCTGGCGCTGCCTGTTGCCTTGCTGCGCCAGGCCGATGGCAGCGCTTCGGCAGCCGCAACCCGCACGACATGGCTGCGGCTTTCCGCGCGCGACGTGCCCGCCACCTCGGCGCCGCTTGCGCTGTACGGTGCGCGCATCAAGACGGACGGCCCGATCGCGGTGTACGCCAACGGCCGGCTGGCGTACCGGGCGCAAGTGCAGGGCCTGTTGTGGAACAGCACGCGCACGCCGCTGTGGGTATTGCTGGGCAAGACGCCCGATGGCGCGCCGCTGGACGAGATCCTGCTTCGGATCGAGCACAAACGAAGCGTGCAGGTGGCGGTGTCGTCG
This sequence comes from Variovorax paradoxus, assembly GCF_029919115.1. Classification (NCBI taxonomy): domain Bacteria; kingdom Pseudomonadati; phylum Pseudomonadota; class Betaproteobacteria; order Burkholderiales; family Comamonadaceae; genus Variovorax; species Variovorax paradoxus. Next base: position 3,077,440 of record NZ_CP123990.1, read on the forward strand.
CTGTGGCTGGGCCCCGTCGAGGCGCTGGAAGTCCGATACCGGATGCGCCAGTGGCTCCAGCAAGACCTGCCGGCCATGCTCAGCGCAGCGTTCATGGCCGTGGGCGTGTTTGCCCTTTTCGTGTGGTTCAAGCGCAGCCATGAAACCGGCTACCTGCTTTTCTTCAACCTGGCGACCACGTCTTTCCTGCGCGGCCTCCACTTCTATGTGAGCGTTCCGGTTGCCAACGACTGGTTTGCCTGGCTGACGGTCAACTCCCTGTTCTGGCTGGTCGCGGTGGTGCACTTTGCGCTGCGCCAGCTGCATGGCCGGCCGCTCAGGTGGCTGACCTTCGGGGTGGTGGCCTGGACTGTGCTGATCGGCATGCTGACGCTGCCGGGGCCGGCCATATTGAGAAACACCCCGCAGGTCACGCCGTTGATCTACATCGGCGCGGCACTGATGGGCGTGGCCGTTGCACTGGTGGGCGGCGTCAGCGCATGGCGCCGCTCCAGCGAAGGGCGGCTGGTGGCGGTGGGCATCGGCATGTGCGTGCTGCTGGGGGTGTCAGACTGGCTGCTGCAGAACAACTTCGTCAGCCCCGAGGGCTGGTACCTCGGGGCGTACACCAACGCAGTCACCTTCAGCGTCTTCGGGGTGCTGATGTACCGGCGCTACGTCAGCGCCATTGCCGAGGTGGAGCGGGTCAACGCCGGCCTGGCCGAGCGCCTGCGCGCGCGAGAAGCCGAGCTCGAGCTCAGCCACCAGCGGCTGCGGGAGGTCGAGAAGCTGCAGACCATCAGCGACGAGCGACAGCGCCTGATGCAGGACATGCATGACGGCCTGGGTTCGTCGCTCATCAGCGCCATCCACTCGGTGGAAAGCGGCGGCATGAGCGACGACAAGGTGTCGCAGCTGCTGAAGAGCTGCCTGGACGACCTGAAGCTGACCATCGACTCGATGGAGCCGCTCGAAGACGACTTGCTGCTGCTGCTGGCCACGCTGCGCTATCGGCTGGGTCCCCGGCTCGAGAGTTCGGGCGTTGCCCTGCAGTGGAACGTGCAGGAGCTTCCCGCGCTGGACTGGCTCGACCCGACCAGCGCCCTGCACATCCTGCGCATCGTCCAGGAGAGCATCGCCAACATATTGCGCCACACCCGCGCAAGCGAGATACGCGTGGCCACCGCGGCCGACGCTGCAGGCGTGCAAGTGACCATCGAAGACAACGGCCAGGGCTTTCAGGTGGAAAAGACAATGACTGAAGCCAAGGGGCGCGGCATGCAGAACCAGCAGCGCCGGGCGCAATTGGTGGGAGGCAGGGTCTCGTGGCGCTCCGGGCCGGAGGGCACGCTCTTCACGCTGTGGCTGCCGCTCAAGCGCGGTGGGCCGGCTGGCCCGGCAAATCCAGACCCGGCCGTGGCTTAGCCCGCCAGACCCACAAAAACGTTCTGCACGTCGTCGTTCGCGTCGATGGCCGCCAGGAATACTTCGACCTCTTCCAGGTGCTCGGCGCTCAGGCTGGCGGGATCGACGGGGTTCTTGGGCTTGTAGCCCAGCTTGGCCGACAGCACGGCAAAGCCCTGCGCCGGCAGCGCGCGGCTCACCAGGTCGAGGTCGGTCGGGTCCGTCAGAAACACCGTGGCGCCGTTTTCGCCGGCCGGCTCGAAGTCTTGCGCGCCTGCTTCGATGGCGGCCGTTTCGGCGTCGGCATCCGGCCGCGAAGGCTCGGCTTCGATCATGCCCACGTGGTCGAAGTCCCACGACACCGAGCCCGAAGTGCCCAGCTGGCCCTTGCGGAACAGCACGCGCATTTCAGGCGCGGTGCGGTTCACGTTGTCCGTGAGGCACTCGACCATCACGGGCACCTGGTGCGGCGCAAAGCCTTCGTAGATCACGTGTTCGAAATGCACCGCCTCGCCCGTGAGCCCGGCGCCCTTCTTGATGGCGCGGTCCAGCGTGTCCTTGGGCATCGAGACCTTGCGGGCCTGCTCCACCACCAGCCGCAGCCGCGCATTCGAGGCTGGATCGGCGCCGCTGCGTGCGGCGATCATGATTTCCTTGGCCAGCTTTCCGAACAGGCGGCCCTTGGCATTGGCGGCCAGATCCTTGTGCTTTGCTTTCCACTGTGCGCCCATGCTGATGTTCCTGTGTGTTGTGTGTACGGCGTTGCTGGACAGCCGGTTGGGGCGACTACTTTAGCCGGAGCCCGCAGGCAGCGATTTTCTTCCAGGCAGCTCAGGTCTTGTGCCTCCTGGCGCCGCCATTGTTTCCGTTCTGTGAACGCCGAGGTTCCTTTTGATGAGGGTTTTTACTTAGAGAACGGCGCACAATTCATCTCACAGACCGGCCACCAAGCCGATCTGGGTGAACAGGGCCCCGAGCGAGGTGGCCGCCCCCCGAAGGGACGGTGACCCACCCAAGACCGGTTCGAAATCATCCAAAGTCAAAACTGAACTGAATTGAAGGAAATCAAAATGAACGCCTCGAAGATCCTCTCCGCCGTCGCTGTTGCCCTCATGGCCGTTGCCGGTGCCGCCCACGCCGAAACCTATGAAGGCGTGCATCAACTGACCTCGGCCGCCAGCCGCGCCGAAGTCGCCAACCAGGCCGTGGTTGCCGCGCACAGCGCCAACCCCTATGCCACCGGCGCCAATGCAGGCCCGGCCCAAGTGTTCGTTTCGTCGACCAGCCGTGATGCAGTCCGTGCCGACGCCGTTGCAGCCGCCCGCAGCGCCGATCCGTACGCCGAAGGCGCTTCCGCCGGCGTGGCACCCATCGTGGCCAGCACGGTGGACCGCGCCACGGTGCGTGCCGCAGCCCGCGCCGCCGCTCGCGGCGACTCGCTGCCGCTGTAATCCTCGGCGAGCGCTCGCTCCAGAAGCCGGCCATGCGAAAGCATGGGCCGGCTTTTTCTTTTCTGCCTTGGCGTACTTGGCCGTCTGATAAGCTGCCTGCGCTCCTCTCTTCCCTGACCGTTTCCTTCCACCTGTCCTTGCGAATGCATTGCGCATGTCGTCCGAAGAAACCCTGCGCCGCTGGCGCCTGATCCTCGGCCGCTATGCGGCGCAACCCCTGTCGCAGACGCAGTTCTCGGCGGGCGACTGGAAGCTCGACCAGGCCCTCGAATACCTCTACGGCCGCGAATACGAAGGCCGCGGCCTGGCCAGGCCGAGCGGCGGGCCGGGTTCGCTCGACCCGAGCCAGTTACGCGCCGTCGACTGGCTCAACCGCTCGCGAAGTCTCTTTCCCCAAGAGGTGTTCGAGCGCATGCAGACGCAGGCGATCGACCGCTACCAGCTGACCGACCTGCTCTCCGACCCGGCGGTGCTGCGCTCGCTCGACGCCACGCCCGGCCTCGCCAAGGCGCTGCTCGGCATGCGCGGGCGGCTCTCGGGCCAGATGCGCGACGCGGTCCGCGAGGTAATCCAGAAAACCGTCGACGAGATCACGCGCAAGCTCAGGAACGACTTTGTCAACGCGCTCGTCGGGCGGCGCAACCGCATGCGGCGCTCGCACATCAAGAGCGCGCAGAACTTCGATGCGCGCGCCACCATCGCGGCCAACCTGAAGCACTACGACGTGGAGCGCAAGCAGCTCGTCATCGAGCATCCGCGCTTCAACGCGCGCGTGAAGCGCAACCTGCCCTGGGACGTGGTGCTTTGCGTCGACCAGAGCGGCTCGATGATGGATTCGGTGATCTACAGCGCCGTTATTGCCGGCATCATGAGCTCGCTGCCCGCGGTGCGTGTGAAGCTGGTGGTGTTCGACACCAGCGTGGTCGATCTCACGCACCTGGCGCACGATCCGGTCGAGGTGCTGCTCACGGTGCAGCTCGGCGGCGGCACCGACATCGGCCGTGCGGTGGCGTATTGCGAGTCGCTGGTGGGCAACCCGCAGCGCACCGTGTTCGCTCTCATCAGCGACTTCATGGAAGGCGCCGCGCCCGGGCCGCTCCTGGCCGCGGTGCAACGCATGGCGCAGGCGCGCGTCAAGCAGCTCGGGCTGGCCGCGCTCGACGAATCGGCCAACCCCATGTACGACCGCCAAATGGCGCAGCGCCTGGCCGACAAGGGCATGCATGTGGCTGCCCTCACGCCCACGCATTTCGCGCAGTGGCTCGCGGAAGTGATGAACTGATGGCCTGGTACGACGGCTACCGCGCCCACGACGACGACACCCTGGCCACGCTCGCCAACCCCGGCCTGCTCCGGCGCGCCGCAAAGGATGTGGAGGCGGGCAAGGTCGCATGGGCGGAGCAGGGCGCCGAGGGAGGCGTGGTGGCGGCCGACGGCCAGCGCGTGCAACTCGATGCGCGTGGCCCGCAGCAGGCGCGCTGCGACTGTCCGGCTCCGGGCATCTGCAAGCACATACTCGGCGCGGCGCTGTGGCTGCGGGCGTTGGAGCCGGCGGCTTCGGGCATCGCAGCCGGAGCGCCCTCGCCCGAGCAGGAAGACAGACAGGCGCCGCCCTTTGCCGACCCGCTCGCGGAAATCCTCGCGCTCGATGCCGCGGCACTTTTCAAGGCCGCGGGTGCGGCGGCCGTGCGGCGTGCCGCGGCAGCTGCCAGCAGCGTCGTCGAATGGCGGGTGCAGGGCGGCACCCTCGTCGTGGACTTGCCCGAGCTCGGCGCCTCCTGTCGCTGGGTGGCGGGCGCGGGCTATACGGGCATGGTGTCCGAGGTACCTGCCGCGGAGCGCAAGGCGGTCCACCTGATTGCCGTTGCCGCGCTGCGCAGCGCGCACGGGCAGCCCCTCGCATGGCCCGAGGGCGCGCGGCCCGCACCGGTCGCAGACATCGCGCGCCTCGGCGAGCGGGAGCGCGCGTTCCTGCTGCAGGTCGAATCGATGCTGGAAGAACTGCTGACGGGCGGCCTCTCGCATGTGAGCGAGCTGACGTCGGCGCGCCTCCTGGCACTCAACATGTCCGCGCGCGGCGAGGGCTTGCCGCGCCTGGCGGCCTTGCTGCGAAACCTCGGCGGCACGGTCGACCTGCTGGTGCGGCGCGACCACCGCGCCGAGGAGCGCGACGCCTTCGCGCTCATGGCGCGCATCCATGCGCTGTGCGCGGCGCTCGCGCGGGCCGAGGGCGAGCTCGCCGTGGCATTGCGCGGCCGGCTCAAGCGCGACTTCGACGAATCGGCCGCCCTCGACCTGCTGCCGCTCGGTGCCCACTGGTGGCAGACGCGCGGCGGCGCGCGGGGGCTCACCGTCGCGTTCTGGGACCTGGCCGGTGCGCGCGTGCTGCAGGCCTCGCTGGCCCGCCCCGACGGCAGCGACACGGCCTTCACTTGCAGCGGCGCATGGTCCGCGAACGCGTTGTGGTCCGGCGCGGGTGCCGCGCAAAGCGTGTGCGAAGCCGCCCTGCGCCTCGAGCAACCCCGCCTCGCCGAAGACGGCCGCCTGGCGGTCGGCGGCGCCACCCGTGCCCAGCCCCTGCCTGCGTGGGCGGCCGACGATCCGCGACTGAAGTCGATCGGCTGCGGCAACTGGTCCGAACTCGGCGAGCGCCTGCGCGGCGCCACCGGCCTTGCGGCCGAGCCTTTCGATGCGGTGCTGCTGCGGCCCGCGGACACGCGCCCTCCGGTGCTTGACGAAGCACAGCAGCGCCTCGACTGGCTGGTGCAGGACGACGAGGGCCAATGGCTGCGGCTTGGCATCCCCATCGGTCCGGAGCACCGGCAGCGCGTCGACAACCTCGACCGCCTCACCGCGCGCCGCGCGCCGGTGCATGCGGTGCTGGTGCGCATCGAGCGCGCCGCCGCCAGCACCGAACTCATGCCCATCGCTGTGCTGAGCAGCAATGCGAAGAAGGCGCTGCAGGCGGTGTCGCTCGACTTTGCCGGCGAGGCCGCGCGCACCACGTCGCTGGCCAACCGCATCCTGCGCATGTTCGAGGCGCGGCAGCAACAACGGCAGGCGGCGCCCGTGGGTGCGCCCACGCTCGCGGCGCGCCTGCTCGCGCCCGTGACCGAGGTGGCCGAGACGCAGGCCGCCACAGGGCGCATGGCATTGACCGTGGCGCAGCGGCAGCGCCTGCACGAGGCACTCGACCGCGCGAGCTCGGTCGGCCTGGAGGTGCTGTCGAGTGCGCTGCGCATGCACCTTGCCGCGCCGGCCGCGGTGCCGTTGCTGAAGCTGGGTTTTCTGTGCCAGTTGCTTGGCGAACTCGACGGCTTGCCGGAGCAAAGGAAAGCACAGCCGGCTTAGAACCTTTGGCTTCGGTTGCCTCTGCAGGCCGCGAGTTGGCCGAAGCGTCACGTCCAACTGCCAAAATCAGTGCCCAGGAGAACGAGGAGAACGCATGGGATTTCTGGACAAGATCTTGGGCGCCGTCACGGGCGGCGCCGGCACCGCAGCCGCCAACGGCTTGACGCGCGAGCAGGCGCAGCTGTTGAAGCAGGCCTTCGAGCCGCTCGAAAAAGCAGGCAAGGAACTGCCCGACAAGGCGGCCGCGTTCCTGGTCGACGGCACGCAGGAAACCGTGCTGCTCGACCTGCAGGCGGCCAGGTCCTTCGAGCCCGGGCAACTGCTCGGAGCGCCCGGCCGCCTGCGCTGGGGTTACAGCAACTACCAGAACAAGCCGCTGGAGAAAATCGGCAACCAGAGCCTCGAGCAGCGCGGCCGCTTCTACGCCAGCGTGGATGCCGGTGCGCCTCCGCTCGATGTGCTGGTGCGGCTGGGCAAGGTGCTCGCGGCGGCCGACGGCGGACAGTCGCTCGAGCACCCCGGCGCGCCGGTGCCGGAGTGGCTTCAGTACCTCGTCAACGACGCGGTGTTCGCGAGCTTCAACAAGAGCAGCTCCAGCAATGCCGCCGAACGCGATCTCGCCAAGCACCGGCCCGCGTGGAACGTGCATCTCATTGCAGCCCTGCTTGCGCACGAAGGGCTCGATCCGCATATCGCCCTGCAAGAGGTCTTCGAGCGCAAGGGACTGGACAGCTGGTACCACGACCGGCTCGACGGCCTGGTCGAGGCCCCTGCGGTGGCCGACTACATGCGAAGCCAGCGCGACGCGACCGAGGCGCTGCCTGCGAAGCTGTCGGCCGCGGGCCGCGTTCTGCTGGCCAGGCGCATCGGCAAGGACAAGGCGCTCTTGAACGACTTTGCGCCGCTGTTCGTGCGCCTGGCGATCGACGGCAGCAAGACGGTGCGCGCCGAGGCGACACCGCACCTCGAAGGCATTGCCGAGGCGCAGCGGCTCGAACTCCTGGGGCAGCTGCTGAAGGACGGCGACACCACCCAGCGCACGCAGGCCGCCGAGCTGCTTGCGCGCCTGCCGGGCGACGCGGCGCGCGCGCTGCTTGCCACGGCCGCAGAAACCGAGACCAGCAAGGCCGTGCAGCAGGCCATCCGCTCGGCCATGTCGCGGCTCGACGCCGCGGGCGACGCGGGCGAGCTCGAATTGCCCGAGCCGCCGGCCTGGCAGCCCTTCGAGGACATTCCGCTCGGCGAAGAGGCGGTGCAACTGCTCATCGCCAACCGCATCGAGCTGCTCGAGAAAAACCGCATCGCCGCCGAGGCCGAGATCGAGGAGAACAAGGCCTCCATGCAGACCTACAGGTACAAGTGGCGCCAGGACAACTACGCCGCCCACAAGAAGCTCACCGACGAGGACATGCGCGTGGCCGTGCGCGTGCTCAACGGACAGGGCAGCAAGCACGACCAGAATCGCGTGAAGAACGGCCAACTGCACCAGGTGGTGGGCTTCGGCAATCGCCTGCAGTCGATGCCCGGGTTCGGTATGCCGCACCTGATCCGCTGGCTGGCCGTGTCGCGCCACTGGACCAGCTTCTGGTTCGACGACGGCTTTCACAAGTGGCTCGGGCGCCAGCCCGTGGGCTCGGTCGACCTGCGCGCGCTGGCCGAGTTGCTCCAGCGCTCCGGCATGTCGATCGACGATGTGGCCCACACCGCGCTCTACCAGTACTGGAACCAGCCTACGGCGGTCGAGGTGTTGCCCGCCGACCGCGTGTGGCCCTTCTTCGCGGAGCACCCCGAGTACATCGACGAAGGCCTGGGCCTCATTGCGCCGCCAAAGCGCGAAGGCCGCCAGACCCAGCTCGACCTGAACGCCACGCTGCGCACGCTGGCCGTCTTTCCGACCGTGCAGGCGCGCTGGCTGCCGCGGGTGATGGAACTGGCGCTCGGCGAAGGCAAGACGCACCGCGCAGCCGCTCAGAAGGCGCTGTCGATGCTGCCCGACATCGGCCGGCGCGTGGTCGAGTCGCTCGGCTCCACCAAGAGCGAGGTGCGCATCGAGGCCGCCAACTGGCTGGCCGAGCTCAAGTACGCCGATGCCGTGCCCGCCATCACCAAGGCGCTCGAGAAGGAAACCCGCGAGACCGTGCGCGCGGCCTATCTCACGGCGCTCGAAGCGCTGGGCGACGACATCTCCGCGCGGCTTGCGCCCGCCATTCTTCTGGCCGAAGCGAAGAAGGGCCTGAAGGCCAAGCCCCCTGCGGGCCTTGCGTGGTTCTCCCTCGATGCACTGCCCGCCTGCAAATGGCTGGACGGCAGCGCGGTAGAACCCGAGATCGTGCGCTGGTGGGTGGTGCTCGCCTGCAAGCTCAAGGAGCCGGGCGGCAACGCGCTGCTCACGCGCTACCTCGGCCTGCTCGACGCAGCCAGCCGCCAGGCCGTCGGCAGCCTGGTGCTGCGCCAGTTCATTGCGCAGGACACGCGCCACCCCACGCTCGATGAAGGCATTGCGCATGCCAACGCTCATGCGCCGCAGCGCTACCAGGGCAACCAGCAGCGCTACCAGAACGCGAAGGCCGAGCACAAGCAGTACTACGAAGCCGACTTCCAGAAGACGCAGGATCAGGTCTTCGAAGAGTGCAAGCGCGAGAAGATGAGCGAATACCTCGGCAGCGCGATCGGCGAAAAAGGCATTCTTGCCCTGACGGCCCACACGCCGGGGCACGAGGTCGTCACGCTGCTGCAGCAGTACATGCGCGACCACTACCAGCGCCGCTCGCAGATCGAAGCCATGCTCGAAGGCGTGGCGCCGGGCAACGACCCAGTGGTGATCCAGCTGCTGCTGGGCATCTCGCGCCGCTACCGCACCGCCTCGGTCCAGGAGAAGGCGCGCGCGCTGGTGCAGCAGATTGCCGACCGCAACAGCTGGACGCAGGACCAACTGGCCGACCGCACCATTCCCACCGCGGGCCTGGACGACACCGGCAAGCTCGAACTCGCATACGGCGACCGCATCTTCACCATGGTGCTCGACGCCGCGATGAAGCCCGAGCTGCGCAACCCCGAGGGCAAGATCGTCAAGGCGCTGCCCGAGCCGCGCCAGAACGACGACCCCGCGCTCATCAAGGACGCGAAGGCCCAGTTCTCGACCAGCAAGAAAGAGCTCAAGCAGGTCATCGACCTGCAGACCGCGCGGCTGTTCGAGGCCATGTGCACGGGCCGTGTCTGGCCGCAGAGCGAGTGGCGCGAATACCTGCACCGGCACCCGATTGCCGGACGGCTGATACAGCGGCTCGTGTGGCTCGAGCTCGACGCGGAAGGCGCGGTGCGCGGCAGCTTCCGCCCCACCGAGGACGGCAGCCTGATCGACACGGAGGACGACGAGGTCGACCTTGCGGCCGACAGCCAACTGCGCCTGGGCCATGCCTCTCTGGTGGACGAGGCCACGGCCGCCGCGTGGAACAAGCACTTCAAGGACTACAAGCTGGTGCCGCTCTTCGCGCAGATGACGCGCAAGCCGCCGGCCGTGGCGTTCACCGACGGCAAGGGACAGCCGGTGAGCGAGATCAACGACCGGCTGGGCTGGATCAGCGACACCTTCACGCTGCGCGGCAGCTTTGCCAAGCTCGGCTACCAGCGCGCGCAGGCCGAGGACGGCGGCTTCTTCTACCAGTACACCAAGGAGTTCTCGTCGGCCGGCGTACGGGTGGCCATCGAGTTCTCGGGCAACACCCTGCCGGAGGAGAACGTGCCCGCGGCGCTCAAGACACTGGGCTTCGAGGACATGAAGACCCGCGGCTACGGCGACCGTGCGCTGCCGCTGTCGAGCGTGCCGCCGGTGCTGCTGGCCGAGGCCTATGCCGACTACCTGGCCATTGCCCAGGCCTGCGCCGGGTTCGACGCGGGCTGGGAAAAGAAGATGCCGTGGTAAGCCCGCCGCGCCGACACACAGAAGAACCAGCAGCAACACCATCATGAGCACCGGCACATCACCGTCTTCTTCCCCCGCGACCCAGGCCGTGCGCCTCGCCCCCGAGGCGCGCTATGCGGACGAGCTTGCGCGCCTGCATGCGGCCGACACCGATGCGCGGCCCACCGGATGGAAGCTCTCGCCGCGCGCGGTGCGGCGCTTCATCCTCGGCGACGAGAAGCTGCAGGTGAGCCGCAAGTTCTACGGCGACGATCCGCTGGTGGACCGCGCCATCGTCACGCTCATGGGCCACCAGGGCCTGATGCTGGTGGGCGAGCCGGGCACCGCGAAGTCGCTGCTCTCGGAACTGCTCGCGGCCGCCATCAGCGGCGATTCGGGGCTCACCGTACAGGGCACGGCGGGCACCACGGAAGACCACATCAAGTACAGCTGGAATTACGCGCTGCTGCTGGCCGAGGGGCCGAGCCAGCGCGCGCTGGTGCCTTCTCCGCTCTACCAGGCCATGCGCGCGGGCAAGCTGGTGCGCTTCGAGGAAATCACGCGCTGCCCGCCCGAGATCCAGGACGTGCTGATTTCGTTGATGAGCGACAAGCAGCTCATGATTCCGGAGCTGGGCGACGATGCCCGGCTCTATGCACAGCGCGGCTTCAACATCATTGCCACGGCCAACCTGCGCGACCGCGGCGTGCACGAGATGTCGTCCGCGCTCAAGCGCCGCTTCAACTTCGAAACGGTAAAGCCCATCCGCGACCATTCGTTCGAGGTCGAGCTGGTGATGGCCCAGTTGAAGCGCGAACTCGACGGCGGCGGCGAATCGCCGGTCGAGGTGCCGCGCGACGTGGTGGCGCTGCTGGTCACCACCTTCCAGGAACTCCGCGCGGGCCAGACGCAGGACGGCACCGCCATCAAGGGTCTCGATGCCGTGATGTCCACCGCCGAGGCCGTGAACGTGGCTTATGCGGCGGCCCTGCAGGCGCGCCATTTCAACGGCGGCCAGCTCACAGCGCGCGAGATCGCAGGCCAGCTGCAAGGCGTGGTTCTGAAGGACAGCACCGACGATGTCAAGCGCGTGCGCCATTACTTCGACACGGTGGTGCGCGAACGCGGCAAGCGCGACGCGCAATGGAAGACCTTTCACGACGCGGCGCGCGCGCTGTGGCAGTAGCTGCGGAAGCCGGCAGCGTTCTGCCTGCGGCGCTGGAGGCCGCGCGCGGCCGGCTGTTCGGCGAGGATGGCGAGGGCCTGTTCTTCGTGCCCGTGAGGCACCACAGCCCGGCCTGCGCATTCGCATTGAGGGCGCTGCTGCGCGAGATCAGGCCGGCGGCTGTGCTGGTCGAAGGACCGGACGACCTGAACGCCCTGCTGCCGCTGCTGCAGCACGCACGGACCACGGCTCCCGTTGCATGGCTGTGCCAGAGCACCCGGCAGGTGCCGGTCGACGACCCCGACTCGGAAGAGAAGACGCGCACGGAATCGCGCGCGTCGTTCTTTCCGTTTTGCGACTACAGCCCCGAGTGGATTGCCGTGCGCGAAGGCGCGGCGCTCGGCGCACGCCTGGGGCTGATCGATCTTCCCTGGAGCGACAAGGCCTGGCATCGCCGCGAAAGCGATCAGGGTGAGGGCGACCCGAGTGACGGCGATGCACGCGACGCAGCGCGCAGCCTGATGGAAGAGCGCCATTTCGCACACAGCCGCTACCTGAACGCCATGGCCGCCCAGCTCGGCTGCGTCGACCACCAGGAGCTGTGGGACCGGCTGTTCGAACTGCGCACGTCGGCCGCTCTCGGCGACTGGCGCGCCTTCTTCTCCGACGTGTTCAGCTGGTGCGCGATGGCGCGGCTCGACTACGAGCCCGAGGTGCTCGAGGCCGAGCTGAGCCTGCCGCGGGAGCGCCACATGGCGGCGCACATCCGCCGCTGGCGCAACGAGGTCGAGGGGCCGATCGTGGTCGTCACCGGCGGCTTCCACACGCTCGAACTGGTCAACCGGTGGCAGAAGGCCAAGCCTTCGAAGGCGCCCGCCGGCAAGGACGCACCGGACAACGCATGGCTGATCCGCTACAGCTTCGAGCGGCTCGACGCGCTCAACGGCTATGCCTCGGGCATGCCATCGCCCGGCTACTACCAGCAGGTGTGGGAGCGCCTTGAAGCCGGCGATGCCGACCCGTTTACCGCGGTGGCGCTCGACAGCCTCACCCGCTTTGCGCGCCAGACGCGCGCGCAGGACCATGCCGATGCGGTGTCCACCGCGCTCGTGCAGGCCGCCGCCGCGCAGGCCATGCGGCTTGCGGCGCTGCGCGGCAATGCCGGTCCCGGCCGGCAGGACCTGCTCGATGCGATCCGCTCCTGCTTCATCAAGGGCGCCATCGACGAAGGCACACGCGGCTTTATCGCCGACCTGCGCAACTTCTTGAGCGGCACGCGCATCGGCGACGTGCCGCCTTCGGCAGGCTCGCCGCCGCTGATCGAGGATGCGCGCAGGCTCGCCCGCCAGGCCGGCGTGCGGCTGGACGACAGCACCGCGCGCGTGGCGCGGCTGGACCTTTATCGCAAGCCTTCGCACCGCGAGCGCAGCCGTTTCTTCCATGCCATGGCGTACCTCGACACGGGGCTGGGCACCTGGCTCGCGGGGCCGGATTTTCTTGGCAACAGCCGATTGCACCTGCTGTTCGAAGAGTGGCGCGCCGCCTGGTCGCCGCTGGTGGAGGCCCGGCTCATCGAGCTGGCGGCCGAAGGCGCAAGCGTGGAGGCCGTCTGCATGGCCAAGCTGCGCAAGGAAGAGGCTGCGCTGTCCGACCAGGGCCGCGGGCGCAGCGCCAGTGCCGCCGTGGCGCTGTTGATGCGCGCCTGCCTGGTCGGTCTGCAGTCGCGCCTTCCCCAGCTGCTCTCGATGCTGTCCACGCACCTCGACGAAGATGCCTCGCTCGGCTCGGTGGTCGAGTGCGGGCACCGGCTCGTCACGCTCTGGCGTGCGCGGGAGCCGCTGGGCGTGCAGCAGCATCCGCAGCTGCGAAGCCTGCTGGAGCGGGTGTGGCCCGCGGCGCTGTTCCTGCTGCCCGATGTGGGCGGTTGCCCTGAAGAGGGCGAGGCGGGCGCGGTGAAGCAGCTGCTTTCGCTGCGCGAGCTCGGGCGCCTGCTGGCCTCGCTGCAAGCCGAACTGGAGGAAGCCGGCGACGGTGCCGTCGACCTCGACCTGCTGCGGACGCAGCTCGAACGATTCGCGACCGGTGCATCGGCCGCGCCCGCCGTGGCCGGCGCTGCTTCGGCCCTGCTGTACCTTGACGGGCACTGGGACGAGAACGCGCTCGACACCGTGGTGCGCCAGCGCTTCGGCGCGGGCGCAGAGCCGCGCGAAGCGGTGCGTTTTCTGAACGGGGTGATGGCCGCGGCGCCTGAACTGCTGCTGCGCCTGCCCGCGCTGCTCGAGGGCCTCGACGGCCTGGTGCAGGGTTGGGACGCCGAAGCCTTCGTGGCGCATCTGCCCGATCTGCGGCAGGCCTTCACGCGCCTGAAGCCGCAAGAGACGTCGGACCTGGCCGGCCGCGTTGCCGCGCTGCACGGCATGGGCGAAGCAGAGGGCCAGGCGCTCTACCAGATGCACTACGAAACCACCGAACAAGACCTGCACGAAGGCGCACAGCTGCAGCTCGCGCTGGCCGAGTGCATGCGCCGCGACGGCCTTGCCGCGTGGCTGGCCGCCCCAGAGCACAAGAAGAACAACAACGTCGAAAGCGGGTCATGACCATCGATCTCCAGACGCTCAAGTGCGGCGAATGCGGCAGCAGCGCGCTCAAGCGCACCGGCCTGAACCAGTACGCCTGCCAGCATTGCGGCTCGGTAACGCTGGTGGAGGACAACGTTTCCGACCGGCTCGACCGTGTGCTCGAACAGGTCAAGAACGAGGCCGGGCGCCGGCTCGCGGCCGACGAGGCGCAGCGGCGCAAGGCCATGCTGCGCAATGCCGGCATCGGCATGGCCGTCGTGGCGGTTGTGCTGCTGGTGAGCGCGGTGATCGGAATGCTGTCCGGCCCACGGCCATCGACAAACGCCCCCGCGGCGCGGCCCGTGGTTGCGCCGCCTGTCGACCGGACCATTCCGACGGAAGGCCTGAAGCTCGGCGAGCCGCGTCAGGTGCTGGTGGGCGGCGGCAGCTCGGCCGTGCCCAAGCTGCTGGTAGTGGCGCGCAACGAAACCGGCAAGCCGCTCGCACGCGCCGGCATCAAGGCCGTGTACTACGACGGCGACAACCGCGTAGAAGAGCGCACCGAGACGCTGCCGATCTCCGTGCTGGAGCCGGGCGAGACTGCGCCAGTCCTGATCGACATGCCGAATGGCAAGAACGTCACGCGCCAGGAATTGAGCGTGCAGAAGCTGGCAGAACCGTACAAGGCCGCGCAGGGCGAGCGCATGACCTTTGCGCGCGTGCGGCTGGTGCAGCAGGCCGATCGGGTGCGGCTGGTGGGCCGCATCGTCAACGCACGCAAGGATGCGGCCATGCTCTCCGGCATCGACGTGCTGGCCACGCTGTACGACGATGCGGGGCAGGTAATCGGCTTGGGCCGCGGCTATGCGCAAGCCAACGAGCTCAAGCCCGGCGCGCCGACCTCGGTGGACCTGAGCATTGCCCGCTTCGGCCGTGCGGCGGCCATTGCGGCCTGGGACTACCGCATCGGCTACAACACCGTCGATGCCGGCGGCTCGCGCACCGCGGTGCTCAACGCCGAGCGGGTGGTGCGCGCCGTGGGGGCGCCGGAAAGCTTCAACCCCGACCTGCGCCTGAGCACCGAAGACCTGCTGGCCGAGGACAGCGAGCGCTTCGATGCGAATCAGCTGGAGTTGCTGCCGCTGGTGGCGGGGCGCAGCAACATCCAGCGGCCGCTGTTCCTGACCGAGCTGGTGAACCGAAGCGCCGACGCGGTGGTGGTGGCGCCGGGCGGCGTGATCTCGCGCTTCGGCGGCAGCAAGGCCGACGGCACCACCGCCATTGCGGGGCTGGCCTACCTGTACCCGGGCGATCGGTTTCCCATAGTGCTGGAGCCGAACGCCGTGGAGCGCATCACCCAGACCCGTGTCGAATGGAAGCCGATGCGCCGTGCCGCGCTGCCGGGCCCGCGCGCACCGCTGGAGGTGCGGGTCACGGGCACCAAGGCCGAGACCGGCAGCGTGCTGCTCAACTTCAGCCAGCGCTTCACTTACAAGAGCGTGGAGGTCACGGGCACGGTGAAGAACCCGGGCAACAACGTGGTCGGCAAGGTGCGCCTGTGGGTGAGCCTGCGCGACCGCAACGGGCAGCTCACCGGCTTCAAGCAGGTGCAGAACCTGCCGGCCATTGCGCCGGGCGAGAGCGTGCCGTTCCAGGTAGACGTGGAGCAGAACGGGCGGGATTTTGCGAGCGTTTCGACGCTATACCAAACCGAATAGCCCCGCCGAGGCGGCGTTGAGCGGTTCGCGCCATGATGGCGCCCATGATTCCGTTCTCGATCCTCGACCTCTCCCCGATCACCGAGGGCAGCGACGCCGCGCAGTCGTTCCGCAACTCGCTCTCGCTTGCGCAGCACGGCGAAAAGCTGGGCTACACGCGCTACTGGCTGGCGGAGCACCACGGCATGCCGGGCATTGCGAGCGCCGCGACCGCGGTGCTGCTGTCGTACATCGGCGCGGGCACCTCCACCATCCGCATCGGCGCCGGCGGCGTGATGCTGCCCAACCATTCGCCGCTGGTGATTGCCGAGCAGTTCGGCACGCTGGAGTCGCTGTACCCGGGGCGCATCGATCTTGGCCTGGGCCGCGCGCCCGGCTCCGACCAGCGCACCGCGCGTGCGCTGCGCCGCAATCTCGAGTCGGACGCCGACCGGTTTCCGCAGGACGTGGTCGAGCTGATGGATTTCATGTCCAAGGAGCCGCAGCAGCCGGTGCGCGCGGTGCCCGGCGCGGGGCTCGAAGTGCCGGTGTGGATTCTGGGCTCGAGCACCTTCGGCGCCCAGCTGGCTGCACACCTGGGCCTGCCCTATGCGTTTGCCTCGCACTTTGCCCCGCAGCAGCTCATGCAGGCAATCCAGATCTACCGCGAGACCTTCAAGCCCTCGGCCCAGTTGCAGAAGCCGTACGTGATGCTGGGCTTCAACGTGTTCGTGGCCGACACCGACCAAGAGGCCGAATTCCGCGCCACCTCATGGCAGCAGGCCTTCGTGAACCTGCGCAGCGGCCGGCCGGGGCGCCTGCCGCCACCTGTCGAGAACTATCGGCAGAAAGTGGGCCCGGCGGAGAACGCGCTGCTCGATTCGGTGCTGTCGTGCTCGGCCGTGGGTTCGCCCGCCAGGGTGCGCGAAGGCGTACAGGCCTTCATCGAGCGCACCGGTGCCGACGAGCTGATGATCACCTCGCAGGTGTTCGACCACGTGGCGCGGCTGCGCTCGTACGAGCTGCTGGCCGGCCTGCGCAGCCAGGGCTGATTTCCCCCACGCCGCCGCCCCGGGCGCGGGGCTGGGACAATGGCGGGCTTATGGAAAAGCAACGGATCGTGGTGGGACTGAGCGGCGGAGTCGATTCCGCGGTGACGGCGCACCTGCTCAAGAAGCAGGGGCACGAGGTGGTCGGCATCTTCATGAAGAACTGGGAAGACGACGACGACAGCGAATACTGCTCGTCGAACATCGACTTCGTGGATGCCGCCAGCGTGGCCGACGTGCTGGGCATCGAGATCGAGCACGTCAATTTCGCGGCCGACTACAAGGACCGCGTGTTCGCCGAGTTCCTGCGCGAATACAAGGCCGGCCGCACGCCCAACCCCGACGTGCTGTGCAATGCCGAAATCAAGTTCAAGGCCTTTCTCGATCATGCGATGCGTCTGGGCGCCGAGAAGATCGCCACCGGCCACTACGCGCGCGTGCGGCTGAACGAGGCCACGGGCAAGCACGAACTGCTCAAGGGGCTCGACCCGTCCAAGGACCAGAGCTACTTTTTGCACCGGCTCAATCAGGCGCAGCTGTCGAAAACGCTGTTCCCGGTGGGCGAACTGCACAAGACCGAAGTGCGCCGCATTGCGGAAGAGATCGGCCTGCCCAACGCGAAGAAGAAGGATTCGACCGGCATCTGCTTCATCGGCGAGCGGCCGTTCCGCGAGTTCCTGAACCGGTACATCTCCAAGGAGCCGGGCCCGATCAAGGATGACCGCGGCCGCAAGCTCGGCGAGCACCAGGGCCTGAGCTTCTACACGCTCGGCCAGCGGCAGGGGCTCGGCATCGGCGGCGTCAAGGAGAAGGGCGCGCAGCGCGGGTCGGGTGACCACTCGCCGTGGTTCGTGGCGCGCAAGGACGTCGAGAAGAACACGCTCTGGGTGGTGCAGGGGCACGACCATCCCTGGCTGCTGTCTTCTGCGCTCAAGGCCGGCGATGCGAGCTGGGTTTCCGGCGAGGCGCCCGCGCCGGGCAGCTACGGTTCCAAGGCGCGCTACCGCCAAGCCGATGCGGCCTGCGACATGGCCAGCGTGGAGGATGCCGGTAGTGAAGCGGCCTTCAGCCTGCGCTTCGGCGAACCGCAGTGGGCCGTCACGCCCGGCCAATCGGCCGTGCTCTACGACGGCGAGCGCTGCCTCGGGGGCGGCGTCATCGTCTGACTCGCCTGCCGCCGCAGTGCGCAGCGCCTGTCAGCGCACCGATTCGTCGACGCGGATCAGGTCGAGCGGATACCGCTTGCCCGCCAGATAGTCTTCGACGCACTGCAAGAGCAGCGGGCTGCGGTGGCGCGGCACGCTGGCGCGGATTTCATCGGCGCTCATCCACACGGTGCGCACAATGCCTTCGTCGAGCGGCCGGCCGGCTTCTTCCGCGCCAAGCGTTCCGGCAAAGGCGAAGCGCATGTAGGTCACGTCTTCCTTGCTGCCCGTGCGATGGCTGGAGCGCGCCATGTAGATGCCGATCAGCGCGGTGGGCGTGAAGGCGTGGGCGGTTTCCTCGAGCGTTTCGCGGGCGCAGCCCTCGATGGGGGATTCGCCGGGGTCGAGGTGCCCCGCCGGCGTATTGAGCCGGAGCCCCTGGGCTGTGTGCTCCTCGACCAGCAGGAAGCGGCCGTTCTGCTCGATCACCGCGGCCACGGTGACATTGGGTTTCCAGCGCGGAGTTGTCATCTGTCTACGGTTTTCTGGCGCAGCGCATAGCCGCTGAAGCGCAGTCTACTGGGCAAAGGCGCTGGGACGCGTATTTGGCTCGACGGTTTCCAGCCTGTAGCCCATGCCGTAGATAGCCAGCAGAAGGAACCCGCTCGAAGGACGCAAGGCGAGCTTGGTTCGCAGCCGCGAGATATGGGTGTCGAGCGACCGCGAGAGCGCTTCGACGCCCAAGCCCCAGACCGCCTCGTGAAGATACTCGCGCGAAAGCAGGCGCCCCAGGTTCTGGAACAGGAAGAGGGCCAGTTCGTACTCGCGGTTTTTCAGGTCGACCTGCACGCCCCTGACCTTGAGGACGCGTGAAGGCGGAAAGAAGTGGTAGTCGCCGAACACCAGCTCTGCTTCGTGCTGGGCGGGGTAGGACCGGCGGAGCAGTGCGTTGACGCGGGCTTCCAGTTCCTTGGCATGGTCCGGATTCGCCATGAAGTCGTCGGCGCCGGCATTGAGCCCTTAGACCACTTCGGGATCGTCGCGTTGCGCGTTGACGAAGAGGATGGGCAGGCGGCTCTTGAGGTCGTTGCGAACGGTCTTCACCACGTCGATGCCGCGGATGTCGGGCAGCCCCCAATCGAGGATCAGGAGATCGAAGGTTTGCCGGCGCAACGCCTGCAGCAACGTTCGCCCCTCGGTGTAGGGGTGGCATTCGTGCCCGAACCCCGCCATGGCCTGGTTGATCAGTTGAAGCTGATCAGGCTCGTGATCAAGTACCGCAATACGCATTCCATCCCCTTCTTCCGACGTGCCAGCCTCTGAGTGCCGTCGAAGAAGTGTATCTATCTGCGTCTGGGGTAATAAATGTTGCCCGTAATTAATGCACGGTATGGAGCCCGATTGCTGCAAACTGGAAGCAGTTGAGAACAATTGAAAACAGATTCGCTCTTTGCCCAGAGTAGCCAGCGCCGCGCGGTGAGCTGCGAGGTTTGTCGATACGCGCCGGAACGCGCAAGGAAAGCAACCCGCCTTCACTTCTGTGAGTGAGGCAAACCGGGATGCGTGCCTCCAATCCCATGTAGCCGCTAGCATTTATGTAGCTACAAACGCAATGATCACGGTCATCAAGAGGCAAATAGATGCTGCCTTCAGGCGACAGTGATGCCCGTAATCTTGCTGTAAGCTCTGCCCGCGTTCCGTGTTGCCCTTGCCCTGAGGAGATCTCTATGCTGATTGGCGTGCCCGCCGAAACGACGGCCGGCGAAACCCGTGTGGCCGTTACACCCGAAACGGTGAAGAAACTTGTCACTGCGGGGCACACCATTCGCGTGCAGTCCGGAGCCGGCGTTGCAGCCAGCGTCACCGACGCGGCCTACATTGCAGCCGGTGCCGAAATCACCGACGTTGCAGGCGCCTTCGGGGCCGGCATGGTGCTCAAGGTGCGCTCGCCCAGCGACGCCGAAGCCGCGCTGATGAAGCCGGGCACCGTTGTCATCGGCATGCTGAACCCCTTCGACGCCGCGGGGCTGCAGCGCCTGGCCACGGCGGGTCTCACGGCTTTTGCGCTCGAAGCCGCGCCGCGCACCACCCGGGCCCAGAGCATGGACGTGCTCAGCTCGCAGGCCAACATTGCGGGCTACAAGGCCGTGATCATGGCGGCCGACAAATATCAGCGCTTCTTCCCCATGCTGATGACCGCCGCCGGCACCGTGAAGGCGGCACGCGTGGTCATCCTGGGCGTGGGCGTGGCGGGCCTGCAGGCCATCGCCACGGCCAAGCGCCTGGGCGCGGTCATCGAAGCTTCGGACGTGCGCCCGAGCGTGAAGGAGCAGATCGAATCGCTCGGCGGCAAGTTCATCGAAGTGTCCTACGACACCGACGAGGAGAAAGAAGCCGCCGTGGGCGTCGGCGGCTACGCCAAGCCCATGCCCGCGAGCTGGCTCGCGCGCCAGCAGGTCGAGGTGGCCAAGCGCGTGGCACTGGCCGACATCGTCATCAGCACCGCGCTCATTCCCGGCCGCGCGGCACCTACGCTCATCACCGAGGACATGGTCAAGTCCATGAAGCCCGGCTCGGTGATCGTCGACATTGCCGCCGGCAAGGGTCCGGACGGCGTGGGCGGCAACTGCCCGCTGTCGGAGGCCGACCGCACGGTGGTGAAGCACGGCGTGACCATCGTGGGCGAAACCAATCTTCCCGCGCTGGTGGCGGCCGATGCGTCGGCGCTCTATGCGCGCAACGTGCTGGACTTCCTCAAGCTCATCGTCACCAAGGAGGGCGCGCTCAAGATCGACCTCGAGGACGACATCGTCGCCGCCTGCCGCGTTGCGCACGACGGCCAGGTCACGAAGAAGTAAGCGGCCCCCCCAGCGTTCGAACGAGGAGAAGAACCCATGGACATCGTTTCCCACACAGTCATCAACCTGATCATCTTCGTGCTGGCCATCTACGTGGGCTACCACGTGGTCTGGACGGTGACGCCCGCGCTGCACACGCCGCTGATGGCGGTGACCAACGCGATCTCGGCCATCGTGATCGTGGGCGCCATGCTCGCGGCGGCGCTCACCGAAACCGGTTTGGGCAAGACGATGGGCGTGCTGGCGGTGGCGCTGGCCGCGGTGAACGTCTTCGGCGGCTTCCTCGTCACGCGGCGCATGCTCGAGATGTTCAAGAAGAAAGAAAAGAAGGCCGCACCCAAGGCTGAAGAGGGAGTCGCCAAGTGAGCATGAATCTCGTCACGCTGCTGTACCTCGTTGCCAGCATCTGCTTCATCCAGGCCCTGAAAGGCCTCTCCCATCCCACCACCTCCATCCGGGGCAACGTCTTCGGCATGACCGGCATGGCCATTGCCGTGCTGACGACCGGTGCGCTCATCTACAAGCTGGCAGGCGGCAGCCTCACCGGCCTGGGCTACGTGCTGGTTGCGCTGGTGCTGGGCGGCGGCCTGGGCGCCTACATGGCCAACAAGGTCGAGATGACCAAGATGCCCGAGCTGGTCGCCTTCATGCACAGCATGATCGGCCTGGCCGCGGTGTTCATCGCGGTGGCGGCCGTGGCCGAGCCGTACGCCTTCAACATCACGCCCAAGGGCGAGATGATTCCCGCGGGCAACCGGCTGGAGCTGTTCCTGGGTGCGGCCATCGGCGCCATCACCTTCAGCGGCTCTGTCATCGCCTTCGGCAAGCTGTCGGGCAAGTACAAGTTCCGCCTGTTCCAGGGCGCGCCTGTTCAGTTTGCCGGCCAGCACATGCTGAACCTGGTGCTCGGCGTGGCCACCATCGGGCTGGGCCTGGTGTTCATGTTCACCGAAAGCTGGCCCGCCTTCTTCGCGATGCTGGCGCTGGCCTTCGTGATGGGCGTGCTCATCATCATTCCGATCGGCGGCGCCGACATGCCGGTGGTGGTGTCGATGCTCAACAGCTACTCGGGCTGGGCGGCGGCGGGCATCGGTTTCAGCCTGAACAACGCGATGCTGATCGTGGCCGGTTCGCTGGTGGGCTCTTCGGGCGCAATCCTGAGCTATATCATGTGCAAGGCCATGAACCGCTCGTTCTTCAACGTGATCCTGGGCGGCTTCGGCGGCGACGCAGCCGCAGCCACAGGCGGCGCGAAGGAGCAGCGTCCGGTCAAGAGCGGCAGCGCCGACGACGCAGCCTTTGTGCTCGGCAATGCCGAGACGGTGGTCATCGTGCCGGGCTACGGCCTGGCGGTGGCACGTGCGCAGCATGCGGTGAAGGAGCTGGCGCAAAAGCTCACCGACAAGGGCATTACCGTGAAGTACGCCATTCACCCGGTGGCGGGCCGCATGCCGGGCCACATGAACGTGCTGCTGGCCGAGGCCGAAGTGCCGTACGACCAGGTGTTCGAAATGGAAGACATCAACGGCGAATTCGGCCAGGCCGACGTTGCCATCATCCTGGGCGCCAACGACGTGGTGAACCCCGCCGCGCACACCAAGGGCAGCCCGATCTACGGCATGCCGATTCTCGAAGCCTACAAGGCCAAGACGGTGATCGTGAACAAGCGCTCCATGGCGGCGGGCTATGCCGGCCTGGACAACGAGCTCTTCTACATGGACAAGACGATGATGGTCTTTGGCGATGCGAAAAAAGTAGTGGAAGATATGGGCAAGGCCATCGAATAGGCCAAAGGTTCCGCGCCCGCGCAGCGCGGGCCAGATCATCGCGGCGCCATCAAGTGCGCCGTTTTCGTTTTTCAAATACCCGATTTTTGGAGGAGACACATCCATGACCGATCGTCCCTGGCTCGGCAGCTACCCGCAAGGCGTGCCTGCCGATATCGATCCTTCCCAGTACCAGTCGCTGGTGGCGCTCATGGAAGAGAGCTTCGCCAAGTACGCCGACCGCACGGCCTACAGCTTCATGGGCAAGGACGTGAGCTACCGGGAGACCGACAGGCTCAGCAGGGCGTTCGCGGCTTACCTTCAAGGCCTGGCACTGGCCAAGGGCGACCGGGTCGCGGTCATGATGCCCAATTGCCCGCAGTACCCGATTGCGGTGGCGGCCATCCTGCGCGCCGGCCTCATCCTGGTGAACGTGAACCCGCTGTACACGCCGCGCGAACTCGAGCACCAGCTCAAGGATTCGGGCGCCAAGGCCATCATCATCATGGAGAACTTCGGCACCACGCTGCAGCAATGCATCGCGGCCACGCCCATCAAGCACATCGTGCTGGCGGCCATGGGCGACCGGCTCGGTTTTCTGAAAGGTGCGCTGGTCAACTACGTGGTGCGCAACGTCAAGAAGCTGGTGCCGCACTTCAGCCTGCCCGGCGCGGTGCGCTTCAACGATGCGCTCGACCAGGGCGCGGGCCGCACGCTGCAGCTGCCGGTGATCGGGCCCGACGACGTGGCCGTGCTGCAGTACACCGGCGGCACCACGGGCGTTTCGAAGGGGGCGGTGCTGCTGCACCGCAACGTGATTGCCAACGTGCTGCAGTCCGAAGCCTGGAACGAGCCCGCCATGGCGCAGGTGCCGGCGGGCGAGCAACCCACGGGCGTTTGCGCGCTGCCGCTGTATCACATCTTCGCTTTCACGGTGGGCATGATGCTGAGCATGCGCACGGGCGGCAAGCTCATCCTCATTCCCAATCCGCGCGACCTGGCGGGCGTGCTCAAGGAACTCTCCAAGCACACGATCCACACCTTCCCGGCCGTCAACACGCTGTTCAACGGGCTGGCCAACCACCCTGATTTCAACACCGTCAACTGGAAGAACCTCAAGGTCTCGGTGGGCGGCGGCATGGCCGTGCAGGCCGCGGTGGCAAAGCTCTGGCTCGAAAAGACGGGTTGCCCCATCTGCGAGGGCTACGGCCTCTCGGAAACCTCTCCGTCGGCCACCTGCAATCCGACCGACAGCAAGGCCTACACCGGCACCATCGGCCTGCCGCTGCCGAGCACCTCGCTCAAGCTGCTCGATGACGAAGGGCGCGAAGTGCCGCCGGGCCAGCCCGGCGAAATCGCAATCAAGGGCCCGCAGGTGATGGCGGGCTACTGGCAGCGGCCCGACGAAACCGCAAAGGTCATGACGCCGGACGGCTATTTCAAGACCGGCGACATCGGCATGGTCGACGAGCGCGGCTACTTCAAGGTGGTCGACCGCAAGAAGGACATGATCCTGGTCTCGGGCTTCAACGTGTACCCGAACGAGATCGAAGACGTGGTGGCGCAGATTCCGGGCGTGCTCGAATGCGCCGCGGTCGGCATCGTCGACGAGAAGACCGGCGAGGCCGTCAAGCTCGTGATCGTCAAGAAGGACGATTCGCTGACCGAAGCGCAGGTTCGCGAATACTGCAAAGCAAACCTAACGGGTTACAAGCAGCCGAGGATCGTGGAGTTCCGCACCGACATGCCGAAGACGCCGGTCGGAAAGATCCTGCGGCGCGAGTTGCGCGACGCCAAAAAGTAAGGGTTCGGCCCGGGTGGGTCGGCGGCATCGATCTTGCATATTGCGGGGCGATGCTTCGCTTCCTACTCACGCGTGTGAGCTTGCTGGTGCCGACCTTCATCGGCATGACGCTGCTTGCCTTCTTTCTCATCCGGCTGGTGCCGGGCGACCCTATTGAAACCATGGCTGGGGAGCGCGGGATCGACCCTGCGCGCCACGCCCAGCTGCGCACGGCCTACGGCTTCGACAAGCCGGTGATCGTGCAATACGGCATCTACATTGGCCGCGTACTGCACGGCGACCTTGGCAAGTCGCTCATCACGCAGGATTCGGTGATGGGCGAGTTCCTGGCGCTGTTCCCGGCCACGATGGAGCTGGGCGTGTGCGCAATTGCCTTTGCGCTGCTGCTGGGGCTTCCGGCCGGCATTCTTGCGGCGGTGCGGCGCAATTCCATCTTCGACCACGGGGTCATGGCCACCTCGCTCACCGGCTATTCGATGCCGATCTTCTGGTGGGGCCTGCTGCTGATCCTGTTCTTCTCGGTGCAGCTGGGGTGGACGCCCGTTTCAGGCCGCATCTCGGTGCAGTATTTCGTCGAGCCGCAGACCGGCTTTCTTCTGATCGATGCGCTGCGGGCCGGCGACACCGATGCCTTCTGGTCGGCGCTGCATCACCTGATTCTTCCGGCCATTGTGCTGGGCACCGTGCCGCTTGCGGTCATTGCGCGCATGACGCGCTCGGCAATGCTCGAGGTGCTCGGCGAAGACTACATTCGCACCGCGCGCGCCAAGGGTCTCTCGCGGTTTCGCGTGGTGGGGCTGCACGCGCTGCGCAATGCGCTGATCCCGGTGGTCACCGTCATCGGGCTGCAGGTGGGCGTGCTCTTTACCGGTGCGATTCTGACCGAGACCATCTTCTCCTGGCCCGGCGTCGGCAAGTGGCTCATCGAGGCGATCGGGCGGCGCGACTATCCGGTGCTGCAGGGCGGCATGCTGCTGCTCGGCGGCATCGTGATGCTGATCAACCTGCTGGTCGACGTGACCTACGGCGTCATCAACCCACGCATCCGGCACTGACTGATTCCATGGCAACGACACACGCAGTTTCAAGCAGTGCCGGGGGCTCTGCACCCCCCGGCCCCTGGCGCGAGTTCTGGACGGCCTTCTCGGCCAACCGGGGTGCGGTGATCGGCCTTGCCACCATCGTCCTGCTGTTGTTCGTCGCGCTGTTCGCGCCGTGGATCGCGCCGCATGCGCCCAACGAGACCAACAGTGCCGTCTTCCTGCTGCCGCCGGCATGGCAGCAGGGCGGCTCCGCGAGCTATCTGCTGGGCACCGACGCCATCGGACGCGACATTCTTTCGCGGCTGATGTACGGCGCACGCCTCTCGCTGTCCATTGGCGTTGCGGTGGTGGCGCTGTCGGTGGTCGTCGGCGTGGTGCTCGGGCTGGTCGCGGGCTTCTTTCGCGGCGTGCTGGAGATCGCGATCATGCGGATGATGGACATCGTGCTCACGATGCCCAGCCTGCTGATGGCCATCGTGATCGTCGCGATTCTCGGGCCGGGGCTGATCAACGCCATGGTCGCGGTGGCCATCGTCGTGCTGCCGCACTACGTGCGCATCACGCGCGCCGCGGTCATTGCCGAGATCTCGCGCGACTACGTGACCGCCGCGCGCGTGAGCGGCGCCGGCACGCTGCGGCTGATGTTCCGCGAAGTGCTGCCCAACTGCGCGGCGCCGCTGATCGTGCAGGCTTCGCTCGGCATCTCCACCGCCATCCTCGACGCGGCAGCGCTGGGCTTCATCGGCCTCGGCGCGCAGCCGCCTTCGCCCGAATGGGGAACGATGCTGGCCGACGCGCGCGAGTTCGTGCTGCGCGCCTGGTGGGTCGTCACCTTTCCGGGCCTGGCGATCCTTGCGGCCGTGCTGGCCTTCAACCTGCTCGGCGACGGCCTGCGCGACGCGCTCGACCCGAAGCTCAAGAGATGAACATGCTCCTGGACATCAAGGACCTGCACGTCGAATTTCCCACCCAGGGCGGCGTGCTGCACGCGGTCGATGGCGTGAGCCTTTCGCTCGAGGAAGGCGAGGTGCTCGGCATCGTCGGCGAATCGGGCTCGGGCAAGAGCGTGACGATGATGGCGCTGATGGGGCTCGTCGGCTATCCGGGCCGCGTGCGCGCGGACCACATGCGCTTTGCGGGCAAGGAGTTGCTCGGCATTTCCGACAAGGCGCGCCGCACGCTGGTCGGCAAGGAAGTCGCAATGATCTTCCAGGAGCCGACCACCAGTCTCAACCCCTGCTTCACCATCGGCTTCCAGCTCATGGAAACGCTGCGGCTGCACCTGCATCTGGACAAGCGCACCGCAAGGAAACGCGCAACCGAGTTGCTCGAGCAGGTCGGCATACCCGCCGCCTCGTCGCGCCTGGGCAGCTATCCGCACCAGCTTTCGGGCGGCATGAACCAGCGCGTGATGATTGCGATGGCCATTGCCTGCAACCCGCGCCTCTTGATTGCCGACGAGCCGACCACCGCGCTCGACGTGACCATCCAGGCGCAGATCCTGGACCTGCTGCGCGAGCTGCAGAAAGAGCGCGGCATGGCGCTGGTGCTCATCACCCACAACATGGGCGTGGTCAGCGAAATGGCGCAGCGCATTGCGGTGATGTATGCGGGCCAGGTCATGGAGCAGCAGCGTGTGGACCGCCTCTTTGCGAACCCGCAGCACCCTTACACCGAGGCCTTGCTGGCTGCGCTGCCTGAGCGCGCCGCGCCCGAGGGCCGGCTTGCCACCATCGCGGGCGTGGTGCCCGGCGTGCACGACCGGCCGGAGGGCTGCCTCTTCGCACCGCGCTGCAGCTACGTGACGACGAAGGCCTGCAACGTGCGCCCGCCGCTGCGCGCGG
The DNA here is from genome assembly GCF_029919115.1 of Variovorax paradoxus. Taxonomy (NCBI): domain Bacteria; kingdom Pseudomonadati; phylum Pseudomonadota; class Betaproteobacteria; order Burkholderiales; family Comamonadaceae; genus Variovorax; species Variovorax paradoxus. The sequence goes on from NZ_CP123990.1 coordinate 3,104,455, forward strand.
CTGCGTCGCAGCAAGGCGCCCAGGTGCGGTGCCACTTTCCGCTCGGAGAGCCCGGGCGCATGGCGGCCATCGAGGCAGACCGGCCAAGAGTGGTGGAGACATCGTCGTGAGCGCAATGCCGGGTGATGTCGTCGTGGAAGCGCGCAATCTGCAGCGCACCTATGAAGTGCGGTGCGGCCTGTTTCGCCCGCCTGCGCAATTGCGGGCAGTGGGCGATATTTCCTTTCGCATCGAGCGCGGCCGGACGCTCGCGGTGGTCGGCGAATCGGGCTGCGGCAAGTCCACGCTCGCGCGCATGGTTGCGCTCATCGAAAAGCCCACCGCCGGGGAACTCACGCTGGTCGGCCACAACGCGGTAAGCCAGCCGCCCGAGCGCCGGCGCGAGTTGCGGCAGGCCGTGCAACTGGTGTTTCAGAACCCCTACGGCTCGCTCAATCCGCGCAAGAAGATCAGTACGGTGCTGGAGGATCCGCTCGCCATCAATACGAGCTTCGGCAAAACGGAGCGCGCGGCCAAGGCCCGCGACATGCTTGCCCGCGTGGGCCTGCGGCCGGAGTATGCAAACCGCTATCCGCACATGTTCTCGGGCGGCCAGCGCCAGCGCATTGCAATTGCACGCGCGCTCATGCTGGAGCCGCGCCTCTTGGTGGCCGATGAGCCGGTGTCGGCGCTCGACGTGTCGATCCAGGCGCAGGTGCTCAACCTGCTGGCCGACCTGCAGGCCGAACTCGGCCTGGCTTATCTCTTCATTTCGCACGACCTCGGCGTGGTGCGGCACATTGCGCACGACGTGCTGGTGATGTACCTCGGCCATGCAGTGGAGCAGGGGCCCAAGGCGCGCATCTTTGCGCGGCCGCTGCACCCTTACACGCAGGCGCTGCTTGCTTCCACGCCCGGCCTGAGCAGCCAGCGCATCGTGCTCAAGGGCGAGCTGCCTTCGCCGCTCAACCCACCCACGGGCTGCGTCTTCAGCACGCGCTGCCCGCATGTGACGCAGCGCTGCCGCGATGAGCGGCCCCTGCTGCGCGCGCTCGACGAGCGGCTGGTGGCGTGCCACTACGCCGAGAAGTTTCTTGACGGCTCGCCTCCGGTTCGCGCCGATGCGCCGTTGTCTCCGCCGTTCGCCGCGCCCCTGGCGGCGAACCTCTAGTTCTCTTCCACCGTGCCTGAAGGAGTTTCCATGAAGACCCAGCCATTCGTTTCGCGCCGTTCGCGAAAGCTCGCCGCGCTGCTCGCGCCCACGGCACTTGCCGTGCTTACCCTGGCCGGCGGAGCCGTGTCCGCCAAGACGCTGGTCTATTGCTCGGAGGGCAGCCCCGAGAACTTCTATCCGGGCGTGAACACCACCGGCACCTCGTTCGATGTGACCACGCAGGTCTACAACACCATTGTCGAGTTCGAGCGCGGCGGCACCAAGGTCGTGCCCGGCCTGGCCGAAAAATGGGACATCTCTGCCGACGGCACGCAGTACACCTTTCACCTGCGCAAAGGCGTGAAGTGGCACAGCACCAGCAAGAGCTTCAAGCCGACGCGCGACTTCAACGCCGACGACTTCATCTTCATGCTCGAGCGGCAGTGGAAGGAGAGCGACCCCTTCTTCAAGGTCACGAGCCAGAACCACTCCTACTTCAACGACATGGGCATGCCCAAGCTGCTGAAGTCAGTCGACCGCATTGACGAGTACACGGTGAAGATCGTGCTCAACAAGGCCGAGGCGCCGTTCCTTGCCAACCTTGCCATGCAGTACGCGGGCATCCAGTCGAAGGAATACGCCATTGCCATGCTGAAGGCGGGCACGCCGGAGAAGGTCGACCAGGATCCGATCGGCACCGGCCCGTTCTACCTCGTGCAGTACCAGAAGGATGCGGTCATCCGCTTCAAGGCCTTTCCGCAGTATTGGGGCGGCAAGGCCAAGATCGACGACCTGGTGTTCGCGATCACGCCGGATGCCTCGGTGCGCTGGGCCAAGCTGCAAAAGGGCGAGTGCCACGTGATGCCCTACCCGAACCCGGCCGACCTCGACGCCATCCGCAAGGACCCGAACGTGCAGCTGCTGGAGCAGCCCGGCCTCAACGTCGGCTATCTCTCGTACAACACCACGAAGAAGCCCTTCGACGACGTGCGCGTGCGCAAGGCCATCAACATGGCCATCAACAAGAAGGCGATCATCGACGGCGTGTACCTCTCGACGGGCGTGGCCGCGAAGAACCCGATTCCGCCGACCATGTGGTCCTACAACGACGCGACCAAGGACGACGCATACGACCCTGAAGCCGCGAAGAAGCTGCTGGCGCAGGCCGGCCTGGCCGACGGCTTCAGCACCGACCTCTGGGCCATGCCGGTGCAGCGGCCCTACAACCCGAACGCCAAGCGCATTGCCGAGCTCATGCAGGCCGACCTTGCCAAGATCGGCGTCAAGGCCGAGATCAAGAGCTTCGAATGGGGCGAGTACCGCAAGCGCCTGCAGGCCGGCGAGCACCAGATGGGCATGCTGGGCTGGACCGGCGACAACGGCGACCCCGACAACTTCCTCTACACCCTGCTGGGCTGCGCATCGGCGCAATCGGCAAGCGGCAGCAACATCTCCAAGTTCTGCTACCAGCCCTACGAAGACCTTGTGCTCAAGGCCAAGACCGCAACCAAGCAGGCCGACCGCGACGCGCTCTACAAGAAGGCGCAAGTCATCTTCAAGGAGCAGGCGCCGTGGTTCACCATTGCGCATGCGGTGCAGCTGAAGCCGGTGCGCAAGGAAGTGGTCGACTTCAAGCTCAGCCCGTTCGGGCGCCACACCTTCTACGGCGTGGACATCAAGTAGCCGATGAGCGCACCCGTTGCCATCGTCGCGGCCATGCATGAGGAGCTGAGCGCGCTCCTCGCGCAGATGCCCGACGAGCAGCGCGTGCGGGCGGCGGGGCGCGACTTCTGGGTCGGCCACCTGCACGGCCAGCCGGTGGTGGCGGTGCTGTCGCGCATCGGCAAGGTGGCCGCGGCGGTCACGGCCACGGTGCTGCTCGAGCGCTTTGGCGTGCGGGCCGTCGTGTTCACGGGCGTTGCCGGTGGGCTTGCGCCGGACGTGAATGTGGGCGACGTGGTGGTTGCGTCGGAACTGCTGCAGCACGACCTCGATGTCTCGCCGATCTTTCCGAAGTACGAAGTGCCGCTCATGGGCATGGCGCGCTTCACGGCCGATGCTCCCATTGCCGATGCGCTTTCCGTCGTGGCAACGCAGGTGCTGCGCGATCCGGCCGCACTGATCGGCCAGAAGGCGATCGACGAGTTCGGCATTGAAGCGCCCAGGGTGCATCGTGGCCTGCTGGTGAGCGGAGATCGCTTCGTATCGACCAGCGCCGAAAGCGAGGCATTGCGGCGCGATCTTCCCGATGCACTGGCGGTGGAAATGGAAGGTGCCGCAATGGCGCAGGTGTGCCACGACTACGGCGTGCCGTTCGCAGCCATGCGCACCATCTCGGACCGCGCCGACGACGCGGCGCATGGCGACTTCGCCCGCTTCGTCGTCGAAGTGGCGAGCCGCTACAGCCTTGCGCTGGTAAGCACGTGGCTGGCCACGCTGCCGCCTTCCGACGAAAGCTCTGCTGCTACTTGAGCCAGCCGCGCCGGCGGAAGTACCACATCGGCACCAGCGCGCTGGCCGCCATCAGCGCCAGCGCATACGGATAGCCCAGCGACCAGTCGAGCTCAGGCATGAACTTGAAGTTCATGCCGTAGATGCTCGCGATCAACGTGGGCGGCAGCAGCGCCACGCTGGCCACCGAGAAGATCTTGATGGTCTTGTTCTGGTTGATGTTGATGAAACCGACGGTCGCATCCATCAAAAAGTTGATTTTGTCGAACAGAAACGCCGTGTGATTGTCGAGCGATTCGATGTCGCGAAGAATCTGCCGCGCCTCTTCGAACTGCTCGGCATTGAGCATGCGGCTGCGCATCATGAAGCTCACCGCGCGGCGTGTGTCCATCACGTTGCGGCGGATGCGGCCGTTCAAGTCTTCCTGCCGCGCAATGGCGCCCAGCACCTCGCCGGCCAGCTCGTCGCTCACGTTGCCTTCGAGCACCTTCTTGCCGGCAATCTCGAGCTCGTCGTAGATGTTCTCGAGCGTGTCGGCCGAGTATTCGGCGTCGGCGTCGAACAGCTTGAGCAGCACTTCCTTCGCGTCTTCGATCAGCCCCGGCGCGCGGCGCGCACGCATGCGCAGCAGGCGGAACACCGGCACGTCTTCGTCATGGATCGAAAACAGCACGCCGCGGCTGCGAAGCTCGGTGTTGTGCTGGTTCAGGATGAACGCGACGCGCACCGAGCGCGGGTCTTCGTCGTCGTCGATCAGAAAGTCGGAGCGGATGTGCAGCTCGCCGTTGTCTTCTTCATAGAAGCGCGCCGATTCCTCGATGTCCTCGTCCATCGCGTCTTCGGGAATCGAGAGGCCGTAGTACTGCTTGATCCAGCGCTTTTCCTCGAGCGTGGGCGATTCGAGATCGACCCAGATCGGCTGGAACTTGGAAAGCTCCTCCAGCGATTCGATCTCTTCCTGGACAAGGCGACCGTTGGCGAGCGTAAAGATATTGAGCATGGCTCACTCCCGTGAAATGACTGAGGCGATGGGGCGAGGGAGGGGCGCTTTCAAATCCCAGGCCCGGCAAGCAGGCGTCAGAGGGGAGTTGAAAGCTGCCGAGACGGGGCGGTTTCCATGATGCGGTCTCCAGTTGCAGCGAGGCGCGATTATGTCATCGGCCATATGACGGCAGGCTCGCCGATCTGGATGGACATACAGTAAAGTCACGGTCATGCAGACCGCTGCGCTCTCCGTTTTTTCTACCGCCGGTGCCACGCAGGCCGACCGCCTGGCCGCCGCGCTCGGCACGCTCAACGACGAGCAGCGCGCCGCGGTCGAACATGGCATCGGCACGCTGGTAGGCCGCGACGAGCGCCCGCTGCTGGTCATTGCCGGGGCGGGCTCGGGCAAGACCAGCACGCTGGCGCACCGCGTGGCGCACCTGATCGCCGGCGGCGTCGATCCGCAGCGTTTGCTGCTGCTCACTTTTTCACGCCGTGCCGCGCAAGAAATGGAACGCCGCGCCGGACAGGTGCTGGCTCGTGTGCTCGGGCTCAAGTCCGAAAAGCCGCCGGCGCTTCCGTGGGCCGGCACTTTCCACGGCATTGGCGCGCGCTTGCTGCGCGAGTACGCCGCGCACATCGGGCTGAACGACAACTTCACCATTCACGACCGGGGCGACGCCGAGGACCTGATGGGCCTGGTGCGCCACGATCTCGGCCTGTCGACGAGCGTCAACCGCTTTCCGCGCAAGGGCACCTGTCTTTCCATCTACTCGCGCTGCGTCAACACGCGCGCTCCGCTGGCCCAGGTGCTGTCCGAAGCGTTTCCCTGGTGCTCCGAGTGGGAGGCCGAGCTCAAGCGCTTGTTCGGTGCCTATGTAGAGGCCAAGCAGCAGCAGAACGTGCTCGATTACGACGACCTGCTGCTCTACTGGGCGGGCATGGTGGCCGAGCCTGCGCTGGCCGCACTGGTTGGGTCGCGCTTCGACCACGTGCTGGTCGATGAATACCAAGACACCAACCTGCTGCAGTCCTCGATTCTTCTCGCGCTCAAGCCCGATGGCCGCGGCGTAATGGTGGTGGGGGACGACGCGCAGTCGATTTACTCATTCAGGGGCGCAACGGTCCGTAACATCCTCGACTTCCCATCGCAGTTTTCGCAGGCCGCGCGTGTGGTCACGCTGGAGCGAAACTATCGCTCGACGCAGCCGATTCTCGACGTTTCGAATCGGGTCATTGCCCAGGCCGCCGAGCGGCACGCCAAGACGCTCTGGACCGACAAGCCATCTGCCGGCCGACCGCAGCTGGTGCTGGTGCCCGACGAGGCGCAGCAGGCGGTGTGGGTGGCCGACAAGGTGCTCGAGCATCGCGAAGGCGGCCTCGCGCTCAAGTCGCAAGCGGTGCTTTTTCGCACGTCCACGCACAGCGCGGCGCTCGAGCTTGAACTGGCGCGCCGCAACATTCCGTTCGTGAAATACGGCGGCCTCAAGTTTCTCGAGGCCTCGCACGTGAAAGACCTGCTCGCGGTGCTGCGCTTCGCGGAAAACCCGCGCGGGCGCATGGCGGGTTTTCGCGTGACGCAGCTCATTCCGGGCATCGGGCCCGCCACGGGCGCTCGGCTGCTCGACGCCATGGACCAGGCCGCCGACCCGGCCGCGGCGGTGCGCGACTTCGTGCCGCCGGCCGCGGCGCGTGCCGAATGGGCGGTGTTTGCAGAAGCCTATGCCGCGCTGCGTGCGCCCTCGTTGCCGTGGCCGGCCGATGTGGAACTGGCGGTCGGCTGGTACTTGCCGCACCTGGAGCGGCTGTATGACGATCCCTCGGGCGTGCGGCGCGGCGACATCGAGCAGCTTGCGCGGCTTGCGGCAGGCTACGGTTCGCGCGAACGCTTCCTCACCGAACTCACGCTCGATCCACCCGAAGCCACCAGCGACCGCCCCGGCCCGCCGCTGCTCGACGAGGATTACCTGATCCTCTCGACCATCCATTCGGCCAAGGGGCAGGAGTGGAACTCCGTGCATGTGCTCAACGTGGTCGATGGCTGCCTGCCGGCCGACGTGGCGCAGAGCGCGCATGAGCTCGAAGAGGAGCGGCGCCTGCTCTACGTGGCAATGACCCGGGCGCGCGACCACCTGCACCTGCTGGTGCCGCAGCGCTTCTACGTGACGCAGCAGGCCGTGCGCGGCGACCGGCATCTTTATGCCAACCGCACACGCTTCATCTCCGAGCGTGACCTTGCAGGCTTCGAGCAGCAGACCTGGCCGCCTCCGCCCGAGCGGCCGCCTGCGGTACCGCCGCCCGCCGCGGTCATCGACCTGCGCAACCGCATGCGCGCTGCCTGGAGCTGAACCAGGCCCGGCCCGCCTGTAACCGGGCGAGGACGCAGCGCGACCCCCCGGGCAACTCAGGTATTGCAATACCGTGACAGCTTGGGCATAGTGAATCGACCTTCTCCTCTTTCTCTTCTTCTCTTTCTCTCCCCCGCACCCATTTCATCTGTATGTCGCCGGCCACGCTTCATTCCGGAGTGCTGGTCATTTCCCCAACCCGTCAATTCCAGGAGGTCTTTCATGAATTTGACGATCAGCGGTCATCACCTCGACGTCACACCTGCCTTGCGCACTTACGTCACGAGCAAGCTGGACCGGATTACCCGGCATTTCGACCAGGTGGTCGATGTCAAGGTGATCCTTACGGTGGAAAAGCAGAAGGAAAAGGAACGCCGGCAAAAGGCGGAATGCAACATTCACGTCAAGGGCAATGACATGTTCGCGGAATCGAGCCACGCTGATCTCTACGCCGCGGTCGATGAGCTGGTCGACAAGCTCGACCGGCAAGTGGTGCGCCACAAGGACCGCCTGCAAGACCACCATCACGCGGCGCCCAAGCGCGTGATGTAAGGGCACAGTGCCGGCTGCGGCCGGCCTGCGCAAAGCCGCCTCCGGGCGGCTTTTGCTTTTTATTACGTCTTTTCGGCCCTTGATCCACGGGCCTCCGGGCAACATGTAGATAAAAAGTAAGTAACCGGACTGGGGGTTTTTACCAAGCAGGTGCATAATCGCCCCCGCCCCGCACCCACCATGAATCGCCTCGCGTCCATCCTGCCGCCCGCTCAAGTCCTCGTGAGCGTTGACGCTACGAGCAAGAAGCGTGCTTTCGAAGAAGCAGGCTTGTTGTTCGAGAGCCTTCACGGCCTGGGCCGTGCCCTGATCACCGACAGCCTGTTTGCGCGCGAGCGTCTGGGCTCCACCGGGCTCGGCCACGGGGTTGCCATTCCGCATGGCCGAATCAAGGGCCTGAAGGCTCCCATGGCCGCCGTCTTCCAGCTGGCCAACCCTATCGGATTCGACGCGCCGGACGAGCAGCCCGTCGGCCTGCTCATCTTTCTGCTGGTGCCCGAGGCGGCCACCCAGAAGCACCTTGAAATCCTTTCCGAAATTGCCGAGCTGCTGAGCGACGCCGGCCTGCGCGAGCAGATCAAGTCGAGCACCGACGCCGCCGCGCTGCACGGGCTCATTGCCGGCTGGCAGTCCACGCAAGTCGCGTAGAGGTGCTTCCCGCACCCTTCAGCGCCGCAGCAGCGGCCCCGCAGCGCCTGTTCCGGGTTATTCTGGCCCGCTCCAACACCAGGCGCTGAGCGCCATCTCCCGCACGCATGAAGCCGACCGTCATCAGCGCCGATGCCATGTTCGAGGAATTCCGCGGTTCGCTCCGCTGGGAGTGGCTCGCAGGGCTCGGTGCCTCCGAACGCCAATTCGACCCCGAAGTCATCAGCCGCGCGCAGTCTGCGGCCGACCTGGTCGGTTACCTCAACTACATCCACCCCTACCGCGTGCAGATCCTGGGCGCCCGCGAGGTCGCCTACCTGACGCGCGGCAGCCAGGAAGACTGCGCCCGCCGCATTGCCCGCATCGTCACCCTGGAGCCTCCGATGCTGGTGCTGGCCGACGGCCAGGCCGCCCCGGACGAGTTGCTATCGATTTGCGAGCGCGCCCAGCTGCCGCTGTTCGCCACCCGCGAATCGTCGGCTTTCGTGATCGACCTGCTGCGGGCGTACCTGTCCAAGCATTTCGCCGAGCGCACCTCGATGCACGGCGTGTTCATGGACATCCTGGGCATGGGCGTGATGATCACCGGCGAATCGGGGCTCGGCAAAAGCGAGCTCGGTCTTGAGCTGATTTCGCGCGGCAACGGCCTGGTGGCCGACGATGCGGTCGATCTTTACCGCATCAACCAGAACACCATTGAAGGGCGCTGCCCCGACCTGCTGCTCAACCTGCTGGAAGTGCGCGGCATCGGCTTGCTGGATATTCGCGCGATCTTCGGCGAGACGGCGGTGCGCCGGAAGATGCGGCTCAAGCTCATCGTGCACCTGGTGCGGCGCGACAGCTTCGAGCGCGACTACGAGCGCATGCCCTCGGCGCCTCTCACGCAGGACGTGCTGGGCATTCCGGTGCGCAAGGTCATCATCCAGGTGGTGGCCGGGCGGAACATTGCCGTGCTGGTGGAGGCCGCCGTGCGCAATTCAATCCTGCAGCTGCGCGGCATCGACACCTATGCCGACTTCGTCGCGCGCCACCACAAGGCCATGGAAAGCGGCCGCGACGGGGACTGACCGAGCGATGCGGCCGCCGCCGGGCCGCCCCAAGGCGGTCCGCGCCTCCCCCTCGGGGGTGGAGTTACACGCAGCGAAGCGAAGTGAAAAGCCGGGGGGCTAACGCTTGCTGACGCAATCGGCGCAGAGGCCATACAGCGACATCGCGTGGTCCTGCAGGATCCAGCCCTTGTCCTTGGCAATCATCTGCTGGCGGCGCTCGATCTCGGCGTCGTAGAACTCCTCGACCTTGCCGCATGACGTGCAGATCAGGTGGTCGTGGTGCGTGCCCTCATTGAGTTCGTACACCGCCTTGCCGCTTTCGAAGTGGCTGCGCTCGAGGATGCCGGCCTGTTCGAACTGCGTCAGCACGCGGTAGACGGTGGCCAGGCCGATGTCGGAGTGTTCGTTCAACAGCACGCGAAACACGTCTTCGGCTGTCATGTGGCGCTGGCTGCCGGTTTGGAAGATCTCCAGGATCTTCAGGCGTGGCAGTGTGGCCTTGAGGCCGGTATTCTTGAGTTCGTCGATATTGGCCATGATGGTTCCTGCCCAGTGCTGCGGTCAGGTCCCCCAGGGGCCAGCCGCTACAATGGCCGATCATATCGCTACCCCTCTTTTCTCCCATGCCTGCCATTCTCCAACGCCGCCCCTGGCTGCTGGCCGCGGCCGTCGCAGCGACGTTCTGCCTCAGCGCCTGCAGCGGCTTCAGCGATCGCACGCGGGGTGCGCTTTCGGCCATCACGCCCTACAAGGTCGAAGTGGTCCAGGGCAATTTCGTGTCCAAGGAGCAAGTCGAGGCGCTCAAGCCCGGCATGTCGCGCCAGCAGGTGCGTGAAATCCTCGGCACTTCCCTCCTGACCGACGTCTTCCACAAGGACCGCTGGGACTACGTCTTCACCATCAAGCGCCAGGGCGTCGATCCGCAGGAGCGCCGTCTCACGGTCTTCTTCAACGGCGAACTGCTCGACCGCTTCGAAGGCGACCCGATGCCGAGCGAAGAAGAATTCGTCGCCACGCTCGACACCCGCAAGAAGAGCGGCAAGGTTCCGCCGCTCGAGGCCACGGAAGAAGAGCTGAAGAAATTCGCCCCCAAGGACAAGGACGACAGCAGCAAAAAGGCCGACGCCACCGCTGCCGCCCCCAACCTGCCGCCGCTGCCGGCGGCGTATCCCCCGCTCGAAGCGGCGCGCTGAGCACGCGCCAACCAGCGAGGGCGGGCGCACCCGCCGAGTCAGGCGGGTGCTGCCGGCTTCCGTGCCACATTTCGAAGGCTGAATCCGCGTGACTGAACCCATTTCTTCTCCTCTTTCCGAATCCTCCACGCCTGCTTTGCGACGCATTGCCATCGCAGGGGCTTCGGGCCGCATGGGCCGCATGCTGGTCGAGGCCGTGCGCGAGGCGCAGGATTGCCGCCTTGCCGGCGCGCTCGACATGGCGGGCAGCGATGCCATCGGCGCCGATGCAGCCGCCTTCCTCGGCTTCACGAGCGGCGTACCCATCGTCTCCGACCTGCGCACCGGCCTGCAGGACGCCCAGGTGCTCATCGACTTCACCCGGCCCGAGGGCACGCTCGCGCACCTGGCCATCTGCCGTGAACTCGGCGTGCAGGCCGTCATCGGCACCACCGGCTTCAGCGACGCGCAAAAGGCCGAGATCGCCGAGATCTCGAAGGACATCGCGATCATGGTCTCGCCCAACATGAGCGTGGGCGTCAATGTCACCTTCAAGCTGCTCGAAATGGCAGCCAAGGCCATGTCGACCGGCTACGACATCGAGATCATCGAGGCCCACCACCGCCACAAGGTCGATGCGCCTTCGGGCACCGCGCTCAAGATGGGCGAAGTCATCGCCGGGGCGCTCGGCCGCGACCTGAAGGAATGCGCGGTCTACGCGCGCGAAGGCATCACCGGAGAGCGCGACCCTTCCACCATCGGCTTCTCCGCCATCCGCGGCGGCGACATCGTCGGCGACCACACCGTGCTGTTCGCCGGCACCGGCGAGCGCATCGAAATCACCCACAAATCCGCCAGCCGCGTGACCTACGCACAGGGCGCTCTGCGCGCCGTGCGCTTCCTGGCGGGCCAGAAGTCGGGCCTCTTCGACATGTTCGACGTGCTCGGCCTGCGCTGAAATGACGGCCCCCCGGCTTACCACTTCGTGTGTTTCGCCACCCCCCGTGGGTGAGGCGCGGCTCGCCTTGGGGCGGCCCGGCGGCGGCCGCAACCGATGAGCGTGCTCGAACTGCTGACCCAGGGCGACGGCGTCAGCCGCTCGGTGGCCGCGCTGCTGCTCGCGATGTCGATCTCGAGCTGGGTCGTCATTCTCTGGAAAGCCTGGTTGCTGCGCGGCGGCACGCGCGACGTGCTGCGCAGCATTGCGGCGTTCTGGCAATCGGCCACGCTGGCCGACGCGGAGCAGCGGCTGAAGGCGTTCGATCGCGCCACGCTGGTACTGCCGGCGGTGAACGCCATCAAGAATGCCGCCGCCGAAGTGAATACCGCAACCCTCGGCGCCACCGGCGACCGCAACCAGCGCCTCACGCGGGCCCTGCGCGAGGCACTGCACGGTGCGCTGCGCCGCCTGCAGTCCGGCCAGATCCTGCTTGCCACCGTTGGTGCCACCGCTCCATTCGTCGGCCTGCTCGGCACGGTGTGGGGCATTTACGGCGCGCTCTCCGGCATTGCCGGGCAAACGGGCGGCTTCACCATCGACAAGGTGGCGGGCCCCGTGGGCGAGGCGCTGGTGATGACAGCTTTCGGCCTGGCCGTGGCCATTCCGGCCGTGCTGGCCTATAACGTGTTCGGCCGCGTCATCGGCCGTGTCGAGGCAGAGCTCGAAGGCTTTGCGCACGACCTTCTCGGCAGCTTCGGCAGCGCGCCGGCGCCGGCCGCGCCGCCGCCCGCAAGGCCGATGCCGGTTTCGGCCTGATCGAACGGGGCTCGGCACACATGGCCTTCGGTCGCACTTCGCTCGGCAGCAGTGCCGCTGGCGGTGGGCGCGCGACAGGCGCCGGCGGACAGCGGCCGCTGTCCGACATCAACGTCACGCCGCTGGTCGACGTGATGCTGGTGCTGCTGGTGATCTTCATCATCACGGCGCCGCTGATGGCAAGCTCGATCAAGCTCGACCTGCCGCAGACCGATGCCGGCCAGCCCAACGACACGCCCAAGTTCGTGAGCGTTTCCGTCGATTCATCGGGCAAGGTTTTCTTCAACGACCAGGCGGTCACTGATGAAGAACTGGCCGGCCGCTTCCAGAAGGCCGCCGCCGACAGCAAGGACACCGAGGTGCAGCTGCGCGCCGACCAGACCGTGCCCTACGGCAAGGTCGTGGCGCTCATGGGCATTGCGAACAAGGCGGGCCTGAGCCGTATCGGGTTTGTGACCGAGGCCGAGGCGGCGCCGGCAAAACCGCGCTGAGGGCTTTGCTCCTTCCTCCTTTGGGGGAAGGTTGGGATGGGGGCCCAGCGGCTCTCGATGCACGGCAGTGGTTCATTGAACGCCGTCGTGCCCCCACCCCGGCCCTCCCCCGGCGGGGGAGGGAGAAAGACGAAGACTCAGCCCAGCACCACCGGCTTGGTGCGCCAGATCTCATGCGCGTACTCCGCGATCGTCCGGTCCGACGAAAACGCCCCCATGCCCGCCACGTTCAGGATGGCCATGCGCGTCCATGCGTCCGAGTCCCGATACAGCGCATCGACTTCGGCCTGTTTTGCGACGTAGCTTGCGTAGTCGGCCAGCAGCAGATAGTGGTCGCCCCAGTTCACCAGCGCGTCGAAGATGCCTTGATAGCGCGCCGTCTCTCCGTGCGAGAAGGCGCCGTCGCGAATGGCATCGAGTACGCGCTTGAGCTCGGGGTCGGCCTCGTAGATGTCGCGCGGCTGGTAGCCATGGGCGCGAATGTCGGCCACCTGCGGCGTGGTATTGCCGAAGATGAAGATGTTCTCCGCCCCCACGTTGTCGCGCATCTCCACGTTGGCGCCGTCGAGCGTGCCGATGGTGAGTGCCCCATTGAGCGCAAACTTCATGTTGCCGGTGCCCGAGGCCTCGGTGCCCGCCGTCGAGATCTGCTCCGACAAATCGGCCGCGGGCATGATCACCTCAGCCAGGCTCACGCTGTAGTTGGGCAGGAACACCACCTTCAGCAGCTTGCCCACCCGCGCGTCGTTGTTGATGGTGCTCGCCACGTCGTTGATCAGCCGGATCACGAGCTTGGCCATCTGGTAGGCCGATGCCGCCTTGCCCGCGAACACCACCACGCGCGGCACGATGTCGATGGTTCCGCCCGCGGCCTGCGCATCGAGGATGCGGTGGTAGCGCGTGATCACGTGCAGCACGTTGAGCAGCTGCCGCTTGTATTCGTGGATGCGCTTCACCTGCACGTCGAACATCGCGTCGGTGTCGAGCACCACGCCCATGTGCTGCTCCACCCAGTTGGCCAGGCGCAGCTTGTTCTCGCGCTTGGCATGCCGGAAGGCGCGCGCAAAGGCGGGCTGCGCCGCCATCGGCCGCAGTGCCTCGAGCTGCGAAAGATCGCGCCGCCAGCCTTTGCCCAGGCGCTGGTCGAGCAGGCTCGCAAGCGGCGGGTTGGCTTGCGCAAGCCAGCGCCGCGGCGTCACGCCGTTGGTCTTGTTGTTGAAGCGCTCCGGAAAGATCTTTGCGAAGTCCGCAAAGATCGATTGCTTCATGAGCTCCGAATGGAGGCCCGACACGCCGTTGATCGAATGGCTTGCGAGTACCGCCACGTACGCCATGCGCACGCGGCGCTCGCCGGCCTCGTCGACCAGCGAGAGCCGGCGCAGCAGCTCCACGTCGTTGCCGGCCTTCTGTGTCACGGTGGCCAGGAACTTCGCGTTCATGTCGTAGATGATCTGCAGGTGCCGCGGCAGGATGCGCCCCAGCATCTCGACCGGCCATGTCTCGAGCGCCTCGTGCATGAGCGTGTGGTTGGTGTAGCTGAACACCTTCTGCGTGTGGGCCCAGGCCACGTCCCACGCCAGGCCGTGCTCGTCGAGCAACAGGCGCATGAGCTCGGGCACTGCGAGCACCGGGTGCGTGTCGTTCAGGTGAATGCTCACCTTGTCGGCCAGTTGGTCGAAGGTCTTGTGGTTGCGCAGGTACCGCCGCAGCAGGTCTTGCACGCTGGCGCTGCAGAAAAAATACTCCTGGTGCAGCCGCAGCTCCCGGCCCGATGGCGTGGAGTCGTCGGGGTAGAGCACGCGCGAAACGTTCTCCGAGTGGTTCTTGCTTTCCACCGCCGCCATGTAGTTGCCGCGGTTGAAGGCCGAGAGATCGATCTCCTCGGTGGCGCGCGCCGACCACAGCCGCAGCGTGTTCGTGGCCTGCGTGCCGTAGCCCGGAATGATGGTGTCGTACGCCACGGCCAGCACGTCGTGCGTGTCGACCCAGTCGGCCGCGCCGTAGGGTGCGTTGGTGCCTTCGCGCCTTTGCACGTGGCCGCCGAAGCGCACGCGGTAGTTCACCTCGGGCCGCTGAAACTCCCACGGGTTGCCGCGCGTGAGCCAGTAGTCGGGCGTTTCCACCTGTTGGCCGTCGACGATGCGCTGGCGGAACATGCCGTATTCGTAGCGAATGCCGTAGCCCATGCCCGGCACGCCGAGCGTGGCCATCGAATCGAGAAAACAGGCCGCGAGCCGGCCCAGGCCTCCGTTGCCCAGCGCCGCATCGGGCTCGCGCTCGGCCAGCGCAGCCATGTCGACACCGAAATCGGCCAGCGCGTCTCGCACGGTGTCGTACAGGTCGACCGCCAGCAGCGCATTGGTGAAGGTGCGCCCGATCAGGAACTCCATCGAGAGGTAGTAAACGCGCTTCAGGTCCTGCGCATAGTTGGCCCGCGTGGTCGCCATCCAGCGCTCGACCAGTTGGTCGCGCACCGCCATGGAGGTGGCAATCAGCCAGTCGTCCTGGCTCGCGGCGACAGGGTCTTTGCCGACGGCGTAGATGAGCTTGTTGGCCACTGCGCGCTTGAAGGCGGCCACGTCGCGGTCGGGATGGTCATAAGCGAAGTCTTTGATGGTCATGGGCTTCGGTGGTAAATGGTTGTGGGTTGTGCGCCGTGGCGCAATCAGGCGACAGCGGGCTCGAGCGCCTGCCGGTACACCTCGATGTATTGGGCGGCCGCGGTGGCCCAGTCTGCCGGGCGCCGCATGGCGTTGCCGCGCACCCGCCGCCAGTCGGGCGCGCGCTGGTAAAGAGCGAAGGCGCGCCGCAGCGCGCGGTTGTAGTCGGCGTCGTCGAAGCGGTCGAACACGAAGCCGGTGGCGTCGCCGCTTGCCAGGTCTTCGAGCGTGCAGTCGACCACTGTATCGGCCAAGCCGCCGACGCGGCGCACCAGCGGCAGGCTACCGTATTTCAGGCCGTACATCTGCGTGAGGCCGCAGGGCTCGAAGAGCGAGGGCACCAGCGTCACGTCGCCGCCGCCGAAAAGCTGGTGCGCCAGGGTTTCGTTGTAGCCGATGGTGACGCTGACCGACTGCGGCGCCGTCGCCGCGCGCTGGCGAAAGGCTTCTTCGAGCCCGGCTTCGCCGCTGCCCAGCAGCGCAAGCTGGCCGCCTTCGGCCAGCAGCGCATCGAGCCCACCGAGCACCAGGTGCAGGCCCTTCTGCTCGGTAAGCCGGCTCACGAGGATGAAGAGCGGCGCATCGGGCCGCACGGCCAGGCCCAGCTGATGCTGCAGCACCGCCTTGCAGCGCGCCTTGCCCGCCATGTGGCGGCCCTCGGGCGCGTGGAAGCCCTGCACCAGCGTTGGGTCGATGGCCGGGTTCCAGACCTTGTCGTCGACGGCGTTGAGGATGCCCGTGAGCACGCCGCCACGCAGGCGCAGCAGGCCGTCGAGGCCGAAGCCCTGCTCGGGCGTCTGGATTTCGCGCGCGTAGGTCGGGCTTACGGTGGTCAGGCGGTCTGCAAAGTAGAGGCCGCCTTTCATGAACGACACCTGCCCGTGGTATTCGAGCCCGTTCATGTGGAATGCCGGCCCCGGCAGACCCAGGTCGGCAAAGTTCCATGGCGCCGAGATGCCCTGGTAGGCCAAGTTGTGCACGGTGAACACGCTGCCCACGCGGGGCGCACCGGTTTGCCGCGCAAAGTGCAGGTAGGCCGACGCCAGGCCCGCATGCCAGTCGTGGGCATGCACGACCTCGGGCTGCCACGTGGGGTCGAGCCCCTGGGCCAGCTGCGCCGCCGCCCAGCCCAGCAGCGCGAAGCGCCGGTGGTTGTCGCCGTAGGGCTGGCGCGTGCTGTCCTCGTAGGGATTGCCGGGCCGGTCGTAGAGCGTCGGCGCATCGATCACGTAGGCCGGAATCGGCGCATTGCCGTCGATGGCAATGCGCCCCGCGCGCAGAGCGAAGCGCTCGCCCCATGGCGCGGCAAACTCTGCCACCAGCGCCAGGTCGCGCACGCTGGCCAGAATGGCCGGAAAACCCGGTAACAGCACTCGCGCGTCTTGCCCCGCGGCCATGAGGGCGAGCGGCAACGCGCCCGCCACGTCGGCAAGGCCGCCGGTCTTGAGCAGGGGAAAGAGTTCGGCGCTGACCTGGAGTATTCGCATCGTGGGGCGGTGCGGCCTCAGGCAGCCAGTCGCTTGAGCATTTCGCGCGTGACCAGCACCACGCCGGTTTCCGTGCGCTCGAAGTTCGCGGCGTCGGCCTCTGCGTCTTCGCCGATCACCATGTCGTCCGGAATGACGCAGCCGCGGTCGATGACCACGCGGTTGAGCTTGCAGCCACGGCCGACCTCCACATCGGGCAGCAGCACGGCCTCGTTGATTTCGCAGAACGAATGGATGCGCACGCCCGAGAACAGCACCGAGCTGCTCACCTTGGAGCCCGAGACGATGCAGCCGCCTGACACGATGGTGTTGACGGTCATGCCGTGCTTGCCGTCCCGGTCGAGCACGAACTTGGCCGGCGGCAACTGCCGCTGGTAGGTCCAGATGGGCCAGTCTGTGTCATAGATGTCGAGCTCGGGGGTGATCGAGGCCAGATCGAGGTTGGCTGCCCAGAATGCATCAATCGTGCCCACGTCGCGCCAGTAGGCCCTGGCGTCGGGTCCGCGCGAGGCCCGGGTAACGCAAGACATGCCGAACGGATGCGCCAGCGCGCGGCCCTGCGCCACGGCGCGCGGGATGATGTCCTTGCCGAAGTCGTGGCTCGAGTCGGGGTTGGCGGCGTCTTCCTCGAGCAGCTGGTAGAGGTATTCGGAGTCGAACACGTAGATGCCCATGCTGGCCAGCGCCAGGTCCGGGTGGCCCGGCATGGCGGGCGGATCGGCCGGCTTTTCGAGAAAGGCGGTGATCTGGCGCCCATCGTCGATGGCCATCACGCCGAACGCCGTGGCCTCCATGCGCGGCACCTCGATGCAGCCGACCGTGCAGCCCAGGCCGCGTTCGGCATGGTCCTTGACCATGATCGAGTAGTCCATCTTGTAGATGTGGTCGCCGGCCAGCACCACCACGTAGTCGTGCTTGGTCGAGCGGGTCTGGATGATGTCCAGGTTCTGGAACACCGCATCGGCCGTGCCGCGGTACCAATGCTCGTCGCCCGTGCGCTGCTGGGCGGGCAGCACGTCGACCATTTCGTTGAGCTCCGCGCGCAGGAAGCTCCAGCCGCGCTGCAGGTGGCGCATGAGCGAGTGCGACTTGTACTGCGTGACCACCGCCATGCGCCGGATGCCGGAGTTGAGGCAGTTGGACAGCGCGAAATCGATGATGCGGAACTTGCCACCGAAGTAGACCGCCGGCTTGGCCCGCCGGTCGGTCAGCTGCTTCAGGCGCGAACCGCGCCCGCCGGCCAGCACCAGCGCGATGGTGCGGCGAACCAGTTGATGCGCCTGAAGGGGTGCGTGCGGCGTGCTGTTGTTGTCCATTGGGGTCTCCGTTCGTTGTCGGGTCGTCTCGTCGTCGTCAGGGTTTCCGCAGCCAGCCTAGCACCGTGCCGCACGGCTGGCTCCTACGTTCTTGCAATCCACAGGCTAGAGCACGGCACTTCCACCGCGCCCGCATGGGTCTGGTCGGTAGCGAGGTCCGCCTCGGAGGCGGTCGCGAGCCGGCACTCCCAGCCGCCGGGAGGCAGTTCGAATGAAACGCCCTCCGGCCCCGCATTCACCAGCACCAGCCAGTCGGCTCCATCCGCCGCCGCGGCTTCGAAAAGGATTGCAAGCGCCGTGCCGTGGTTCCAGTCGGCGTCTTGCATGGGCGATCCGTCGGGCCGCAGCCAGCGGATGCCCGGTGTTCCCGGTGCCTGCCGCGCAGGCCACCAGCGCGTGCTGCGCAGCGCGGGCGCTTCGCGGCGCAGGGCGATGAGCCGTGCGACGAAGGCGCTCAGGCGGGCGGCATCGGTTGCGGGTTCATGCGTGCCGATCCACGTGAGCCAGGTGGTTTCGTTGTCCTGGCAGTAGGCGTTGTTGTTGCCTTGCTGGCTGTGGCCGAGCTCGTCGCCGGCCAGCAGCATGGGCGTGCCTTGCGAGAGCAGCAGCGTGGCGAGCAGTGCCCGCTGCAGCCGGCCGCGCGCGGCCCGCACGGCGGGGTCGTCGCTCGGCCCTTCGACCCCGAAGTTGTTGCCCAGGTTGTGGGCATGCCCGTCGCGGTTGTTCTCGCCGTTGGCCTGGTTGTGCCGCTCCTCGTAGCTCAGCAGGTCGCGCAGCGTAAAGCCGTCGTGCGCGGTGATGAAGTTGACGCTCGCGGTGGGCGCACGGCCGTGGTGGGCAAACTGCGTGCTCGATGCGGTGAAGCGATGCGCAAAATCGCCAAGGCCCGCCGCGCCCCCGCGCCCCTGCCGCAGCCAGAAGCCGCGCTGCGTATCGCGGTAGCGGTCGTTCCACTCGAGCCAGCCCGGTGGAAATTCGCCGAGCCGGTAGCCGCCCGCGCCGATGTCCCAGGGCTCCGCGATCAGCAGCGTGCGCGAGAGCACCGGGTCTTGCGCAACGGCCGCGAAGAAGGGCGCGCGCGGGTCGAAGTTGCCATCGGCACCGCGCCCCAATACCGGCGCCAGGTCGAAGCGGAAGCCGTCCACCCCGAGTTCGCAAACCCAATGGCGCAGGCTGTCCATTACCAGCTGCAGCACGCGCGGCTCGGCCAGATTCAAGCAGTTGCCGCAGCCGGTCCAGTTGGCATACAGCGCGCGGTCGTCCGAACGCAGGTGGTAGTACAGCGCGTTGTCGATGCCGCGCAGCGAGAGCGTGGGGCCGAACTCGTCGGTCTCGGCGCTGTGGTTGTAGACCACGTCGATCACCAGCTCCATGCCGCGCGCGTGCACCGCGTCGGCCATGGCGCGGAACTCGCTGGCCGGCGTGGTGCCCGGGCGGCCGCTCCAGTAGCGCGCCTCGGGCGCAAACCAGCCGATGGTGTTGTAGCCCCAGTAGTTGCTGAGGCCCATGGCGAGCAGCCGCTGCTCGTCGGCGCGGTGCTGCACCGGCATCAGGCTCAGCGTGGTCACGCCAAGGGACTGCAGATGGTCGAGCACCGCGGGCTCGGCCAGGCCGGCGTAGGTGCCGCGCAGTGCGGCGGGCACGGCGGGGTGCAGCCGGGTCTGCCCTCGCACATGCAGTTCGTAGAGCACGCGCTCGCCGGCCGGAATGCGGGCATGGCCCGGGGCTGCCGCCGTGTCGCCGGGCGCCGCCACGCGGGCCTTGAGCGCCACGGCGGCGTTGTCGCGCGTATTCCTTTGGTCCGGGCTCGCAGGGTCATGCCCCAGGAACAGGTCGCTGCCGTCGTATGCGCCGACGATCTCGCGCGCATACGGGTCGAGCAGCACCTTGGCGGCGTTGAACCGCTGCCCCTTGTGCGGCGCCCAGGGGCCGTGCACTCGATAGCCGTAGACCAGCCCGGCGCGTCCGCTCGGCAGCAGGCCGTGCCAGACGCCATCGGCGAAGGAGGGCAGCCGGATGCGTTGCTGCTCGTTGCGGCCCGTCGCGTCGAACAGGCAAAGCTCGACAGCCTCGGCGTTCGGCGCCACGAGCGCAAAGTTCACGCCGTTTGGCGAAAGCGTTGCGCCAAGGGGAAAGGGGGAGCCTGTATTCAGCATCGTTCGATCAAGCCAATACCCACATCACCGTGGCCAAGGGCGGCACGCTGATTTCAATTGCATGGTCTTTCCCGTGCCAGCGGGTCGATGAACTCTCGACCACGCCATTGCCCACACCGCTGCCGCCGTACACCGCGGCATCGGTGTTGATGGCCTCGCGGTACGCGCCTGCCGCAGGCACCCCCAGCCGATAGCCGTGACGCGGCAGCGGCGTGAAGTTGCACACCGCCACCACGAACGAGCCGTCGCGCGCCCGGCGCACGAAGGCGAACACCGACTGGTCGGCATCGTCGTGCACGATCCACTCGAAGCCGGCTCTTTCGGTGTCCAGCTCGTACAGGGCAGGGAAGTGCCGGTACACATTGTTCAGGTCGCGCACCAGACGGCGCACCCCCTGGTGCATCGGGTGCTCCAGCAGGTGCCAGTCCAGGCTGCGGTCCGCGTTCCATTCGGCCACCTGGGCGAATTCGCTCCCCATGAAAAGCAGCTTCTTTCCCGGGTAGGCCCACAGGTAGCCGTAGAGGTTGCGCAGCCCCGCGAACTTCTGCCATTCGTCGCCGGGCATGCGCCCGAACATCGAACCCTTGCCGTGCACCACCTCGTCGTGCGACAGCGGCAGCACGAAGTTCTCGCTGTGCGCATACATCAACCCGAAGGTGATCTGCTGGTGATGGTGCTTGCGATGAACCGGGTCGGTGCCCGCATAGGCGAGCGTATCGTTCATCCAGCCCATGTTCCATTTGTAGTGAAAGCCCAGGCCGCCGTCTTCGGGCGGCCGGGTCACGCCCGGAAAACTCGTCGACTCCTCGGCCAGCGTGATGGCGCCCGGCCGCTCCACGCCCACCACGTGGTTCATGCGACGCAGGAAGCCGATGGCCTCGAGGTTCTCGCGTCCGCCATAGGCGTTGGGCACCCACTCGCCGGCCTTGCGGCTGTAGTCGCGGTAGAGCATGGAAGCCACCGCATCGACGCGCAGGCCATCCACGCCGTAGCGTTCGAGCCAGTACAGCGCATTGCCGACCAGGTAGTTGCGCACTTCGGTGCGCGCGTAGTTGAAGATGAGCGTCTTCCAGTCGTTGTGAAAGCCTTCGCGCGGATCGGCATACTCGTAGAGCGCGGTGCCGTCGAAGCGGCCGAGGCCGTGCGCATCGGTCGGAAAGTGCGCGGGCACCCAATCGAGGATGACGCCCAGCCCCGCCGCATGCGCGGTTTCGACAAAGTGGCGAAAGTCGCCCGGCGTGCCGAAGCGCGAGGTGGGTGCATACAGCCCGATGGGCTGGTAGCCCCACGAGCCGTCGAACGGATGCTCGCTGACCGGCAGCAGCTCGATGTGCGTGAAGCCCATGTCGCGCGCATACGGCACCAGCGTTTCGGCCAGCTCGCGGTAGTCCAGCCATTCGTGCCCATTCTTGCGGCGCCACGAGCCCAGGTGCACTTCGTAGATGCTGACCGGCGCATCGCGGCCGTTGGCCGCCGTCCGTTCGGGCGGCATGGCCACCGGCGCAGGCAGCGGTGCCACCACGCAGGCGGTTTCAGGCCGCAGGCGCGAAGAAAAGGCGAACGGGTCGGCCTTGCGCAGCACTTCGCCTTCGGACGAAAGAATCTCGAACTCGTAGCTGTCGCCGGTGGCCACTTGCGGCGCGAAGATTTCCCACACGCCGCACTCGCGGCGCAACCGCATCATGTGGCGCCGGCCGTCCCAATTGTTGAAGTCGCCCACCACCGACACGCGCCGCGCATTCGGTGCCCACACCGCAAAGGCCACGCCCTTGACGCCATCCATTTCGCGCAGGTGCGCGCCCAGCCGCTCCCACGGCCGCAGGTGCGTGCCCTCGGCCAGCAGCCACACGTCCGTTTCGCCGAGCACGAACGGAAAGCGGTAAGGGTCTTCGAGCCGCGAGGTGTGCGTGCCCCAGTCGACCTGGAACGAATAGCCCAGCAGCGCCTCTGCCGCCGGCACCAGGCCCGAAAAGATGTCGGTGCCGTCTTGCCGGGCGAGCATGGCCAGCGGCCAGCCCGTGCGCGTGTGCATCACCGCCACGCTGTGCGCGCCGGGCAAGAGTGCACGCACCTGCAGGCCGTCGCGTGTCTCGTGCGGCCCGAGCACCGCAAACGGGTCGCCGTGTTCGGCGCGCATCAGCGCGCGCGCTTCGCGTTCGGGCAGCAGCATCGGTGGCATGTTCTTCACATTTGCTCTTCGCTGGCGGGGCGGCCAAAAAAGACGCCGTAGGGTGCCAAGGTCAGCGTGCACGTGTCGCCGGTTGCCTGCACGCGCGCGCCGGCCGGCGGCGAATGCGGGTGTCCCGGCAACGGCGAGAGCGGCTCGCGCAACGCGACCGAAACGGATTCGTCGCCCAGGTTGAAGAGCGCCTGCAGCGATTGGCTGCCCTCGCGCCGCTCGAACCACAGCACCGGCTCGGGCGCATCGAAGAAAGCGATGCTGCCGGTGCGCAACAGCGGCTGCGTGCGGCGCCAGTGCAGCAGCGCGCGGCTGAAGGCGAGCATGGAGTCGGGGTCGGTCGATTGGCGATCGACCGCCAGCGGCAGGTGGCGGCCGTGGACCGGCAGCCAGGGCCCGCCTGTGGTGAACCCGGCGTGAAGCTCGTCGGCCTTCCAGGGCATGGGCGTGCGGCAGCCGTCGCGGCCCTTGAACTCAGGCCAGAACGCGCGGCCGTACGGGTCTTGCAGCAACTCGAACGGCACCTCGGCCTCGGGCAGGCCGAGTTCCTCGCCCTGGTAGATGCTGGCGCTGCCGCGCAGGGTGAGCAGCAGCGTGAGCCAGAGCCGGTCGCGCCGGGTGTCTTCCGGTTTGCCGTTGCTCCAGCGCGTGGCCACGCGGGGCACATCGTGGTTGGACACCGCCCAGCAGCCCCAACCACCCATGGGTGCGAGCGCCTGATCGAGCGTTTCGACCTGGTGGCGCAGGTGCTGCGCGCTGTGGTCGGCCGTCAGCAGGCTGAAGCTGTAGGCCAGGTGCAGGCGCCGGCCCAGTTCGGTGTACTGCGCCATCACGGGCGGCGCGTTCTCGTCGCCCACCTCGCCGAGCGCGACCGCACCGTAGTCATCGAGCAGCTTGCGCAGGCTTTCGAGAAAGAGCAGGTTCTCCATCTGGCTCTTGTCGTAGAGGTGCTGCTGCATCGCATAGGGGTTGTCGGCGCGCACGGTGCTCACCTCGTCCAGCGCGGCCGTGCTGGCGGGCGGGTTGTCGCGCAGCAGTGCATCGTGGAACTGGTGGTTGCATGCATCGAAGCGAAAGCCATCCACGCCGCGCTCGCACCAGAAACGCACTTCGCCGAGCAAGGCCTCCTGCACCTCGGCGCAGTGAAAGTTCAGGTCGGGCTGCTCCTTGAGAAAGCTGTGCAGGTAGTACTGCCGGCGGCGCGAGTCCCACTGCCATGCCGGGCCGCCGAACACCGAAAGCCAGTTGGTCGGCGGCGTGCCGTCGGGCTTCGGGTCGGCCCACACGTACCAGTCTGCCTTCGGGTTGGTGCGGCTCGAGCGGCTTTCGGCAAACCAGGCGTGTTGGTCCGAAGTATGCGAAAGCACCTGGTCGATGATGATCTTCAGGCCCAGCGAATGCGCGCGGGCCAGCATCTCGTCGAAATCGGACAGGGTGCCGAAGATCGGGTCGACGTCGCGGTAGTCGGACACGTCGTAGCCGAAGTCCTTCATCGGCGAGCGGAAGAAGGGCGACACCCAGATCGCGTCGACTCCCAGGCCCGCCACGTGCTCGAGCCTGGAGGTGATGCCAGGCAGGTCGCCGATGCCATCGCCGTTGCTGTCCATGAAGCTGCGCGGGTAGATCTGGTAGATCACCGCGCCGCGCCACCATTCGCTGTTACTGCCGTGATTGCTGCGCATGCTGCCCCTGTGGTCTGAAAATCATTGTGGCATGCGAGATCCGGGCCCGGTCCATGCATGGGCCTATACGGGCACACCTGAAAAGCTTTCTACACTGGGCAGGGGTTTCATGTGAACCCCGCTCCCGTTCCTGCTCGCAAGATGACAACCGACTCCGTTCCCCTCGTACTTTCTTCTTCGCCGGAAGGCCTTGCCGCGCTCGAGCGGCGGCTTGCCAAGGACCTGGAATGCCTGGGCTGGCCAGCACGCTCATGGATGCCCGTTCGCGAGCACGCGGGCGAGCCGGTGCTCGATGTGGCCATCATCGGTGGCGGACAGGCCGGCCTGGCGGCTGCCGCAGCCCTTGCACAGCAGGGCGTCCGCGCCGTGGTGTTCGACCGCTCGCCGCCAGGCAACGAAGGGCCATGGGCCACCACCGCGCGCATGGAAACCCTGCGTTCGCCCAAGGAACTGACCGGCCCTGCGCTCGGCCTGCCCGCGCTGACCTTCCGCGCCTGGTTCGAGGCCCAGTTCGGCGCCGAAGCCTGGGCGGCGCTGGACAAGATCCCGCGCCTCCAGTGGATGGACTACCTGGTCTGGTACCGCCGCGTGATGAACGTCGACGTGCGCAACGAAACCGCGGTCACGGGGATCAAGCCGTTGCCGGATGCACCGCTGGTGCGGCTGGAACTGCGCACGCCTGCCGGAGCGCAGCGCGTGCTGGCACGCCGCGTGGTGCTGGCCACCGGCCGCGACGGCCTGGGCGGCCCGGCCGTTCCCGCTTTCGTCAACGCATTGCCGCGCTCGCAATGGGCGCACTCGTCCGACGCCATGGACTACGGCAAGCTGGCCGGCCTGCGCGTGGGTGTGATCGGTGCGGGCTCTTCGGCCATGGACAGCGCGGCCACCGCGCTGGAATGCGGCGCGCACAGCGTCGAGCTGCTGATCCGCCGGCCCGACCTGCCGCGCGTCAACAAGGGCAAGGGCGCCGGAGTGCCGGGCCTGACGCAGGGGCACTACGACCTGCCCGATGAGCTCAAGTGGCGCATTCGCCACTACATCAACGTCGCGAACGTGCCGCCGCCGCACGGCAGCACGCTGCGCGTGTCGCGGTTTCCGAATGCGTTCTTCAACTTCGGCTGCCCGGTTCTTTCGATCGAACCGCAAGGCGCGTCGATGCGGGTGTCGACGCCGAAGGGCGATTTCGTTTTCGACTTTCTCATTGTCTCGACCGGCTTCAAGGTCGACTGGAACAGCCGTCCCGAGTTCGATGCCATCGCATCGCATGTGCGCACCTGGAAGGACCGCTTCGTGCCCACGCCCGGCAACGAAGACCAGGAGCTGGCCGACTCGCCCGATCTCGGCCCTGTGTTCGAGTTTCAGGAGCGCACGGCCGGCGAATGCCCGGGGCTCGAGCGAATCCATTGCTTCTGCTACCCGGCGGCCTTGTCGCACGGCACGGTGTCGGGCGATATTCCCGCTATCAGCGATGGCGCCAAGCGGCTTGCAAGCGGCATGGCCAGCCTGTTCTATCGCGAAGATTTCGAGCACCACTTTGCCAACATCGAGGCCTACAGCGAGCCCGAACTGTTCGGCGACGAATGGGTGCCCGCACCGCCGCCGTCCGAGCGTGGCTGAACCTTCGGACTCATTGAACCGGATTGAACTGAAACCCATGACAACAACTTCCTACGACGCATCCGCACCGCTCGACGTGGTCGACGCTTCGGTGCCGCTCGCGCCAACCCAGGCCACCCGCATGCTGCGGCTGCAGCGCGACAAGGTCGTGGCGGCCACGCAGGGCAGCTACGACGCCATGTTCTCCCCCACGGTCGAAGGCCTTTCGGTGGCCGAGCGCCTGCTGGTGGCGGTGCACGCCTGCAGCGTCTCCAAAGCCGCGACGCTTGCCGCGCACTACCGCGAGCGCTTGCTGGCCGAGGGCGCAGACCGCGAACTGGTTGCAGCCGTCGGGAGCGGCGCCCCGGTGGCGGATGCGCGGCTGCGCACGGTGCTGGCGTTCACCGCCAGCCTGATCGAGCGCCCCATCGACGGCGACAAGGCCTCGGTCGAGGCGCTGGCCCAAGCGGGCCTTTCGACACCGGCCATCGTCGCGCTCGGGCAACTGATCGCCTTCTTGTCCTACCAGATACGCATGGTCGCGGGCCTGCAGGCGCTCGCAGCTTCGGAGGTATCGCAATGACCACGCCGATCCGCATCAAGGGCTTTACCAACGAGGTGCTGGGCTGGAAGCCCTGGCTCGACCCAGTCGACGTTGCCTCCGCCACGCCGGCGCAACTGGCCGCGCTCGACGAGATGAGCCCGCAGGCGCGTACGTCGCCTTACTTTCTGGTGCTGGCGCATCAGCCCGAGATGCTGCTGCAGCGCTCCATTGCCTTCAACGCGATCATGTTTGCGCCGGGCGGCATGCCGCGGGCCGAGCGCGAGCTGGGCGCCACGGTCGAATCGCGCGTCAACGGCTGCGTGTACTGCGCCTCGGTGCATGCGCAGCGTTTCGAGCAGTTGGCCAAGCGCAACGACGTGATCTCGCAGGTGTTCGAGGAGCCGGCTTCCGCGGGCACGACGCCGCGCGAAAAGGCCATCGTCGAATTTTCGATGCGCCTGGGCGCCGAGCCCGACAAGCTTTCGGCGGAAGACGTGAAAGCGCTGAAAGAGGTGGGGCTGACCGAACTCGAGATCCTCGACCTGATCCACTCGGTGGCGCTTTTTGCCTGGGCCAACCGGCTGATGCTCAACCTGGGCGAGCCGGTCTTTCCCGAGGCAACCGCAACCTCATAGGCGGGCGAGCAGCCCGGGCACGGTTTCAGCGGACAGATTCAGGGGCACCAGCAGGTCGTTCTGCTGCCGGAAGTCGGTGCCGCCCACCAGCGAGGCGGCATCCACGATGGTGCGCGTCGCTGGCGTGGGCACGCCGGCAATCCGGCCCAGCGCCTCGATGAACGCCAGTCCGTAGGGCATGTCTTCGGTCACATAGCGGGTGTCGGTGCGCACAGGCCCCGGCGGGCCGCCGCGCTTGGCATGCAGCTCGGCCGCAATGTCTTCGAGCCGCGCCGATTCGGTGCCGAACGATCGCGCAAAGTGTTCCTCGATGGGCCCGAGTTCGATGCCGAAGGCCTTGGCCACGGCCCGCCGTTCGAGGTCCAGCGCCTCGATCGCACGGGCCACGCCGGGGGTCATGCAGTGGTACTGCGGCCAGTTTTCCCCACGCTCGATGCGGCTCCAGTTGAAGATGGCGAGCGGGCCGTGGGACTGCGGATTGACGTTCGCGAGTGCGCTGGCCAGCGTGTTTTGCTGCGGAAAGAAGCCGTTGCCGAACAGGGCGGTGCACAGGGCAACGGCCTCCTCGAGGTTGACGCCCGGCAGCGCGGACACGCCGACCGCCTTGCGCCGCGTCATCACCTTGACCTGCGTGCCCGACTCGCGGCGCGCGGTCAGCACCGTGGTGCCGAAGCTCGCGACGGTGATCCGCAGACCCGCACGAAGGGCGCTTTCGTAGAGATAGAGCGAAGACAGCGAGGCCATCGAGCTGACGATCACCGTCTGCCCATCGCGCAGAAAGGGCCGCAGCGCATCCATCACGCGCCTGTGCCCGTTCACCGGCAGTGCGATCAGCAGCACATCCGAGGCATCGCAAAGCTCGGCCGCATCGCTCGCCACCTCGACGGTGACGGTGCACGGCTGCACGCCGCTGGCTTCGAGCGGCTGTGTGCGCAGCGCGTCGGCGCCCTGCCCGCCGGGCGACCAGAGCGTGATGCCGTGCCCCGCCTGCCTGAGCCACGCGGCGCTGGCGAGCGCGATAGCGCCAGCGCCGGCAATGCCTACCTGGTAGCGCTTTCCCGCCGGCTCAGTCAACCTTGATCCCGCCCTGCTTGATCACCTTCTCCCAGCGTTGGCTGTCTTCCGAAATGACTTTGGCCAGCGCCGGACCGGCGCCGCAGGTGTTCACGGCGCCGAGCTGTGCAAAACGCTGTTTCGTTTCGGGCAGGTTGCACACCTCGACCAGCGCTGCCGACAGCTTTTCGATGCCGGCCGCGGGCATGCGTGCCGGCGCCATCACGCCGACCCAGACCGGCACGTCCATGCCTGGCAGCCCTGTTGCCTCGGCCACCGTCGGCGGGGTGCCGAGGCTGGGCAGCGCCGCGCGCGAGAAGGTGCCGAGCACGCGGGCCTTGCCGCTTGCGACCATCGGCTCGATGGAGGCTGCGCTGGTCACGATCAGCGCCACCTGCCCGCCGAGCAGGTCGGTGAGCGCCGGGGCCGCGCCGCGATACGGCACATGCAGCAGGTTCACGCCGGCCGCCTGCGCCAGCAGCGCGCCCGTCAGGTGCGACACCGTGCCGTTGCCGGTGGATGCGTAGGTGACTTGGCCGGGCTTGGCCTTGGCGTCGCGCAGCAGGTCGGCCAAGGTCTTGTAGGGGCTTTCGGTGCGCACGGCCACCGTCATGGGCGTGTCCCCGACCAGGGCCACGGGCGCGAGGTCGTGCGCCGGGTCGTACGGCATCTTTGCCTGCAGGTGGGGGGTGATGGTGATGGCGCCGCCGGTGGCCAGGAGCACGGTGGCGCCGTCGGTCGCCTTGGCCACCGCATCGGCCGCCACGATGCCGCCAGCACCCGCCTTGTTGTCGACGATGACGGTGCCGCCCAGCTTTTCGGTCAGCTTGGCGCCCAGGTATCGGGCAATCACGTCCTGCGCGCCGCCCGGGGCGAAGGGCACGACGATTCGCAGCGGCTTGTCGTTGTTGGCCTGCTGCGCCCACAGCGGCGTGGCAGTGGCAAGGCAGGCCGCTAGGCCCAGAGCGAGGGGTTTCCAAAGCAGTTTCATGGCTTTTTCCGATCTGCGTCAGGTGGCAGGAAGTCCCGCATTTCTGGGGGCGAGTCTAGTCCGGCGCGATAATCCGCCTTCCCCGGCCGCTCCGAGCCGGGCTCCTGCCGAACCGTCATGAACCCCAGCTACAAACCCAGCGACGTCGAGTCCGCTGCCCAGGCGCAATGGAGCGCCGCCGATGCCTACCGCGTCACCGAGGACGCGAGCCGTAAAAAGTATTACGCCTGCTCGATGCTGCCGTACCCCAGCGGCAAGCTGCACATGGGCCATGTGCGCAACTACACCATCAACGACATGCTCACGCGCTACCTGCGCATGAGCGGCTACAACGTGCTCATGCCCATGGGCTGGGACGCCTTCGGCCTGCCGGCCGAGAACGCGGCGCTCAAGAACGGCGTGCCGCCGGCCAAGTGGACGTACGAGAACATCGACTACATGCGCGGGCAGCTCCAGGCCATGGGCCTGGCCATCGATTGGAGCCGCGAGATCGCCACCTGCGACCCGAGCTACTACAAATGGAACCAGTGGCTGTTCCTGAAGATGCTCGAAAAGGGCATTGCCTACCGCAAGACCCAGGTCGTCAACTGGGACCCGGTCGACCAGACCGTGCTCGCCAACGAGCAGGTGATCGACGGCAAGGGCTGGCGCACCGGCGCCACGGTCGAGCGCCGCGAGATCCCGGGCTACTACCTGAAGATCAGCGACTACGCCGAAGAACTGCTCGAGCACACCCAGCACAAGCTGCCGGGCTGGCCCGAACGCGTCAAGCTGATGCAGGAGAACTGGATCGGCAAGAGCGAGGGCGTGCGCTTCGCCTTCACGCACGACATCAAGGACGCGAGCGGCCAGCTGATCCAGGACGGCCGCATGTACGTGTTCACCACGCGCGCCGACACCATCATGGGCGTGACCTTCTGCGCCGTGGCACCCGAGCATCCGCTGGCCGCGCACGCCGCCACGCTCGACCCCAAGGTCGCGGCCTTCATCGAGGAATGCAAGGCCGGCGGCACCACCGAGGCCGAGCTTGCCACGCAAGAAAAGAAGGGCGTGCCCACGGGACTCACCGTGACGCACCCGATCACCGAAGAGCAGGTGCCGGTGTGGGTGGGCAACTATGTGCTCATCAACTACGGCGACGGCGCCGTGATGGGTGTGCCCGCGCACGACGAGCGCGACTTTGCCTTTGCCAACAAGTACGGCATCGAGATCATCCAGGTGGTGCTGGTCGACGACGAGCCGCACTTCGACTATCACAAGTGGCAGGACTGGTATGGCGACAAGCAGCGCGGCGTCACCATCAACTCCGACAACTTCAGCGGCATGACCCACAAGGAGGCCGTGGCCGCCGTGGCGCATGCGCTCGGCCAGAAGGGCCTTGGCGAGATGCAGACCACCTGGCGCCTGCGCGACTGGGGCGTGAGCCGCCAGCGCTACTGGGGCACGCCGATCCCGATCATCCATTGCGACGAACACGGCGCGGTGCCGGTCCCCGAGAAGGACCTGCCAGTGGTGCTGCCGACCGATTGCGTGCCCGACGGTTCGGGCAACCCGCTCGCCAAGCACGAAGGCTTCCATGCCGGCGTGGTCTGCCCCGTCTGCGGCAAGCCCGCGCGGCGCGAGACCGACACCATGGACACCTTCGTCGACAGCTCGTGGTACTTCATGCGCTACTGCGACCCGAAGAACGACCAGGCGATGGTGGCCGAGGGTGCCGACTACTGGATGCCGATGGACCAGTACATCGGCGGCATCGAGCACGCGATTCTTCACCTGCTGTACGCGCGCTTCTGGACCAAGGTGATGCGCGACCTGGGCCTTGTGAAGGCCGATGAGCCCTTCAGCAAGCTGCTCACGCAGGGCATGGTGCTGAACCACATCTACTACCACCGCGACGAAAAAGGCGGCAAGAACTACCACCCGCCGCTGGAGGTAACGCCCGTGCTCGACGCGCAGGGCCGCATCGTCGGAGGCACCACCGCCGACGGCATGAAGGTCGAGTACGGCGGTGTCGGCAAGATGGGCAAGAGCGAGCGCAATGGCGTCGACCCGCAAGACCTGATCGAGAAGTACGGCGCCGACACCGCGCGCCTGTACACCATGTTCACCGCGCCGCCGGAAGCCACGCTCGAGTGGAACGACGCGGCCGTCGAAGGCAGCTACCGGTTCCTGCGCCGGGTGTGGAACTTCGGCGTGGCGCAGGCCGACGTACAGCCCGTGGCCGTCGGCGGCCAGTCTTTCGGCAAGAACGCCCAGGCGCTGCGCCGCGAGGTGCACACCGTGCTGCGCCAGGTCGACTACGACTACCAGCGCATGCAATACAACACGGTGGTGTCGGGTGCGATGAAGCTGCTCAACGCGCTCGAAGGCTTCAAGCCAGACGGCAGCGCCGGCGACGCTGCCGCGCTGCGTGAAGGTTTCGGCATTCTGCTGCGTTGCCTCTACCCCGCCACGCCGCACATCGCCTTCCAGCTCTGGCAGCAGCTCGGCTACGACAAGGAACTGGGCGGCCTGCTCGACGCACCGTGGCCGGTGGTGGACCTGGCTGCGCTCGAGCAGGACGAGATCGAGCTCATGCTGCAGGTCAACGGCAAGCTGCGCGGCGCGCTGCGCGTGCCGGCCGGCGCTTCCAAGGCCGAGATCGAACAGCTCGCGCTTTCCTGCGACGACTTCGTCAAGTTCGCTGAAGGTGCGCCGGCCAAGCGCGTCATCGTGGTGCCCGGCCGCCTGGTCAACGTGGTCATTTGAATAACGACTCAAGCATGAACAATCGAATTGCCTCGCTGCCGCGCCGCAGCTTTCTACTGGGCCTGACCGCCGCGGGCGCAAGCCTCGCGCTGGCCGGCTGCGGGTTCGAGCTGCGCAAGGCGCCCGTGTTCGCGTTCAAGACGCTGGCCGTGTCGGGCAATTCGGAGCTCATCAACCGGCTGCGCCGCGAAATGCGCGCGGCCGGCACCGTGACGCTGGTGCCGCCCGCCGACGCGCAGACGGCCGACGCGATTCTCGAGATTCTCAACGAGAGCCGCGACCGCTTCGTGATCTCGACCAACTCCGCAGGCGCGCTGCGCGAACTGCAGCTGCAGCTGCGCGTGCGCTTCTCGCTGCGCACGCCCGGCGGCAAGACATTGCTGCCGGCAACCGAGGTTTCGCAGACGCGCGACCTGAGCTTCAACGAAACCAATGCGCTTGCGAAAGACGGCGAGGCCGAGCTGCTGTACCGCGACATGCAGGCCGACATCGCGCAGCAGCTGATGCGCCGCCTGGCTGCGGTCAAGGAACTCTAGGCGCGAGCCTGCGCCTGCCGCGATCCCATGCAACTTGCCAGCGCCCAGCTCGGGCCCCATCTGCAAAAGGGGCTGAAGTCTCTCTACACGATCCACGGCGACGAACCGTTGCTCGCGCAAGAGGCCGCGGATGCCATTCGCGCCGCGGCGCGCACCCAGGGCTATACCGAGCGCAGTTCGTACACCGTGGCCGGCGCGCACTTCGACTGGAGCGCGGTGCTTGCGGCGGGCGGTTCGCTCTCGCTCTTCGCGGACAAGCAAATCGTCGAGATCCGCATTCCCTCGGGCAAGCCCGGCAAGGACGGCAGCACGGCGCTGCAGCAATTGGCTGAAGCGGCGCAGGGCAACGACAGCACGCTCACGCTCGTGATGCTCCCGCGGCTGGACAAGGCCACGCGCACGGGCGCCTGGTTCTCGGCCTTGGAGAACAACGGCGCGAGCATCCAGGTCGACCCCATCGAACGTGCCGCGCTGCCGCAATGGATTGCGCAGCGGCTGGGCCTGCAGGGCCAGCGCGTGATGCCGGGCGATGAGGGCCAGCGCACGCTGCAATTCTTTGCCGACCGCGTCGAAGGCAACCTGCTTGCGGCGCACCAGGAAATCCAGAAGCTCGCCCTGCTGCATCCGGCGGGCGAACTGAGCTGGGAGCAGGTGGAGGCCGCGGTCAACAACGTGGCGCGCTATGACGTGTTCAAGCTGTCGGAGGCCGTGCTTGCGGGCAATCCGCAGCGCGTGGCGCGCATGCTCGACGGCCTGCAGGCCGAAGGCGAGGCCGAAGTGCTGGTGCACTACACGATTGCCGAGGACATCCGGGCACTGAAGCGCGTGAAAGATGCGATGGCCTCGGGCCGTCCGCTGCCCATGGCGCTGCGCGAGAACCGCATCTGGGGCCCGCGCGAACGTGCCTTCGAGCGCGTGCTGCCAAGGCTCGACGACCGCATGCTGGCCCGGCTGCTGCGCGCCGCGCATGTGGTGGACGGCATTTGCAAGGGCCTCAAGCAGCCCGATTGGCCCGCCAGCGGCTGGCAGGCGCTGCAGCGTCTGGCGCTGATGCTGTGCCGCGCTTGCAGCAGTGGCCCGGTTCCCTCTCGCTGAGGGAGAAAGGACAACGCCCAAGGGGTGCAAAGCCCGGGGTTGATCCAAATGCAGGAAAATGCCGACATGAACGCGTTCAACGTCAGCGAGCACATGCAGGCCCTCGGCCTGCAAGCCAAATCCGCCGCATTCCTCATGGCCCGTGCGGATGCAGCTACCAAAAACAGAGCATTGAAGGCCTTGGCCAAGCGCCTGCGCGAAGCCGGCCTCAGCCTTTCGGAGGCCAACCAGAGGGACCTGGAGCGTGCCACGGCCGCGGGCCTGCCGGCGCCGATGGTCGATCGCCTCAAGCTCACGCCCAAGGTCATCGAGACGGTGGCCCAGGGCTGCGAGCAGCTCGCCGGCATGGCGGACGTGATCGGCGAGATCATCGGCATGAAGCAGCAGCCCAGCGGCATTCGCGTCGGCCAGATGCGCGTGCCGATCGGCGTGTTCGGCATGATCTACGAGAGCCGCCCCAATGTGACCATCGAGGCTGCGAGCCTCGCCATCAAGAGCGGCAACGCGGCCATTCTGCGCGGCGGTTCGGAAGCCATCGAGTCGAACAAGGCGCTGGCGCTGCTGGTGTCCGAGGCACTCGCCGAAGCCGGCCTGCCGGTCGATGCGGTGCAATTGGTGCAAACCACCGACCGCGAGGCCGTGGGCCAGCTCATTGCCATGCCCGAGTTCGTGGACGTGATCATTCCGCGCGGCGGCAAGGGCCTGATCGAGCGCATCAGCCGCGACGCCAAGGTGCCGGTCATCAAGCACCTGGACGGCAATTGCCACGTCTATGTGGACGATTCGGCCGAATTTGAAATGGCGCTGCGCATCGTCGACAACGCCAAGACCCAGAAATACAGCCCCTGCAACGCGGCCGAAGGCCTCCTGGTGTCGGCCGCGGTGGCCGAAGACTTCCTGCCCCGCATTGGGGCCATCTTTGCGGCCAAGGGCGTGGAAATGCGCTGCGACCCGGCTGCAGCGCGCATCCTGCGAGCGGACGATGCCGCAGGTTCAAACGCAAGAATCGTCGATGCGGTCGAGTCCGACTGGTCCGAGGAATACCTTGCCGCGGTGATCAGCATCAAGGTGGTCGAAGGCGTCGACGAAGCCATCGCGCACATCAACCGCTACTCGAGCCATCACACCGACGCCATCGTCACGCGCGACCATGTGCATGCGCAGCGCTTTTTGCGCGAGGTCGATTCGGCCAGCGTCATGGTCAATGCGAGTACACGCTTCGCAGACGGTTTCGAGTTTGGCCTGGGGGCCGAGATCGGCATCAGCACCGACAAATTCCATGCGCGCGGGCCGGTCGGCATCGAAGGGCTGACCTCGCTCAAGTACGTGGTGCTGGGGCAGGGCGAAGTGCGCACCTGAGACCTGGAACGCGGCGGACTGAACCAAGTCCGGTATACGTAGTCTTGTCATTGGGGCGGCCACCCCCAAATCCTACAATTCCGCTATACCTTCAAGTACAAATCCAATAAGGCCGCCGCATGGTTCCGCATCTAGTCACCGCCCTGACCGGCCCGATCAACGAACTGGAGCAGCGGGTACTCGACTCCACGCCCGCCATCGAGCGCTGGTTCCGGCTCGAATGGATGGAACACACGCCCCCGTTCTACAGCGCGGTCGACATCCGCAATGCCGGCTTCAAGCTTGCGCCGGTCGACACCAATCTTTTTCCGGGCGGCTGGAACAATCTCACCAAGGAAATGCTGCCGCTCGCGGTGCAGGCCGCGCAGGCCGCCATCGAGAAGATCTGCCCGGAGGCGCGCAACCTGCTGGTCATTCCCGAGAACCACTCGAAGAACACCTTCTACCTTGCCAACATTGCGCAGCTGGTGCGCATCTTCCACATGGCGGGACTCAACGTGCGGGTGGGCTCCATCGACCCGGCCATCAAGTCGCCCAAGAAGATCGAGCTGCCCAACGGCGAAACCGTGTGCCTGGAGCCCGTGGTGCGCAGCAAGCGCCGCCTCGGCCTCAAGAATTTCGACCCCTGCACCATCCTGCTCAACAATGAGCTGTCGGCCGGCACGCCGGGCATTCTGGAAGACCTGCACGAGCAGTACCTGCTGCCGCCGCTGCACGCCGGCTGGTCGGTGCGGCGCAAGAGCAACCACCTGCACAGCTATGAAGAGCTGTCCAAGCGCTTCGGCAAGCTGCTGGGCATCGACCCCTGGCTCATCAACCCGATCTATGCGCGCGCCGAAGGCATCGACTTTGCCGAAGGCCGCGGCATCGACGTGCTGACCAGCCATGTGGACGCGGTGCTGACCAAGGTGCGCCGCAAGTACAAGGAATACGGCATCAACGAGAAGCCCTTCGTGATCGTCAAGGGCCAGACCGGCAGCGACGGCCCGGGCGTGATGACGGTGCACGACGCGAAAGAGGTCGAAGGCCTCGTCGGAAAGCCGCGCGCCGCAGCGGGCAGCAAGGCCGCCGCGGCCAGGGAGCTGCGCGGGCCCGGCGAGGTGATCGTGCAGGAAGGCGTGCTGACCAATGAGCGCGTGCACAACGGCGTGGCCGAGCCGGTGGTCTACATGATGGACCGCTACGTGGTGGGGGGGTTCTACCGCGTGCATGCCGAGCGCGCCCCGGACGAAAACCTGAAGTCTCCCGGCGCGAGCTTCGTGCCCCTGGCTTTTTCGGAAAGCGCGCATCTGCCGCAGCCCGGCGCCAAGCCCGGCGCGAGCGCGCCCAACCGCTTCTACATGTATGGCGTGGTGGGCCGCCTGGCCATGGTGGCAGCCAGCTACGAGATGGAAGCCACCGATCCGGACGCGGAAATCTACGAATGATTTTCCGGGGTGGGTTGCGGCAGGGGCGGTCGGCGGCAAAATAGCGGCCCCACAGTAAAGGAAACAAAAGGGCGGAGGGTGCGCGCAAACGGCTGAAAACGCCGGCGCGGCGGCATCCCGGGGCGTGTGACACCTGGTTACGCGTTTGCAGTTCGCTCTTTTTCCCATCGACTTCGTGTCACCTCCCAAATCTTCCTCCGCCGCCGCCTTGATCATCGGCACCATCGGTGTCGTCTATGGCGACATCGGCACCAGCGTGCTGTATGCAGTCAAGGAAGTGTTCGGCCACGGCCACCTTCCTTTCACCATCGAGAACGTCTACGGCATCCTGTCGATGTTCTTCTGGACGCTCACCGTCATCGTGTCCATCAAATATGTGGTGCTGGTGCTGCGGGCCGACAACGAAGGCGAGGGCGGCCTGGTTGCCATGCTCGCGCTGGCCTCGCGCGCGGTGGCCGACAAGCCCAGGCTGCGCAATGTGCTGCTGCTGGTGGGCATCTTCGGTACCTCGCTCTTCTATGGCGACGGCGTCATCACGCCCGCCATTTCGGTGCTTTCGGCGGTCGAGGGCCTCGAGGTGGTGTCGCCCCACTTCAAGCACTATGTGCTGCCGGTCACGCTGCTGGTGCTGTTCTGCCTCTTCGTGGTGCAAAAGCGCGGCACCGCGGGCATCGGCAAGTTCTTCGGCCCGATCACGCTGGTGTGGTTCCTGGCCATTGCCGTGCTTGGCGTGTCGCAGATCGTTCACCACCCCGAGATTCTCAAAGCGCTGAACCCCTGGTTCGCGCTGAAGTTCATGTGGGACAACCCGGGCACCAGCTTCATCCTGCTGGGCGCCACGGTGCTGTGCGTCACGGGTGCCGAGGCGCTCTACGCCGACCTGGGCCACTTCGGCAAGCGGCCGATCCGCCTGGCGTGGTTCACGGTGGTGATGCCGGCGCTCACGCTCAACTACTTCGGGCAAGGCGCATTGCTGCTCGAGAACCCGGAGGCCGTGAAGAACCCGTTCTTCATGATGGCGCCCGAATGGGCACTCGTTCCGCTGGTGCTGCTGGCCACGGCCGCCACGGTCATTGCGTCGCAGGCACTCATTACCGGCGCCTTCAGCGTCACGCGCCAGGTCATCCAGCTGGGCTACCTGCCGCGCCTGAACATCGAGCACACGAGCGTGCGCACTGCCGGGCAGATCTACATTCCGCTGGTCAACTGGGGCCTGTTCGTGGCCATCGTGCTGGCGGTTGTCATGTTCCGCTCGTCGAGCAGCCTGGCCGCGGCCTACGGCATTGCGGTGACCACCGACATGCTCATCACCACGGTGCTGACCTTCTTCGTGATCCGCTATGCATGGAAGCTGCCGCTGGCGCTGTGCATTGCGTCCACGGCGGTCTTCTTCGTGGTCGACTTCCTGTTCTTCGCGTCGAACCTGCTCAAGCTGTTCGAAGGCGGCTGGTTCCCGCTGGTGATCGGCGGCGCCGTGTTCACCTTGATGATCACCTGGAAGGAAGGCCGCCGCCTGATGGGCGAGGTGCAGCGCGCCGATGCGATCGAGCTCAAGGCGTTTCTCGATTCCGTGTTCGAAAGCCCGCCGGCGCGGGTGGAAGGCACGGCGGTGTTTCTTACCGCGGAGCCGGGCGTGCTGCCCAACGCACTGCTGCACAACCTGAAGCACAACAAGGTGCTGCACGAGCAGAACATGTTCGTCACCGTGCGCAACCACGAAGTGCCCTGGATCCCGATGGACAAGCGCATCGAGATCGAGGCGCTCGGCCACCATTGTTGGCAGATCATCGTGCATTACGGCTTCAAGAACGACGTCGACCTGCCCCGCGCTCTGGACCACGCGCGCCTGCGCGGCTGCCAGCTCGAGCCCATGGCGACGAGCTACTTCCTCTCGCGCGACGTCGTCATTCCCACGCTCGGCAGCGGCATGGCGCCGTGGCGCGAAAAGCTGTTTGCGCAGATGCACCACAACGCGAGCGGTGCGGCCGCGTTCCTGGGGCTGCCGAACAACGCGGTGGTGGAGCTGGGCTCGAAGATCGAGATTTGAAGCCGGCGTGCGTGCGGGCCCCGCGGCTTTCGCTCAAGCGAAGTCCGCCGGCCGGTCCGCCGCAAGCTGCTGCACATGCGATGCAATCGCGCACGGCGTGGTGAGCCAGATTTCGCCCCGGTCGCGTGCACGCGCCAGGTGAGACAGCGCCGTTCGCAAGTGCCGCAGCCGATACGGCTGGCCCACGATGTACGGATGCAGCGCAAGCCCCATGACCAGCGGCTGCGCGCGCGACTGCCCGAGCATTTCGTCGAAGTTGTCGATCACCATCGCGCTGAAGTCCTTCGCATCCATCAGGCGGCCCATGATCATCGGAATGTCGTTGAGCTCCTGCGGATACGGCACCGACCAGATCGAGGCGCCGCCGCGCGTGCGCATGCGCACCGGTTGGTCGTCGTGGCACCAGTTGAGCGTGTAGCCATAGCCGGTCTCGGCCAGCAGGTCGGGCGTGACCGCGCTTTCCGAAATCCACGGTGACAGCCATCCGGCCGGCGCCTGGCCGCTCTCTTGCCGCATGCGCTCGCGGCAACGCACCAGCAGCGCGCGTTCGTCGTCTTCGTGCCAGCTACCCTGGCGTTCGGCGTTGCTGTGGCCGTGGCCGATGAGCTCGTCGCCGCGGGCCACGCAAGCCTGTACCAGCTCCGGGCAATGGTCGTAAAGCGCCGTGTTGATGAGCGCACCGGAGGGAAGCCCCAGCGAATCGAACAGCTCCAGGCAGCGCCACGCGCCCACGCGGTTGCCGTAGTCGCGCCAGCCGTGGTTCAGCACATCGGGCTGCGGCGAGGCCGGTCCAATGCATGCGCCCAGGCCGTCGCCGAATGCAAAGTGCTCGATGTTGAAGCCGATGTACACCGCCAGCCGCGAGCCGTTCGGCCATGCGTAGCCGGGCCGCCGGGTGATGGGGCTGTAGCCGAAGCGGCCGTGCGTGGGAAGCCGTTCGGGCCAGCGCGCCGTCATGTGCCGTGCCTCACAGCACCGCCAGCCCGGCGCGCACCAGGAGCCATTCGGCGCTGTCGTTCCATACATCCATCTGCACGATGAGCCCGTTGCGCACCACGTAGCGGTCGACATAGCGGTTGCCTTCGAAGGCTGTGCCGTCTGGCCAGGCGCCGTAGAGCGTGCCGAGGCTGTAGACCACCGTTTCCTCCGGCGTGCCGCCGGCCACGGTTTCGGTGCGCTCGATCTTCTTCTTTACCCACGCATAGCGCTTGGCATTGAACGCCGA
This sequence comes from Variovorax paradoxus, assembly GCF_029919115.1. Classification (NCBI taxonomy): domain Bacteria; kingdom Pseudomonadati; phylum Pseudomonadota; class Betaproteobacteria; order Burkholderiales; family Comamonadaceae; genus Variovorax; species Variovorax paradoxus. The sequence goes on from NZ_CP123990.1 coordinate 3,143,774, forward strand.
GGTGTCACCGGGCGCATGCATCGGGCGGTTGCCTGTAAAGCGGATGCGGATGTCGGGCGCGGTGAAGCGTGAGGCCGCTTGGGGATCGGGAATCATCACCAGGCGAAGAAATTCGTCGACGACTCCGGCGGGCGTGGCAGGGCCCTGCAATGCAGGTTCGTCGGGCGAAGCGAGTGGATCCATGGGGTCCTCCGGGCATGAGGCCACGCGGTGCATGGCCAGACAAGACAATCCATAGCAATTCCCGCGCCGATGGGCCGGAACTGAAGCCTTGGTGTCCCGGCACAATTGGCCGATGCGTTTCTTCAAGGATCTGAGCCTTTCCGCCTTCACCGCCGGCTTCGTCGCCGTGCTCGTGGGCTTCACGAGCTCGGTGGCCATCGTGTTCCAGGCCGCACAGGCTTTCGGCGCCACGCCCGAGATCGCGGCCTCGTGGATGTGGGCGCTGGGCATCGGCATGGGCCTGCCATCCATCGTGCTGTCGCTGTGGTGGCGCAAGCCGGTGATGATTGCCTGGAGCACGCCGGGCGCCGCCGTGCTTGCCGTGGCTGCGGGCAGCTACGGCATGGGCGAGGCGGTCGGCGCCTTCATCGCCTGCGCCGTGCTCATCGTGCTGGCGGGCGCTACGGGTTGGTTCGAGCGGGTCATGAACAGGATTCCGATGGCGATCGCCTCGGCCCTGCTTGCCGGCGTGCTCGCGCGCTTCGGGCTGGATGCGTTCATTGCCGCCAAGACCGCGCTGCCGCTGGTGCTTCTGATGCTCGGCACCTACCTGGTCGCGAAGCGCCTGCTGCCGCGCTATGCGGTGCCGCTCACGCTGCTGGTTGCCATTGCCTTCGTGGCCGCGCGCGGCGAGCTGAGCTGGTCGACGGTGCACTTCTCGCTCACATGGCCCGTGTTCACCATGCCGGTGTTCAGCTGGCAGGCCATCGTCAGCCTGGCCTTGCCGCTTTTCATCGTCACCATGGCGTCGCAGAACCTGCCGGGCGTGGCGACGATGCGTGCGGCGGGCTACGGCGACCTGCCGGTGAGCAAGCTCATCACCGTCACCGGGCTGGCAACGCTGGTGCTGGCGCCCTTCGGTGCCTTTGCACTGAACCTGGGCGCCATCAGCGCCGCCATCTGCATGGGCCGCGAGGCGCATGAAGACCCGGCGCGGCGCTACACGGCGGCCGCAAGCTGCGGCGCCATCTACGTGGTGATCGCATTCTTCGGCGCGGCGGTCACCGGGCTGCTCACGGCGTTTCCGAAAGAGCTGGTCGCCGCCATCGCCGGCCTGGCGCTGCTGGGCACCATCGGCAGCGGGCTGGCGGGTGCGGTGCGCGACGAGCCGCACCGCGAGGCCGCGATCATCACCTTCCTGGTCACGCTCTCGGGCGTGGCCATCCTGGGCATTGGCTCGGCGTTCTGGGGCGTGGTGGCCGGTGCACTGGCATTGGCGGTGCAGCAGGCCGGACGCACGAAGACAAAGGCCTCCGCCGGCAAGGACATCGCCGCTTCCGGCAACATCGCGCCAGACAGCAGCAACATGGCGGCCACACCTGGCGCCGGAAAGACTCCCTGATGAAAAACATCCTCTTCGTCGCCGATCCGCTCGATCATTTCAAGATCTACAAGGACACGACCTTCTCGATGATGCGCGAGGCCCAGCGCCGCGGCTATCGCATCGCGGCCTGCCTGCCGCAGGACATCCAGTGGAAGTCGGGCGGGCAGGTCACCGCCACGGTGCAGCAGATCACGCTCACCGGAGACGCAAGGGACTGGTACCGCGTCGATATCAGCGAGGCCAAGGCGCTGAAGGACTTCGACGCCGTGCTGATGCGCAAGGACCCGCCCTTCGACGCCGAATACATCTATGCCACGCACCTGCTCGAGCAGGCCGAACGCGAAGGCGCGCGCGTGGTCAACAAGCCGAGCGCGTTGCGCGACCACCCCGAGAAGCTCGCGATCATGGAGTTTCCGCAGTTCGTCACGCCCACGCTGGTCACGCGCAGCGCGCAGGCCGTGCGCGACTTTCATGCCGAGCATGGCGACATCATCCTGAAGCCACTCGACGGCATGGGCGGCATGGGCATCTTCCGCGTGAAGCAGGACGCGTTGAACCTCGGCTCCATCGTCGAGACGCTCAACAAGAACGGCGCCGAAACCATCATGGTGCAGCGCTTCGTGCCAGAGGTGGTTCAGGGCGACAAGCGCATCCTGATCATTGCGGGCGAGCCCGCGCCCTTTGTGCTGGCGCGCATTCCGCAAGGCACCGAGGTGCGCGGCAACCTGGCGGCCGGCGGCAAGGGTGTGGCCCAGCCGCTCACGGCGCGCAACCGCGAGATCGCCGAGGCCATTGGCCGGGTGCTCGCGCCGCGCGGGCTGCTCTTGATCGGGCTCGACGTGATCGGCGACTCGGTCACCGAGATCAACGTGACGAGCCCGACCTGCTTCCAGGAGATCACCGAGCAGACCGGCTTCGACGTGCCGAAGATGTTCATCGATGCGCTCGAGGCGCACCTTGCCGCACCGCGCTGAGTTCCTCGGGTAGCGCCTCGCGCTGCCGCCGTGTCTGCAGCAGCCGCGCGCGCCGCTTGCGCCACCAGATCACGATGCCCGTGATGGACAGGCCCGCCACCGCCAGCCCCATGAGCGACATCAGGATGCGTCCCGGCAGCCCCAGGATGCGTCCGCCGTGCAGCGGCAATTGCAGCTGCGCGAACACGTCGGCCGCCGTGCCGTGCCATGGCCGGTTGCTGCTGATGATGTGGCCGTCGCGGCCGTCCAGGTAGAGGTTGGACAAGCCCATGCCGTCGCTGTCGTCGTGCGAGGCATGGTCGAAGAACGACACGTTGTAGAAGCCGCCGCGCTGGTTGTAGAACACGCCGCCCAGCGGCGTGGTCCAGCCGCGCCGGCGTGCTTCGGCCTCGGCGTCCGCAACGATCTGGCGAAAACCTATGGTGGGTTCGATGCGTGTGCCCAGCGGTGCAAGCGGCACCAGTGCCGAGGGGCCGGGCGTGGTCTTCGACACCAGCGACAGCATCGGGTGGAAGATTTCCTTGTAGAGATTCAGCGAGAACGACGTGAAGGCGATGAGGATGATCAGCGCCCACATCCACAGCCCGCCCGCGCGGTGCAGGTCGAAGTTGAGCTTGTAGCCGCCGGCCGCCCATCGCACGGCCCAGGCCGGCTTCCAGCGGCGCCACCATTCGCGCGCAGCGCGGTGCTCGGGGTGCGCGGCCCGGCGCTGGCGCCGCGGCGTCGTGAGGTACAGCGCAACGAAGCTGTCGAGCAGCCACACCAGCGCCACGCCGCCCATGATCCAGTAGCCCAGCCGGTCGGTGCCCCAGACGGCCGGCACATGCAGCGTGTAGTGCAGCTTGCGCAGGAACGGCATCAGCGTCTCGGGCTTGAGCGAGATCGCGGTCGAGTCGCGCCGGCCGCGGATCTCGGCCGTCACTGGATCGACGTACACGCGGTTGTAGCCGAGCTGGTAGGGCTTGCCGGTGGCGGGGTCGGTGCGCGGCTGCACGAAGTAGCCGGCCGCGTGGCCTTCCTCGAACCCGAGCGGCATGTACGCGACGCGTGCGCGCGGGTCGTGCGCCTCGACCGCGGCCGCCAGGTCGAACGGATCGCGGAACGGCCCGCGCGATTCGGTGTCGTAGAGCTCGCTGTTGAGCCAGCCGTCGATCTCGTGGTCCCACGAGATCACGGCGCCGGTCAGGCCCGAGACAATGAGGAACAGTGCAACCGCGAGGCCCGCCCAGCGGTGCACTGTCGTCGCGAAGGCGCGCATCTCAGAAGTCGATGGTGCCGCTGACCGCAAAGGTGCGCGGTGCGCCGAGGACCAGGTAGTTGGAGCCCTGCGTGCCGCCCACCGACGCCCAGTACGACTTGTTGAACAGGTTGTCGATGCGCGCGCGCAGCGTGAGTGCGCGGCCGTTGCCCAGGTCGACCAGGTAGCGCGCGCCGATGTCGAAGCGCGTCCAGCCCGGGATCTGCTGCGTGTTGGCCGCGTTGGCGTACTGCTTGGAGGTGTAGAGCAAACGCGCGTTCAGCGACAGGTTGCGCACGCCCGGTACGTCCCATTCGGCGCCCAGGTTGGCCTGCTGCTTGGCAACGCCGATGGCCGTGCGGCCGTCGGTGGCACCGCCTTGCGTGTCCTTCTGCTTGGCGTCGAGCAGCGTCAGGCCGCCCAGAAGGCGCAGCCCCTTGGCAGGCTGGCCGAACACCGAGAACTCCAGGCCTTGGTTGCGCTGCTTGCCGTACAGGCCGTAGGTCTGGCCCTCGTACTGGTACGTGGGCTGGTCGGTGGTGAAGAAGGCCGCGCTTGCACCGACGGTGCCGCCGTCGTACTTGACGCCGACTTCCTTCTGCTTGGCCTGGTACGGCGCGAACACCTCGCCGGCGTTGGTGACCGGACGGCTGTTGACCGTGCCGGGTGCCACGTTGCCCTTGACGAGGCCTTCGATGTAGTTCGCGTAGACAGAGGTGCTCGGCGTGATCTTGAACACGACGCCGGCCACCGGCGTGGTCTTGCTCTTGTCGTAGGCGCTCGTTTCCTTGACCGTGTTGTAGGCGAAGCTGGTCTGCTCGATCGTCTGCCGGCGCACGCCGAGCGTGACCAGCAGGCGGTCGTCCATGAACGACATGGTGTCGGCCACTGCAACGCTCGAGGTCTTGATCTTGTCGGTCAGGCGCGGGTCTTCCAGCGTGTTGCCGGTGAAGTTATTGGCGACCGGGAAGGGCGACGCGTACGGCGCATAGATGTTGTTGCGCAGGCTGCCGCGCGAGATCGTGTAGGCGTTGTCGCGGTCGTTGCTGTATGTGGCGGCCGAAGCCACCACCGCGTGCTTCACCGGTCCGGTCACGAAATTGCCGCGCACGCCGATCTCGGCCGTGCCGATGCGGTCCTTGCGGGTGTTGCTGAAACGCGTGCCGCTGGTGTTGCCGAACGCGTCGGCGAGCGTCGGGTTCGCCAGCACGTTGTCTTCGTCGCTGCGGCGCACGCCGCCCGCGGCCCAGGCGGTGATGTTGTCGGTGATGTCGACTTCACCGCGGAAGGTGGCGAACTTATCCTTCTCCTTCGAATAGGTCCAAGGCTGCGCAAAGTTGGTGCTGGCGTCGGGCGCACGCGGAATCGGCAGCGCCGACGAGGGCGTGAGGCTCGGGCGGCCGTCCTTCAGGTCGTAGTCCTGGTAGCCGAAGTCGGCCGACAGGCGCACGTTGCGGTTGCGCCAGTCCAGGCCGACGGCAAAGGCGCTGAGCTGCTGGCTCTCTTTATGGACGCCGGTGCCGCCTTCGCGGCGCACGGCATTCATGCGAACGCCCAAGCTGTCGTCGGGGCCGAAGCGGCGCGCCAGGTCGAGGTTCACGTAGCCCTGTCCGCCGGTCTGCACGCCGAAGCCGACGCGCGTGAGCGGCTCGTTGGACGCCCGCTTGGGCAGCAGGTTGATCGCGCCGCCGATGCCGCTGCCGCCGGGCGCGGCGCCGTTCAGGAAGGTGTTGGCGCCGCGGAACACTTCCACGCGCTCGAAGAATTCAGAGGCGATGTACTGGCGCGGCAGCATGCCGTACAGGCCGTTGTAGGCCACGTCGTCCGAGTACACGGGGAAGCCGCGCACCACATAAAGCTCCTGGAAGTTGCCGAAGCCGCGCGCCTGGCGCACCGACGGATCATTGAGCAGCACGTCGGCAACGCTCTTGGCCTGCTGGTCCTGGATGAGCTCGTTGGTGTAGTTGGTGCTCGAGAACGGCGAGCTCATCATGTCCTGGTTGCCCAGGATGCCCACGCGCCCGCCACGGGCCACTTGGCCGCCGGCAAAGGGCTTGGTCAGGCCTTCGGCCGAGGCGTCGGCGCTGGCTTCGACGGTAACGGTGCCGAGGGTGCCGGCGGCTTCAACCGGCGCGGCGGTCTGGGCCGAGGCAGCCAAGGCATTGAGAACGAGCAGCGTGGCGGCAACCGTCGGGCGCAGGCTGGCGCGCAGAAAAGGGGAGGAAGAAGACATTGAAAGGTTCGAAAGGGGCGCAAATGAGAACCATTATTGTTACCCCGTCGAGCCGGTTTGCCGATACTTTCTCTCAATGTTGCGAAAAAGTGTCAGTAGAAACGCCTCAGTGCCCCAGCCGTTTACCGTCCACAAACACATGCAGCTCGCCCGGCACGAAGGGCGTCCAGCTTTCATTGCTCGTGAGCGGCGCGGTCACCACCACCGCCACGCGATCGTTGGGCGTGGTGTGCCGCGCAAAGTCGATCTCGAGGTCTTCGTCCGCGAGCTGCGCGGTGACGAAGGGATGGCGGCGCTCCACGTACCAGAGGTTGGTGGAGGCATGGGCCCAGAGCGCCTGGCCGTTCGAGAGCATGAAATTGAAGGTGCCGTGGCGGGCGAGCTGCGGCGCCAGTTCGCGCAGCGTGAGCGTGAGCTCCTCGATGCTCGGCACGCCCGCATGCGACTTGGCCAGCTCCTGCATCAGCCAGCAGAAGGCATGCTCGCTGTCGGTGTTGCCCACCGGATGAAAGTTGCCGTGCAGGCGTGGGCGAAAGTCCTTCAGGTCGCCGTTGTGGGCAAACACCCAGTAGCGGCCCCACAGCTCGCGCACGAAGGGGTGGCAGTTCTGCAGGTTGATGGCACCCTGCGTGGCCTTGCGGATGTGCGCAATGACGTTGCGGCTTTGAATGGGGTAGCGCCGGATCAGCTCGGCCACCGGCGATTCGCTCGCGGGCATGTGGTCGACGAAGTGGCGCAGGCCCCGGTCTTCGAAAAAGGCGATGCCCCAGCCGTCGGCGTGGTGGTCGGTGCGGCCGCCACGCTGGGCAAAGCCCGTAAAGCTGAAGGTCACGTCCGTGGGCGTGTTGCAGTTCATTCCGAGCAGTTGGCACATGGCGCTATTAAAGCGCGAGCGCAGCCGCCGCGGGCGAACCCGCCCAACGCTCAGCGAACGAAGCGGCCTTCGGGCGTGACGCGCACCATTTCGATGAAGCGAGAGCCGGTGGTGGCACCGGTCGAAAAATCGATGTCCATGCCCGCCAGGCGCAGCTTGAGCGCCCGCAGCGTGGCATGCAGGCGGGCGCGGGTCAGGTCGCGGCCGGTGCGCTTGAGCGCCTCGATCATCACCAGCCCGTTCAGGTAGCCCTCGAAGCTGCCGTAGCCCACGGGCACCTGCGCGCGTTCGGCCAGGCGCCGGTAGTCGCGCGTCACCACTTCGACCTCGCCCCACGGATACGGCGTGACCTGCGAAATGGCCAGCCCGCCGGCCTGCAGCGGAACCACCTTGGCCGTGACTTCGCCCGAGACGACCGACATGCCGTAGAACATCGGCTTGCTGCCCGCGGCATACATGGCCTTGATCACTTCGCCCGTGACCGTGCCGGCCAGGTACATCAGCACGGCCTGGGGTTGGCTGTCGGCAAGCGTCTTGCCGGCGGCGGCAGAGGTAGAGCCGTCGCCCTTCACCGCGACCACCACCGTGGGCGCCTGCTTGTGGGTGGCCATGGCCGCCTCGATCAGCTTGACCGCCTCGAGACCGCCGGGATTGTCCAGGTGCGCGATGGCGATCCTGCTCACACCGATGGTCGACAGGTGCTCGACCAGCGCCTGCGCCTCGCGGGCATTGCTTGCGCGCACGAAGTAAGCCGAGCCCGCCACGCGTTCACGGGCGCTGTCGCCCACGCCGTAGCCGCCCACGCTGGGTGCGCCGCTTTGCTGCAGCAGCTTGGCCGCGGCGGACGTGGTGCCCGAGCCCACGCAGCCGAAGAACGCGAACACGCGGTGGTCGTTCAGCAGCTTGCCGTAGTTCTCCAGCGCTTTCTCGGGCTTCAGCTCGTCGTCCAGCGCCACCAGCTTGATCTTGCGTCCGTTGACGCCGCCTTGCTCGTTGACGGAGTCGAATGCCAGCGCGGCGCCGTTGTGCACAACCTTGATCTGCGAGCCGAGCGGCCCGCTCAGAACGGCCGAGCTGCCAAGCACGATCTCCGTGTCGCTAACGCCCATTTCGGCGCCACTTGCCGACGACAAACGGGCCAGGCCCGCAGCCAAAACCGCCGACGAAGCGACAAAACTTCTGCGTTGCATACGGAGCCCATTCCATCAATGTCTAACAATATTAACAATTAGAAACGATGGATGCTTAGGTATTACTTGGGGCTTACCCTCGGGGTTCCGACTGCCGGAGTTGCCACGCCGCGCAGATGGCGATTGCGCAGAGCGCGGCCAGCATCAGGAACACCTCGTCGAACGCCGCCAGCCGCGCCGGGCTGGTCGTCGGGTTGGCAAGCGAATCGCCGTGCGCCGCCAGCCGCCACTCGAGCACGATGGCGCACAGGCTCACGCCGGCCGCACCGCCGAGCATGCGCAAAAAGTTGATGGCGCTGGCACCCTGGGGAATCAGCGGCTTGGCCAGCGGCCGCATCGAGCCCAGGTTGAGCGAAGGCAGGATGAAGCCCAGCCCGACGCGTCCGATGATGGCAAACGCCACCAGCAGCCACAGCGCGCTGTCGAGCCTCACCACCACCATCAGTGCAAAAGAGGCCGCCAGCAGCGCCAAGCCGATGCTCACCAGCAGCCATGTCGGTTGCCGGTCGGCCAGCCGGCCCACGCCTGCAATGGTGATGGCCAGCACAATGCCCGCCGGCAGCAGGATGGTGCCGACGTGCGAGGCCGACAGCTGCAGCCCCACTTGCATGTACACCGGCAGCAGGTAGGTGGAGCCAAACAGCGCCGTGCCGTAGATGAAGGCGACCACGCTGCCCATGGCGAACTGCCGGTACTGGAAGAGGCCCAGGTTCATCAGCGGCGTGCCGCCCGAAGCCGCAAACCGGCGCTGCCACCATATGAAAGCCGCAAAGGCAACCAGCGCGCCGCCCAGCAGCAGCGCCGCCTGCAGCGGCGAATCGCCTCGCAACTCGACCAGCCCGTTCAGCAGGCAGAGCGTGCCGGCCGTGCCCAGGGCCAGGCCGCGCCAGTCGAGCCCGCTGCCGCGCGTGGCCGCCACCCCGCCGGGCGCCGTGGTGGGCACGAACTTGTAGGCCAGCCAGAGCGACGCCAGGCAAAACGGCACCACCATGAAGAAGATGGAGCGCCAGCCGAAAAGGTCGACCAGCACCCCGCCGATGCTCGGGCCGATGGCCGGCGCCAGCACCACGCCCATGCCGAAGATGCCGCTCGCACGGCCTTGCTCGCGCGGCTCGAAGGCGCGCAGGATGATGATGGCCGGAATGGGCTGCACCACGCCTGCCGCCAGCCCTTCGGCCACGCGAGCCAGCAGCACCAGCGAAAAATTATTGGCCAGCCCGCCCGCCACCCCGCCCGCCAGCAGCAGCGCCATGGTGCCCGCGTAGGTGCGCCTGTAGCCGTAGCGCGACAGCAGCCAGGGGGTGGTGAGCATCGAAACGGTCATGGCCACCATGAAACCCGAGCTCACCCACTGCGCACGCTCTTGCCCGAGCGAGAAGTGGTGGCTCATGCCCGGAATCGCCACGTTGACGATGGTCGACGACATGATCGACGCCATCACGCCCACCATGACCGAGAGCAGCAGGTACCAGCGGTAGCGCGGACCGTAGCGTTCGCGCATCGTGCCGAGGGTGGGCGGTGCCGGCTGTGCGGCTTCGGGCTGGGGAGTGGGCATCGTGAGGCGGCGGCTCGGCTCGGGGTGCGGGTCCGTCGTCCTACAAGCATATCGGTCTTTGCGCGAATGGGCGCCGATGCAACGGTCGCACAATGGACAGGCTGTCCCGCACTGCTTTCGAGAAAACCAAAAACGACATGGCTCCCCAATCCGATCAACCCGGTGCGCAAACCGGCAACCAGGCCGGCGCAGCCGATCAGAACACCGCGCAGGCGGCGCCCAACCTCGCGGCCGAACTGGCCGCGCCCACCGTCAGCCGCGCCTACCGCTGCCAGTGCGGCCGCCCGGTGTTCCTGCGCAACAGCCAGTGCCTGGCCTGCCACACACCGCTCGGGTATGTGATCGAGCGGCTCGGCGTGGTGCCGCTGGCGCCCGTCGAAGAGGCTGGCGACAACCAGGCGCAGGCGGAGGGCGAGCAACCCTTGCCCGGCACCTTCACCGTGTTCGGCAATCCGGACGGCAAGAGGTACCGCCGCTGCGCCAACCTCATGACCGCCGCCAGCTGCAACTGGATGGTGCCGGCCCCGCGCGAGGGCGACGATCCCGCGTTCAACACCGACGGCCTCGCGCCCGGCTACTGCCTGGCATGCAGCGTCAACCGCACCATTCCCGACCTTTCCGTGGAAAGCAACGGCGAGCTTTGGCGCAAGCTGGAGCACGCGAAGCGCCGGCTCATTTCGCAGCTGCTGGCGCTGGGGCTGCCGGTGGTGAGCCGCCACGCCGACCCGGCGCACGGCCTGGCTTTCGATTTTCTGAGCAACATGCCCGGCAGCCCGCATGTGATGACCGGCCACGAGCACGGCGTGATCACCCTCAACGCCGAAGAGGCCGAAGATGCCGTGCGTGAACGCATCCGCGCCGAGATGCGCGAGCCCTACCGGACGTTGCTCGGCCACTTTCGCCATGAAATCGGCCACTACTATTGGGACCTGCTGGTGCAGCCCACGGCGTGGCTGGACGAGTTTCGCGTGCTCTTCGGCGACGAGCGCGCCGACTACACCGCAGCACTCCAGCGGCACTACGAGCAAGGGCCGCCGCCCGACTGGTCGATTCACTTCGTGAGCAGCTACGCGAGCATGCATCCGTGGGAAGACTGGGCCGAAACCTGGGCGCACTACCTGCACATGGCCGACACCACCGACACGGCGATGAGCTTCGGCGTGGATGCCACCAACGTCGAACTCGCGAGCGACCTGTTCACGCTCGAAGACCTGTGGCGGCCCGAGCATCCCGGCGCAGCCAAGTTCCTGGACTTTCTGAATGGCTGGGTGCTGCTCACCAATGTGCTGAACGAGTTGTCGCGCAGCATGGGCCAGCCAGACTACTACCCTTTCGTGCTGCCGCGTGCGGCCGTGGGCAAGCTGCAGTTCATCCACTGCGTGGTGACCGAGCAGCGCGACCGCCCGTCGTCCACGGCGGCCGCGCCGACGGTGCCGCTGCCGGAGGGTTCGCAGCCTCCTGTGCCAGCGAATGAACCGGCGGATGAACCGCCGAATGAGCCGGTGAACGAGCCCGCAAACGGGCCTGCAAACGGGCCGGAACCCGACCAGTCACAGTCGCAGACGCAGATGCAAAGCCAGCAACAGAACGCGGCGCAGTTCTAAAAAACTAGGAGCCGCCAGGTGTGCCCGCGGCGCAGCGCGCGCAAATGCAGGCCTTCCCGCGCATTTGCTGCGGCACCGCCGCCAGCGGCGCATTGCGAAAGTCCGTTGCCATGCACCAGCAGGGCGGTTGCGGCTCTCCGGTTTCGCGCGCAACTTCCATCGCACAGCGGTTCTGCTCGCCGCAGAGCGGGCAGCGCGTGGCGTCCATCGTGTCGAAAATAACTGCCGCCATGGTCGTCAGGCGAGCTCGAAAGCCGGCAGCTTCTTTGCCACCGCCACGTTCCGCAGCGTCGCGTACACCGGCAAGCCGTTGCGATAGGCCGGATAGTCCTCGCCCTCGATCAGCGGCAGCAGGTAAAGGCGGCACTTGTCGGTAATGCCATACCCATCATCCGAAATGAAGTCGCGCGGCATCGGCTTTTCGACATTCGCGACTGCGTCGAGCGGTGCGCTGCCGATGCGGTAGGTGTAGGGCGCATCGGAGGTGCGCTCGATGGTCGGCATGACCGCGTTGTGGCCTTCCAGCGCCAGCTCGACCGCACGCTGCCCCAGCTCATAGGCCTGCCGCACGTCGGTGGCCGAGGCAATGTGCCGCGCCGCGCGCTGCAGGTAGTCGGCCACGGCCCAGTGGAACTTGTGGCCCAGCGCGTCCTTGACCATTTGCGCCACCACCGGTGCTGCGCCGCCGAGCTGCGCATGGCCGAAAGCGTCGCGCGTGCCTTGCTCGGCCAGGAAGGTGCCGTCGGGGTAGTGGCAACCTTCGGACACCACTACCGAGCAGTAACCGTGCTGCTTCACCAGTTCGTCCACGCGTGCCAGAAACCGCGCCTTGTCGAACTCGATCTCGGGGAACAGCACCACCACCGGAATGCCGTGGTCCGCAGCAAGCCCGCCCGCCGCCGCGATCCAGCCCGCATGGCGCCCCATCACCTCGAGCACGAACACCTTGGTGGAGGTGGCCGCCATCGAACGCACGTCGAACGAGGCTTCGAGCGTGGACACCGCCACGTACTTGGCCACCGAGCCGAAGCCCGGGCAGCAATCGGTCAGCGGCAGGTCGTTGTCGATGGTCTTGGGCACATGGATGGCCTGCAACGGATAGCCGAGCGACTGCGACAGCTGGCTCACCTTGAAGCAAGTGTCGGCCGAATCGCCGCCGCCGTTGTAGAAGAAGTAGCCGATGCCATGCGCCTTGAACACTTCGATGAGCCGCTCGTATTCGCGCCGGTTCTTCTCGAGCGACTTGAGCTTGTAGCGGCACGAGCCGAATGCGCCCGAAGGCGTGGTGCGCAGCGCCGCAATCGCCTCGGCCGGCTCGGCGCCGGTGTCGATGAGTTCTTCGGTCAGCGCGCCGATGATGCCGTTGCGCCCGGCGTAGAGCTTGCCGATGCGGTCCGGGTGTTTTCGTGCCGTCTCGATCACGCCGCAGGCCGACGCATTGATGACCGAGGTGACGCCGCCCGACTGGGCGTAGAAGGCGTTGAGGATGGGCATGCGGCCATTCTCCCGCAGGCCTTCGCCGGGCGCCAGTGGCGCCGCTTTCAGCGCCCGCCCAGCCCCATCGAACGCGTGATCACTTCCTTCATGATCTCGTTGGTGCCGCCATAGATGCGCTGCACCCGCGCATCGGCGTAGGCGCGGGTTATCGGGTACTCCCACATGAAGCCGTAGCCGCCGTGCAGCTGCACGCACTCGTCCATCACCTTGCACTGCAGGTCGGTGGTCCAGTACTTGGCCATGCTGGCGGTGGCGGTATCGAGCTTTTCGGCCATCAGCAGTTCGATGCATTTGTCGACGAACACCTGCGCCACCTGCACCTCGGTCTGCAGTTCGGCCAGCGTGTAGCGCGTGTTCTGGTAGTTGCCCACGGGCTGGCCGAACACCTTGCGGTCTTTCACATAGGCCACGGTCTGGTCGATGGCGGCCTGCGATGCGGCCACCGCGCTGATCGCAATTTGCAGCCGCTCCCAGGGCAGTTGCTCCATCAGGCACACGAAGCCGCGGTTCAGCTGCGCGGCATCGCCGAGCAGTGCATCGGCCGGCAGCCGCACGTCGTTGAAGAACAGCTCCGACGTGTCCTGCGCCTTGAGTCCCAGCTTCTTGAGCCGCTTGCCTTTTTCGAAGCCCGCCATGCCGCGCTCGACCAGGAACAAGCTGGTGCCCTTTGCGCCCGCGGCCGGGTCGGTCTTGGCCACCACGATCACCAGGTCGGCATGCCAGCCGTTGGTGATGAAAGTCTTGCTGCCGTTGAGCAGGTAGCTGCCGTCGACCTGCCGGATGGCGCTGGTCTTGACCGCCTGCAGGTCGCTGCCCGCACCGGGCTCGCTCATCGCGATGGCGCCGACCATCTCGCCGCTCGCGAGCTTGGGGAGGTAGTGCCGCTTCTGCGCTTCGGTGCCGTAGCGCAGGATGTACGGCGCCACGATCTCGCTGTGCAGGCCGAAGCCGATGCCTGTAAACCCGCGCGCCCAGAGCTCCTCGAACTGGATTACCGAATAGAGCAGGTCGGCGCCGGCGCCGCCGTATTCCTCGGGCAGCGCCATGCAGAGAAAGCCGTTCTCGCCGGCCCTGGACCACACGCCGCGGTCCACATAGCCCTGTTCTTCCCACGCCTCGTGGAAGGGCGCGATCTCCTTGTCCATGAAGCGGCGGAAACTGTCGCGAAAGGCCTCGTGGTCGGCGCTGAAAAGCGTGCGTTCGATCATGCTCAGCGCCCCGGGAACGTCGGCGGGCGCTTCTGCAGGAAGGCGCTCACGCCTTCGCGGAAGCTCGGCCGGTCGATCAGCTCGCGCTGGCGCTCGCTTTCGTAGTGCAGCTGTTCGGGCAGCGTGTGGCGCTCGGCGGCCTCGAAGGCTGCGCGTGCTTCAACCACCGCGTGGGCCGGCAGGCGTGCGAGGCGCTGCGCAATCGCGCGTGCTTCCTCGAGCAGCTGTTCGTCGTCGGCGCAGGCCCAGATCAGGCCCCACTGCACCGCGCGGCCGGCGCTCAGGCGCTCATCGAGCAGCGCCATGCCCATGGCCCGTGCCTTGCCGGCCCGCCGCGGAATGGCCCAGGTGCAGCCGAGGTCGGGCACGATGCCGAGCTTGGGCAGGAAGGGCAGGTAAAAGTAGGCGCTGCGCGCCGCAATCGTCACGTCGGCCGCCAGTGCCAACCCGACACCCGCGCCCGCCGCGGCGCCATTGACCGCGGCCACCACCGGCACAGGCAGCGTGCGCAGCGTTTCGATGAGCGGATTGCTGAGCGACTGCATCCATTCGGCCGTCTGGTCGCCGAGCGACTTGCCTTCTTCACCAGGCGTCATGGCGCTCAGGTCCGCGCCCACGCAAAAGGCCTTGCCGGCGCCGGTCAGGATCACAGCGCGCACTTCGCGATCGTCGCGGATGCGCTCCAGCGTGTCGCGCAGTTCGATCTGCAGCTCGCGCGCAATCGGGTTCAGCTTGGCCGGCAGGTTCAGCGTAAGCGTGGCGATGCCTTCGGCCAGTTCGTAGAGCACATAGGGTTGCTGCGCGGTCATCAGAGCCTTTCCACGATGGTGACGTTGGCCATGCCGCCGCCTTCGCACATCGTCTGCAGGCCATAGCGCTTGCCGCGCCGGCCGAGTGCATGGATCAGCGTGGCCATGAGCTTGGTGCCCGAGGCGCCCAACGGGTGGCCGAGCGCAATCGCGCCGCCGTTCACGTTGAGCCGCGCTGGATCGGCGTCGAGCGCCTGCAGCCAGGCGATGGGCACGGGCGCGAAGGCTTCGTTCACTTCGTACAGGTCGATGTCCTGGATGCGCATGCCGGCCTTTTTCAGCGCGCGCTGCGTGGCGGGCAGCGGGGCCTCCAGCATGATCACCGGGTCGTGCCCCATCACGCTCATGTGGTGGATGCGCGCGAGCGGCTTCGCGCCCAGCGCCTTCAGGCCGCGTTCGTTCACCACCAGCACGCCGCTCGCGCCGTCGCAGATCTGGCTTGCGGTGGCGGCGGTGCAACGGCCGCCTTCGGCAATCAGCTTCACGCCCGCGATGCCCTCCAGCGTGGCGTCGAAGCGGATGCCTTCGTCCACTGTATGGCTTTCGCCGCTGCGCGCGCCGTCGGCCAGCAGGATCTCGATGGGCACGATCTCGTCGAGAAAGGCGCCTTCGCGGCTTGCCGCAATTGCGCGCCGATGGCTTTCGAGCGCGTAGCGGTCAAGCTCTTCCTTGTCGATGCCGTAGTTCTTCGCAATCATCTCGGCGCCCGTGAACTGGCTGAACTCCACGCCCGGGTAGCGCTGCCTCATTGCCGGGCTCATGTAGGTGCCGAGGCCCGCCTTGGCGGGCAGCGCATTGGGCGTGAACATCGGCACGCGCGTCATGCTTTCGACGCCGCCCGCAATCACCGCGTCCATGCTGCCCGACATCACCGCCTGCGCCGCGAAATGCAGCGCCTGCTGCGACGATCCGCACTGCCGGTCGACCGAGGTGCCCGGAACCGATTCAGGCAGCTTCGACGCAAGCACCGCATTGCGCGCCACGTTGGTCGCCTGCTCGCCCACCTGGCTCACGCAGCCAAGAATCACGTCTTCCACCGCCGCCGGGTCGATGCCGCTCCTGGCCACCAGCGCGTCGATCACCTGCGCCGCCAGGTCGGCCGGATGCCAGCCCGCCAGCTTGCCACCGCGCCGTCCGCCGGCCGTGCGCGCTGCGGCCACGATGTATGCCTCTGCCATGGTCATGTCCTTCCTCAAAAGAAAACAGCGCGAACCGCGCGCCCAAAGCAAAAAAGCCGCCCGTCACCACGGCGGCGTTCAATGCTTGGAATTTCCATGGCATCGAGGTTCGATGCCGGGCGCGCTCAGGTCAAGCCGGGGACAACCCGAGCGATGGCAGTCGCCAAGGCGACCGGCGGCCCGACGGCGCTGGCAGCGGCATGGCGGCCGGCTGCGCGTCCGAGACGGTGATGCACGAAGACTCCAGCGCCGAGACCAGCACGCGCCGGTGGTCGGTGCCTTCGAAACGCTCGCCCGCCGCGAGCACGATGTCGCGCCGGTCGTTGTCGAGCGTCACCCAGACCGAGCCGCTGCGGCATTCGATGCCCACCCCGGCGCCATCGGGAACGGCAAAGATGGAACGGACGGGCAGGCTGACGTGAAAGCGGGAAGAAAGGGGTTGGGTGCTCATGGCAAGCTCCATTGCATTCGTGATACGAATGAATATAGTGAGTCGATCCTCCTCTTACACGCGGTGATTCGGAACTCGTTGCATGCATCCAGAGAATGCGAAGACCCATGGAACCTTGGGCGGCGAGCTCCCGCCGCTGGAACTGCTGCGCAGCTTCGAAGCCGCGGCGCGCCGGCTGAGCTTCACCCTGGCAGCCGGCGAGCTGCACCTCACGCAGTCGGCCGTGAGCCGGCAGATCCAGCAGCTCGAAGCCAGCCTGGGCGTGCTGCTGTTCGAGCGCCGCCATCGCGCACTGGCGCTCACCGAGGCGGGCGGCGTGATGCAGCGCGCCGTCACCGACAGCCTGGAGCGCCTGCGCGACGCCACGGCGCGGCTGCGCGCGACCTCCGCGCCACGGCAGGTGGCCATCACCAGCACGCCCGGCTTTGCGTCGTTCTGGCTCATTCCAAGGCTGGCGCGCTTCACCGGCAGCCATCCGCAGGTCGACGTTCGCGTGTCGGCCACGCTCGAGGTGCTTGATCTGGAGAGCAGCCGCATCGACCTGGCCGTGCGCTTCGTGCCGATCGGCCGCGGCATCGGCACGGCGCTGTTCGAGGAATCGGTGATCCCGCTGTGCTCGCCGCAACTCGCCGCGTCGCTGCGCGAGCCGTCCGATTTTTCGAAGCTCACCTTGCTGACCGTGGACTATCCCGACCACGGCGAGGCCCCCACTGTCGATTGGGAGCCCTGGCTTCGCGTGATGGGGCTCGACCAGCTGCGCATGAAGAGCACGCTGCGCTTCACCCTGTACACCGATGCCGTGGCCGCCGCGGTGGCAGGCCAGGGCGTGGTGATCGGCCGCCTGCCGCTGCTGCGCGATCTGGTGCAGGCGGGCCGGCTCGTCGCGCCGCTCGGTGAAGGCGTGGCCTCGCACCGCGGCTACTTCATCGAAACCTCGAGGCGCGCCGCGGGCAACCCCGACGCGCTGGAGTTCGCGCAATGGCTGCGCGAGGAAGCCGAGGCGGCGCAGCGAGGCTGATGACGAGGCCGCCGAGTGCGAGGTGATCAGCCCGGCAGCAGCACCTTGTCGACCACGTGGATCACGCCGTTCGACTGGTAGACGTTGGCAATGGTCACCGTTGCCGTGCCGCCCGTGGCGTCGCTCACGACCACGTTGCTGCCGCTCATCGTGGCCGTCAGCGTGCCGCCGCTCGCGGTCTTCAGCGTGGCCTTGCCACCGCCTGCCTTGATGGCGCTCATGAGCGCCGCGCCGTCCATCTTGCCCGGCACCACGTGGTAGGTGAGCACCTTGGTGAGCGTGGGCTTGTTCTCTGTCTTCAGCAGCGTGTCGACCGTGCCCGCCGGCAGCGCCGCGAAGGCTGCGTTTGTCGGCGCAAACACAGTGAACGGACCGGGGCTCTTGAGCGTGCCGACCAGGTCCGCGGCCTTCACCGCGGCCACCAGCGTGGTGTGGTCCTTCGAATTCACGGCGTTGTCGACGATGTCCTTCGTCGGGTACATCGCGGCACCGCCCACCATGGGGTTGGGCGTGGTGGCGCCGCTCATGCCCATGCCGCCCGCGCAAGCGCCAAGCAGAACCGAAACGCCGATTGCGATCACGAGTTTTTTCATTGAGGACTCCTGGTAAGAATGTTCTGGAAGACAGCTGTGGAAACCGCCGGCAGCTCGGAGGCGCGATGCGCTCGACACCTATACGGCGCGTGCGCGCATTTGGATTCACGTGGGCTTTGCGCCACATCGGCGCGTGCGGCACTTGCGCGCCGCACGCGTGCTCGCCAGAATCCGCCCTTCCTTTTTCAGCAACAGTTTTTTATTCGCGTCCGGCGACGACCAACCTCCCGGGCGGCAACCCACTCAATGAACCGTTTCCTGAACACCTGATCCGCACACCGACCGCCCCGGCCGGACGTGCATCCATGCATCCGCCGAGGCCCATCGACAAAGGCCCCGCGCAGCCATTCGCCGGGGCCTTTTTGTTTTTGGAGTGTGCGCACATGAGTGCTCAACGAAAGGCCCGCGACGACGAGAAGCGTCTGGGCCGGTTCTATTTTTCGGTGCCGGGCGCGGCACCTCGCAACCCCGTTCTGGCTGCCATTGCGCGCGGCGAGGCCAACCAGAAGGCAGGCCGCCACTTGCGCACGCATCGCGCGGAGCGGCGTGCGCAGAAGGTCGCATTGCAGAAGGCTGCACGCAGCCTCGGGCGCGAGGAGTGACGCGCCGAAAAGGATCAGCGCGCCTGGGGCGCCTGGGCCCGGGCGGTCGAAGTCTCGAACAGCGTGCTTGCAGGCCTCGTCTCCGGCAGCACGTAGATCACTGCCTTCGCGGTGCCGAACGACGGCTTCACATGCGCGTCGTAAAACGCCGCGGGCACGTTGATGCAGCCATAGGAGATGCGGTTGTCCGCCGCAGTCGGCGTGGCCAGGCGTTCGAGCCGGCGCTCGGCCTTGTTGGTCGCGCGCACGCGGTGCATCGACACGGCCGCGTCGTAATCGACCCAGACGATGTCCTCGCCTGAAAGATTGCGGCCCGGCTCGCTGACGAAGCGGCCCGCGGGCGTGGTGCGCTCGTCGTCGCGGATGTCGGCCATCTGGCGTTCGCCGATGCCGGGCACCGAATGGTCGCCCTTTGCAAGGCCCAGAAGAATGGGCGAGGACGCCCGCCGTTTTCCGTCCGCATCGAAGATGTGGACCACGGCGGCTTTCTTGTCGACGATCGCGAATGGCGTGCCCTGGTTGTCGCCGGTGGTGCGAATCCAGCCGGCCACGGTTTCGGTGTCGCGCGAAACCGCCGGCGACGAAAGCGCCGGCGGTGCCACGCTCAGCAATGAAGCGAGCGCAGCAATGGCAATGCCGCAAGAGAGGCCGCCGCGGCGGCCCTCAGAGCAAGTCCACATCGCGCGTTCAGTTGCGGTCGGCACGTGCCACGCGGGTCGTACGCTGCGTATCGCCCTGGGCGCTCATGTCCTGGCTGGTGCTGGGCGACGTTGTCGCCTGGTTCGTCGTGGTGCTGCCGGTCGAGCCCGACATCGTGCCTTGATTGGTGGCAGGCGTGCCGGTGGTGCCCATCGGGGTGTTCTGCTGCGTCTGCTGGCCGGCAGCGGTGGCCGGGTTCGGCGAGCTGGTGTTCGGCGGGTTGCCCTGTGCAATGGCAAAACCTGCGGCGCTGGTCAGGGCAATGGCGGCCATGGTCATCTTGATCGAACGGGTCATGTGTATCTCCTTGGATGGAATGAGTGAATCGATCGCTCGATGGAGCAACCGATGCTCAAGCTAGCCTTGGTACACGCCCGTGCGGTCGGTGGGCCGCGCGGTCAGCTGTAGGACGACTGGTGTCTCAGGCGCCCGCCTTCACCTTCAGGCGCCACGCATGCAGCAGCGGCTCGGTGTACCCGCTCGGCTGCTCGATACCCTTGAACACGAGGTCTTGCGCGGCCTTGTAGGCGGCCGAGGTGTCGAGGTTGCCGGCCATCGGCTGGTACACCGGGTCGCCCGCGTTCTGCTCGTCGACCACCTTGGCCATGCGCTGGAAGGCTTCGTCGACTTGCGCCTTGGTCACCACGCCGTGCAGCAGCCAGTTGGCGATGTGCTGGCTCGAGATGCGCAGCGTGGCGCGGTCTTCCATCAGGCCCACGTTGTGGATGTCGGGCACCTTGGAGCAGCCCACGCCCTGGTCGATCCAGCGCACCACGTAGCCGAGGATGCCCTGCACGTTGTTGTCGATTTCCTGCTGCTTCTCGGCATCGGTCCACTTGGCTTCGGACGCAATGGGCACTTGCAGCAGCGCGTTCAGGATGTTGTCGCGTTCGGCGTCGGCATCGATCTTTTCAAGCTCTTGCTGCACCGCCGTGACGCTCACCTGGTGGTAGTGCAGCGCATGCAGCGTGGCAGCGGTGGGCGAAGGCACCCAGGCAGTGTTGGCACCGGCCTTGGGGTGCGCAATCTTCTGTTCGAGCATGGCGGCCATGAGGTCGGGCATGGCCCACATGCCCTTGCCGATCTGCGCCTTGCCGCGCAGGCCGCACGAGAGGCCGACCAGGACGTTGTTCTTTTCGTACGCGCCGATCCACGCGCTGGACTTCATGTCGCCCTTGCGGATCATCGGGCCGCCGTGCATGGCGGTGTGCATCTCGTCGCCGGTGCGGTCGAGGAAGCCGGTGTTGATGAAGGCCACGCGCGCGGCGGCTTCGGCAATGCAGGCCTTGAGGTTGACGCTGGTGCGGCGCTCCTCGTCCATGATGCCCAGCTTCACGGTGTTGGCTGGCAGGCCGAGCAGTTGCTCGACGCGGCTGAACAGCTCGCTGGCAAAGGCCACTTCGGCCGGGCCGTGCATCTTGGGCTTGACGATGTAGATGCTGCCGGTGCGCGAGTTGCCCTTGCGCTTCAGGTCGATCATGGCGATGGTGGTGGTGACCACGGCATCGAGAATGCCTTCGGGAATTTCCTTGCCGTCCGCGTACAGCACGGCGGGATTGGTCATCAGGTGGCCCACGTTGCGCAGGAACATGAGCGAGCGGCCGTGCAGCTTCACGGGCTTGCCGTCGGCGCCGGTGTATTCGCGGTCGGGGTTGAGGCCGCGCGTGAAGGTCTTGCCGCCCTTGACCACTTCTTCGGTGAGCGTGCCCTGCACGATGCCGAGCCAGTTCGCATACGCGAGCACCTTGTCGGCGGCATCGACCACGGCCACCGAGTCTTCGAGGTCGAGAATGGTCGAGAGCGCGGCTTCGAGCACCAGGTCGCTCACGCCGGCCGGATCGGTCTTGCCGATGGGCGTGCTGCGGTCGATGCGGATGTCAAGGTGAATGCCGTTGTGCTTGAGCAGCACCGACGAAGGCGACGCCGCATCGCCCTGGTAGCCCACGAAGGCGGCCGGGTCGCGCAGCGTGGTGCTGCTGCTTTGCAGCGCAATGTGCAGTTGGCCGTCCTTCACGCTGTACCCGGTCGCCATCTTGTGCGAACCGTTTTCGAGCGGCGCGGCCTGGTCGAGCACGTTGCGCGCAAATTCGATGACCTTGGCACCGCGCACGGGGTTGTAGCCCTTGCCCTTTTCTGCGCCATCGGTTTCGGGAATGGCATCGGTGCCGTAGAGCGCGTCGTACAGCGAGCCCCAGCGCGCATTGGCGGCGTTGAGTGCGTAGCGCGCGTTCAGGATGGGCACCACCAGCTGTGGGCCGGCCTGCAGTGCGAGCTCGGAGTCGACGTTGGCCGTGGTGGCTTTGGCGCCCTTGGGCTGCGGCAGCAGGTAGCCGATTTTTTCGAGGAATGCGCGGTACGCCGGCATGTCGGAAATCGGGCCGGGGTTCTTCTTGTGCCAGGCGTCGAGCTCGGTTTGCAGGCGGTCGCGTTCGGCCACGAGCGCAATGTTCTTCGGCGCAAGGTCGCTCACGATGGCGTCGAAGCCCTTCCAGAAAACATCGCTGGCCACACCGCTGGCGGGCAAGACCTTTTCTTCGATGAAACGGTGCAACTCGGTCGCGACCTGGAGTCCGTGGGCGGTGGTTCGGGCGGTCATGTTTTTCTCTCCTTGAGAACGGTGCAATGCTGAATGAATTGAGGTGCGGTGTCTGTCAGAAGAACGCAAGCACGTCGCGCAGGCTGCTGCCGATGCGTTCGGGCTGCGTGCCGAGTTCTTCGAACGGGAGCTGGTAGCGGTTGACCCAGAGCGTGCGGAATCCGAACCAGGTGGCGCCGAGCGCGTCCCAGGCGTTGCAGCTGACGAACGCGATCCGGCCGGGCTGCAGGCCGGTGGCGGTCACGCCGAGTTGGTATGCATCGGGATGGGTCTTGTACTTGCGGATGCCGTCGACGCTCAGCACATGGTCGAGCAGACCGTCGAGCCCGGCGTTGCGCACGGCAGCGTCGAGCATGCCGGGATCGCCGTTCGAGAGAATGCCGGTGACCACGCCGCGCGCCTTGAGTGCCTCAAGCACTTCGCGGCATTCGGGAAACGCCGTGAGCGTGCGGTACTGGTCCATCAGCTGCTGCTCGGCCGCGCCGGACAAGTCGAGGCCCAGCCGCTTGCAGGTGTAGCGCAGCGCGGCGCGCGTGAGTTCGCCGAAGGGCCGGTAGTGCGCGCCGTGATTGCTGGTGGTGACCAGGCGTGTGTATTCGATCTGCTTGTCGCGCCAGCCCGCGGCCAGTGCCTGCCCGTGTCCGGCGAACAGCCGCTCGGCCGTCTGCCCGACGCTGTAGACGTCGAACAGGGTGCCGTAGGCATCGAAGAGGACTGCGCCGGGTTGATCCATAACTTGGACTTTATTCGATACCTTGCCGATTGGTAATAACCGGGATCGGCATTTATCGGTGACAAAAGTGAAGGTAATCGCAGGAGGCCCGGCGTTTTCTTCCTTCTTTTGTTAGAGGGTTCTTGTCAGAAGGCTCCGCTGAGCTGGCGGGCCGCGGCGCGCACGGGCTCGATGTGGCGCGCGTCGTAGCGGTGCGCAGGCATCGTCAGCGTGACCGCCGCGGCCAAGCGGCCATCGGCATGGAACACCGGCGCCGAAATGCCCGCCAGCTCGGCCGTGCGGTCGCCCACCAGCGCGCAGTAGCCCTGCGCGCGAATGGCGTCGTACAGCTTTCGCTCCTCGGGGCTGCGCGGCTGTTCGGCTTCGGGCCCGAAGGCGATCAGCACGCGCGCACCGGCGCCGCGGTCATTGGGCAGCAGGTCGCCCGCGCGCACGTGGTCGCGCACCACATGCGACGAATCGACGCGGAACTGGCACAGCCGCACCCAGCTTTCGCCCTGGCCCTGCCGCACGTGGTACGCCGCGCTTTCGCCCGTGGCTGCAGCCAGCGTGCGCAGCACCGGCAGCACGATGCGGTCGAGCGAGAGCGACGCCGCGTAAAGGCCGTGCAGGCGAGCGATCTCGGCGCCGAGCGCATAGCGCCCGTCGTCCTGGCGGCGGATCAGCCGCGCATGTTCGAGCGAAGCCAGGAGGCGCAGCACCGTGCTCTTGTAGAGCTGCGTGCGCCCTGCAAATTGCGCGAGCGACAGCGCCTCATCGCCGGGCTGAAAAGCCGAGAGAAGGCTCAGCGCGCGGTCGACCGCTGCGGCGCCCCCGGGGGCGGCGTTGAGGTCTGAAACCGATTCGGTCTGGGCTTTGCGGGGCATGGCGTTGGCTTGACAGGGAAAGTCGTTCGGCGGTTTAATTCTGTTTAATGGAATTTAGTTCTGCAAGATAGAACTGTCAAGCGAATCGGCCGATTGCAAGCCGATCGCTCCAAGGAGACAAGAGTCGATGACACCCCCCGATGTTGTGATCAGCGAAGTCGGCCCGCGCGACGGCCTGCAATCGGTCAAGGCCACCATGCCCACGGCCGACAAGCTGCGCTGGATCGACGCGCTTTACGCCGCCGGCGTGCGCGAGATCGAAGTCGCTTCCTTCGTGCCCGCGAAGCTGCTGCCGCAAATGGCCGACGCCGCCGAGGTGGTGCGCCATGCCATCACGCTGCCGGGCCTTACGGTGATGGCGCTCGTGCCCAACCGCAAGGGCGCGCAGGCCGCGCTGGAAGCCGGCGCGCACAAGCTCACCATGCCCGTGTCGGCCAGCGTGGCGCACTCGCTGGCCAACGTGCGCAAGACGCCGGCCGAAATGGTCGACGAAGTGCGTGCCATCTCCGAGCTGCGCCGCGAATCGGCGCCGGGCGTGCTGCTCGAGGTCGGCATTTCCACCGCCTTCGGCTGCACGCTGCAGGGGCTGGTGCCCGAAGACGACGTGATCCGCCTTGCCGCGCAGTGCATCGAGGCGGGCGCCGAAGAGGCCGGTCTTTCGGACACCGTGGGCTACGCCAACCCGGCGCAGGTGCGCCGGCTTTTCAAGCGGCTGCGGGCTGAACTTGGCGAGCACGCAGGCGCGGCCCACATGCACAACACGCGCGGCCTGGGCATTGCGAACTGCCTTGCGGCATGGGACGAGGGCGTGCGCACCTTCGACGCCTCGCTCGGCGGACTCGGCGGCTGCCCTTATGCGCCTGGGGCCTCCGGCAACGCCGTCACGGAAGACCTCGTCTTCATGTTCGAGGCCATGGGCGTGCGCACCGGCATCGACATCGAGAAACTCATTGCGGCACGCGCGCCGCTCATGGCCGGCCTGCCGGGCGAACCGGTGTACGGCATGACGCCCGAAGCCGGCCTGCCCAAGGGCTTTGTCCAAGGCCCTGTCCAGGAAACCAACCCACATGCCTGAATCCACTCGGCTTCCCTACGCCGGCATCCGCGTCGTCGAATTCACCCACATGGTCATGGGCCCGACCTGCGGCCTGCTGCTGGCCGACCTCGGCGCCGAAGTCATCAAGGTCGAGCCCATCGAGGGCGACAGCACGCGCCGCCTGCTCGGTTCGGGCTCGGGCTTCTTTCCCACGTTCAACCGCAACAAGAAGAGCATCGCGCTCGACCTCAAGACGCCAGAGGGCGTGGAGGCCGCGCTGCGCCTCGTTGCCACGGCCGACATCGTGAGCGAGAACTTCAAGCCCGGCACCATGAAGAAGCTGGGGCTGGACTACGACAGCCTGAAGCAGCTCAACCCGCGCCTCATCTACGTGAGCCACAAGGGCTTTCTGCCCGGCCCGTACGACCATCGCACCGCGCTCGACGAGGTGGTGCAGATGATGGGCGGCCTGGCCTACATGACCGGCCGCGCCGGCGACCCGCTGCGTGCGGGCACCAGCGTGAACGACATCATGGGCGGCATGTTCGGCGCCATTGGCGCCATGGCCGCGCTGCGCCAGCGCGAGCTCACCGGCAAGGGCTGCGAGGTGCAGTCCGCGCTCTTCGAGAACAACGTGTTCCTGGTCGCGCAGCACATGATGCAGTTCGCCGCCACTGGCAAGGCGGCCGACCCGATGCCCAGCCGCATCTCGGCCTGGGCCGTGTACGACGTGTTCACCGTGAAGGACGGCGAGCAGATCTTTCTCGCGGCCGTGAGCGACAAGCAGTGGGCGATCTTCTGCAAGGCCTTCGGGCTGGAAGAAATGCTGGCCGACCCGCGCCTGAAGACCAACAACGACCGCGTGCTGGCACGCGAGTGGATGATGCCGATCCTGCGCTCGCACCTGGCCGGCTACAGCGCCGCCGAGCTCAGCGCGGTCTTCGAGCAGAACGAGCTGCCCTTCGCGCCCATTACCAAGCCCCAGCAGCTGTTCGATGACCCGCACCTGAACGCCACGGGCGGCCTCGCCCCCGTGCGCATGAACGACGGCCACATGGCCAAGGTGCCGCTCATGCCGTTCACGCTCGATGGCGAGCGCCCCGGCATTCGCCTGCAGCCGCCGAACATTGGCGAGCACACGGGCGAGCTGCTGAGGGAGGTGGGCTATGGCGACGAGGAGATCGCCGCCCTCAAGACACGCAACATCATCCTTGGAGACTGACTCAATGCCTTCGATCCCGCGGCGCGCCTTGCCCGTCTTGTTCCTCTGCGCCGCGACCGCGGCTTGCCTTCCCGCACTGGCGGCTGACGCGGCGTGGCCCGCCAGGCCGGTGCGACTGGTGGTTCCGTACGCGCCTGGCGGCACCACCGACTACGCCGCGCGCCAGATCGCACAGAAGCTCACCGAGCAAACCGGCATCTCCTTCTATGTGGAGAACAAGGCCGGCGCGAGCGGCACGATCGGCTCCAGCCTAGCGGCCAAGTCCGCGCCGGACGGCGGCACCTTTCTGATCAACGACACCACCTACGCGATGCTGCCGCACCTCTTCAGGAAGCTGCCGTGGGAGCCCGCCGACCTGGTGCCCGTGACGACGATCGTCGATGCGCCGCTCGTCGTCGTAGTGGGCGCGAACTCGCCCTACAAAAGCGTGACGGCGCTGATCGACGAGGCCCGCAAGAACCCCGGCAAGCTGACTTTCGGCTCGGGCGGCGTGGGCAGCTCCACCCACCTGGGTGGCGAGCTGCTCAAGCAGAACGGCAAGCTCGGGCTGACCCACGTGCCTTACAAGGGAGCGGGCGAAGCGATGCTGGGCGTGGTGTCCGGGCAGGTCGACGTGCTGGTCACCGCCGCGCCCACGGCCATTCCGCAGGTCAAGGGCGGCAAGGTGCGCGCGCTGCTCGTGACCTCGCCGCAGCGCCTTGCCGCCTTGCCCGAGGCGCCCACCAGCGCCGAGGCCGGCCTGAAGGATTTCACTGCCACCAACTGGTTCGGCATTGCGGCGCCCAAGGGCACGCCGCAGCCGATCGTCGATAAGCTGCAGGCCGAGGTGAAGAAGGCGCTCGCATCGCCCGACCTCGCGAAGCGCTTTGCGGAGCAGGGCGCAAGCCCGGGCGGCCTGTCCTCGGCCGATTTCGGCAAGTTCGTCCTCAGCCAGACCCAGGCCTGGGGACAGGTGATCAAGGCCGCAAACGTGCAGCCCGAGTGACCCCGCCGGAGATCGTGCAGCCATGTGGAACCTGAGCTTCCAACCTCCCGAGATCATCGAAGCGCGTGTGCTCACGCGCCTGCCCGATGTGTTTCGAACGCCGCGCCGCACCGACTGGGTCGACGCCAACAAGCCCGGCCACGTGATGGACAGCTTCCTGGAAGGCCCCGCGTTCGACCGGGCAGGGAACCTGTACCTCACCGATATTCCTTACGGCCGCATCTTCAGGATCGCGCCGTCGTCGCTCGAATGGCAGCTCGTGGCGACCTACGACGGCTGGCCCAACGGACTGGCGATCCACGCCGACGGCAGCCTCTGGATCGCCGACTACCGGCGGGGCATCCTGCGGCTCGATGCGGCCGGTGGCGCGGTCGAGACGGTGCTCGGGCACCGCAACAGCGAATCTTTCAAGGGCGTGAACGACCTCGTCTTCGACCTGGAAGGACGGCTCTATTTCACCGACCAGGGCCAGACCGGACTGCACGATCCCACCGGCCGCGTCTACCGGTGGGATGCCGATGGCCGCCTCGATCTGCTGCTCGCCAACGCGCCCAGTCCCAATGGCGTGTCGACGAGCGCTGACGGCAAGGTGCTGTTCGTGGCGGTCACCCGCGGCAACCAGGTCTGGCGGGCGCCGCTGCTGCCCGATGGCAGCCTTTCCAAGGTCGGCGCGCTGCAGACCTTCTTTGGAACCAGCGGGCCCGACGGGCTCGCGCTCACGGCCGATGGCGGGCTGGTCGTCGCCCATGCGAGTCTGGGCGGTGCCTTTGTGCTCAATGCGCGCGGCGAGGTCACGCACCTGGTCCGTAGCCCGGCCGGTCAGACAGTGACCAACGTTGCCTTCCGGCCGGGCACGCGCCAACTGGTGCTCACCGATTCGGCCACCGGCAGCGTGCTGGAAGCCGAGCTGCCGGTGGGTGGAGCGCCGCTCTATTCGCACTCCTCGGACCCGCGGGCGCGAAAATAGCGGCGGCGGGCGCCGGCCCATGCCCGAGGCGCCGCGGGCTATAGTTCCGCCGCCATGGACCGCCTGAAGCAACTCGAATCCTTCGTCTCGGTGGCGACCCGCGGCGGACTCACGGCCGCGGCCAAGGCCGAGGGCGTTGCGCCCGCCATCATGGGCCGTCGGCTCGACGCGCTGGAGGCCAGGCTGGGCGTGAAGCTCTTGGTGCGCACCACGCGGCGCATCACGCTCACGCACGAAGGCAGCGCCTTTCTCGAGGACTGCCAGCGCCTGCTGACCGAATTCGCCAATGCCGAAGCCAGCGTGAGCGCCGGGGGCATCAAGGCCAGCGGGCACCTGCGCGTCACTGCGCCGGCGGGCTTCGGCCGCCGCCACGTGGCGCCGCTGGTGCCGCGCTTCCATGCCATGCACCCCGAGGTCACCATCTCTCTCAACCTCAGCGACCGCGTGGTCGACGTGCGCGGCGAGAGCTTCGATTGCGCGGTGCGCGTGGGCGACATGCCCGATTCGTCGCTGGTCAGCGTGCGGCTGGCCGACAACCGGCGCCGCTGCGTCGCCACGCCCGAGTTCGTGCGCCGGCACGGCATGCCCAAGCACCCGGGCGAGCTGTCGCGCTTTGCCTGCCTCACGCTGTCGAGCGACGCCTCGCAGACGCGCGGCTGGGCTTTCCGCCTGCCGGCCGAAGGGGGCGAGGGCGGCGAAGAACTGATCTACCTGCGCCCCGAAGGCCCGCTCGATTGTTCCGACGGCCAGGTGCTGCACGACTGGTGCCTGGCCGGCCACGGCATCGCCTGGCGCAGCACCTGGGAGGTGGAGGCCGAGATAGACGCGGGCTTGCTGGTGCCCCTGCTCGACGAATTCGCTGCGCCGCCCAACGGCATCTACGCCGTGTTCACGGGCACCAAGCACCTGCCGCTGCGGGTGCGGCTGTGGCTTGATTTCCTCAAGGAGCAATACGGACGCCCCGAATTCTGGGGCGGAAGAGGGTAAAGCCGCCCTGGCGGCGGCACAATGCGCAAGCATTTGCAACCCCACTGAAGAAGAAAGCCGTTCGATGACCCTCGAAGCCATCCTTGCCTACCTGCACTTGCTTGCCATCCTCACGATGGTCGTGTTCATTTCGAGCGAAGCGGCGCTGTGCCGCGTGCAGTGGCTCAACGCCGCCGTGGTCGAGCGGCTCGCCAAGGTCGACATGGTCTACGGCATTGCCGCCATTGCGGTGCTCGCGACCGGCATTGCCCGCACGGTGTGGGGCGTGAAGGGCACGGCCTGGTACTGGACCAACCCGCTCTTGCACGTGAAGCTTGGGTTGTTCATCATCATCGGCGTGCTGTCGATTTTTCCGACGCTCACCTACTTTCGCTGGCGCAAGGCGCTGCGCGCCAACGGCACGCTGCCGGCCGAAGACGATGTGCGGAAAACGCGCAAGCTGGTGATGGTGCAGGCCCACCTGATTGCGGTGATTCCGCTGGTCGCCGTGTTCCTCGCGCGCGGCTTCGGCAAGTAGGGCCGGCATGGAACGCGCCGGCATCCAGCTCCTGTTTGCCGGCACCATCTTCAGCAGCGCGTTCCTGCTGTTTCTGGTCCAGCCACTCATCGCCAAGCAGATCCTGCCCTGGTTCGGCGGCTCGGCCGCCGTGTGGTCGATCTGCATGGTGTTCTTCCAGGCCGTGCTGCTCGCGGGCTATGCCTACTCGGACTGGGTGACGCGCCACCTCCGTGTGCGAATGCAGGCCGCATTGCATGTGGGCCTCCTGCTTGCGAGCCTGGCCTTCCTGCCGCTGGTGGTGGCCGCGCGCTGGAAGCCCACGGGCGCCGAAGACCCCACGTGGCTGATCCTGGGCCTGCTGCTCGCGACGATCGGCCTTCCGTACTTTCTGCTTTCGACCACCGGGCCGCTGGTGCAGTCATGGGTGGCGCGCACGCCCTGGAGCGCGCGGGTGTACCGGTACTTCTCGCTGTCGAACCTGGCCTCGCTGCTGTCGCTCCTGAGCTATCCGGTGCTGATCGAGCCGCGCAGCTCGCTGCTGCAGCAGGCGCAGGGATGGTCGTGGGGCTACGGCCTGTTCGCGGTGCTGTGTGCGGGCACGACCTTGCTCGTGGCATACCGCTGGCCGGGGGTGCCGGAGAGGCCGGGCCAGGCCTTGGCGGCGGACGAAGCGAAGCCGCCGCGCTGGCCCGACGTATTGCTGTGGCTGTCGCTGCCGGCCCTTGCGTCGTGGCTGCTGCTGGCTGTGACCAACCATATCAGCCAGAACATCGCAGCGGTTCCGTTTCTGTGGATATTGCCGCTCTCGCTGTACCTGTTCACCTTTGTGTTGTGTTTTGAAAGCGACCGCTGGTACCGGCGCGGCGTTTTCCTGCCGCTGGCGGCGGGCGTGCTGGTGCTGTGCGCCTTCGGCCTGCAGCACCACATCGGCTCGGATGTGCGCACCGGGCTGCCGATCTACGTGGGCGGCCTGTTCGTGCTGTGCATGTTCCTGCACGGAGAAACCGCAAGGCTGCGTCCGGCGCCGCGCTATCTCACGCGCTTCTACCTGATGCTCTCCCTGGGTGGTGCCGTCGGCGGCGCACTGGTCGGGCTGGTTGCGCCGCACGTGCTGCCCGCGTACTACGAGCTGGGCATCGGGCTTGCGCTGACGGCGCTCGTGGCGGTGGCGGTTCTGCGCCACCGCACCTGGCTGCGAGTTTCGGGCGTGGCCTTGGCTGCCTGTTGCGCCTATTTTCTGGTTGTGCAGATTCGCAGCGATACGGACAACTCGCGCCATTTGATGCGCAATTTCTACGGTGCGCTGATCACCTTCGACATTCGGCGCACCGATCCCGCAAGCTACGTGCGGCTGCTGTCGCATGGTTCCATCAAGCATGGCGAACAGTTTCTCGACCCGCTCAGGCGGCGCGAGCCCACCACCTATTACGGCGCCACCTCGGGCATCGGCCGGGCCATGGCTGCCGCGCCCGCCGGGCCGCGCCGCGTCGGGCTGATCGGCCTGGGGGCGGGCACGCTCGCCAGCTACGGCCGCGCCGGGGACGCCTATCGCATCTACGAGATCAATCCGCAGGTATTCGAGCTGGCGGACAGCGAGTTCACCTTTCTGCGCGACAGCGCCGCACACATCGAGCGCGTGCTGGGCGACGCGCGGCTGGCACTGGAGCGCGAGCCGCCGCAAGGCTTCGATCTGCTGGCGGTCGACGCTTTCTCGGGCGACGCGGTGCCGGTTCACCTGCTCACGGCGGAGGCGATGGATGTCTACGTGCGCCACATGAAGCCCGACGGCATCGTGGCTTTTCATGTGTCCAACCGCTACCTCGAGCTTGCCCCCGTGGTCGCGCAAATCGCGCAGCTGAAAGGCTTGAGTGCCGTGCTCGTGAGCGACGACGCCAAGGATTCGAAGTGGCTCAACTCGACCGACTGGGTGCTGGTTGCGCGCGAGCCGGGTGTGCTGGCGCGCGGGGCGCTGCGCGGCGCGGCTTCGCCCATCGTGCTTCCGGCAAGCAACCGCCCCTGGACGGACGACTTCAACAACCTCTTGGGCGCGCTCAGGTAACGCCCAGGAAAAAGCCCCGCCGGCGCGTGGCCGTGCGGGGCTTTTCGGCGAAAGGCCGGCGGTATCAGGCCTTGGCGCTGAGGCAGTCCTTCATGAATGCCTTGCGTGCGTCGCCCTTGAGGGTCTTGGCCTTGTCGTCCGCGTTGCAGGTCTTCATCTTCTGCTGCTGCGTCTGCTTGGCCGTCATGGCCGGCTTGGCGCTCAGGCAGCTTTTCATGAAGGCCTTGCGCTCGTCGCCCTTCTTGTCGCCTGCTTCCTGGTTGCAGGTGGTCATCTTGCTTTGCTGGGCGGTGGGGGCCTTGGCCGCCGGCATGGCTGGCGTTGCCGGCGTGGCGGGTTTGGCGGCCGGAGCGACGACGACCGGCGCCGGGGCCTTGTCTTGTGCCTGTGCGGCGCCAAAGGAGAGACAGGCGCCCAGGGTAACCAGGGAAAGGAGCTTTTTCATGGTGATATGTCCTTGCAAGCTTGGGTTGTGACAGGTGCCCCGCCCCGGGGTCGCCCATCCTAACGGGCGGACACATGCATTCGATGACCGTTGCCGCCGCCGCCCGGGTTTGCCCCCGGTAAAATCCGCAGATGCTATTGGTCAAACAGGAGCTGCTCGCGGCGCTCGCGAACACGCTCGAATCCCTCTCGCCCGGCGCTGGCTCCAAAGCCGCGTTCGAGTCGCCCAAGGTCGCCGCCCATGGCGATTTCGCCAGCACGGCGGCCATGCAACTCGCCAAACCGCTCGGCCGCAAGCCGCGCGAACTGGCCGAAGAGCTCAGCGCCGCGCTGCTCGCCACCCCCGTTTTCGGCCGGTGGGTCGAAGCCATCGAGATTGCCGGCCCCGGCTTTCTCAACATCCGCCTGAAGACGTCCGCCAAGCAGCAGATCGTGCGCGAGGTGCTGAATGCGGCCGATGCCTTCGGCCGCCAGCCCGCCACCGGCGAAAAGGTGCTGGTCGAGTTCGTCTCGGCCAACCCGACCGGGCCGCTGCACGTCGGCCACGGCCGCCAGGCGGCGCTTGGCGACGCCATCTGCAACCTGCGCGCCTCGCAGGGCGACACCGTGTGGCGCGAGTTCTACTACAACGACGCCGGCGTGCAGATCCAGACGCTGGCCAACAGCACCCAGCTGCGCGCCCGCGGCTTCAAGCCCGGCGACCCCGAATGGCCGAGCGGCGAAAAGGCCCCAGCCTACAACGGCGACTACATCGCCGACATCGCCGAAGACTTCAAGGCGAAGAAGACCGTCAAGTCGGATGACCGCGAATACACCGCGAGCGGCAACATCGACGACCTCGACTCCATCCGCGAATTTGCCGTGGCTTACCTGCGCCGCGAGCAGGACCTCGACCTGCAGGCCTTCCGCGTGCGCTTCGACAACTACTACCTCGAGTCCAGCCTCTACACCAGCGGCCGGGTCGAGGCCGCGGTGCAAAAGCTGGTCGCTGCCGGCAAGACCTACGAGCAGGACGGCGCGCTGTGGCTCAAGTCGACCGACTACGGCGACGACAAGGACCGCGTGATGAAGAAGCAGGACGGTACCTACACGTACTTCGTGCCCGACGTCGCCTATCACATCGCCAAGTGGGAGCGCGGCTTCCACAAGGTGGTCAACATCCAGGGCACCGACCACCACGGGACCATCGCCCGCGTGCGCGCCGGCCTGCAGGCGGCGGGCGTCGGCATTCCCGAGGGCTACCCGGACTACGTGCTGCACACCATGGTGCGCGTGATGAAGGGCGGCGAAGAGGTCAAGATCAGCAAGCGCGCGGGCAGCTACGTCACGCTGCGCGACCTGATCGAATGGACCAGCACCGACGCCGTGCGCTTCTTCCTTTTGAGCCGCAAGCCCGACACCGAATACACCTTCGACGTCGACCTCGCCGTGACGAAGAACAACGACAACCCGGTGTACTACGTGCAGTACGCGCATGCGCGCATCTGCTCGGTGCTGGCAGGCTGGGGCGGCGACGCCGCCACGCTCAAGAATGTCGACCTGTCGCCACTTGAAAGCCCGGCCGCGCAGGCGCTGATGCTGCTGCTTGCCAAGTACCCCGCCATGCTGACCGCCGCGGCGAAGGATTTCGCCCCGCACGACGTGACTTTCTATTTGCGCGAACTCGCCGCCAGCTACCACAGCTACTACGACGCCGAGCGCATCCTGGTCGACGAAGAGCCGGTGAAGCTTGCGCGGCTTGCGCTCGTCGCCGCCACTGCGCAGGTGCTGCACAATGGCCTCGCGATTCTCGGCGTCAGTGCGCCGAGCAAGATGTGAAAACACCATGAAGAAGACAACCAGACAACGCGGCAACATCGTCATCGGCCTCATCATCGGCCTGGTGCTGGGGTTGGGGGTCGCGCTGGGCATTGCGGTCTACGTGACCAAGGTGCCGATTCCGTTCGTAACCAAGACCCAGCGCGGCGGTGCCGAGCAGGACGAAGCCGAGGCCCGCAAGAACCGCGACTGGGATCCGAACGCACCGCTCGCGGGCAAGCCCGGCACGCCGGCCAAGCCGCCCGCGGCCGCTACCGGTCCGGTGGCTCCCGCCGGCGACGACAACACGGCCGTGGCACCCGGAGCCGCACCGCCTGCTCCGCCAGTGCCGGTGGTCGTGGCGCCCAAGCCGTCGCGTCCGGCGCCGGTGCCGGCCGAAGCCAATCCGCTGCCGCCGTCCAACGATCCGCTGGGCGATCTGGCCCGCGCGCGGGCCGGCGGCAACAGCGGCAGCACCACCACGGCCTCCGCCGCGCCAAGCAGCAACAGCAGCGCGGCGCCGTCGTCCGGCCCCGATCCGTTCATGTATTTTGTGCAGGCTGGCGCGTTCCGCACCACCGACGACGCGGAGGCCCAGCGCGCCAAGCTGTCGCTGATGGGCGTCGAAGCCCGGGTGACCGAGCGCGAACAGGCAGGCCGCACGGTTTACCGGGTACGCGCGGGCCCGTTCAACAAGAAGGACGACGCCGATCGCCTGAAAGAGCGGCTCGACAGCGGCGGCCTCGAATCGGCGCTCGTTCGCGTGCAGCGCTGAGGTTTATCTGTCGGGCGGCAGCGGCCTTTCGGCAGCCGTCATGAATAATCTCTAAGCTTCGCGGCACGGGCCGCCGCCAGGATTGGCCCTGGGCATGCCGCATGCGGGAACTCCGCGCGGCGCTCCGGCTCTGTCTGCCGTACCCAACAGGAGAACTTTTTCAATGAAACGTCGTGACTTTTCGCTGGCCGCCACTTCGCTCGGTCTGATTTCGCTGGCTGGCAATACGGCGCATGCCCAGGCGCGCGCGCCCAAGGCCGGCACCGAGTACCTGGTGCTCGACAAGCGCGTGCCCGTCGATGCGCCCGCCGGCAAGGTCGAGGTGATCGAGTTCTTCTCGTACAACTGCCCGCACTGCAACGATTTCGAGCCGCAGCTCGACGCCTGGCTCAAGACGACCCCCAAGGAAGTGGCTTTCCGTCGCGTGCCGGTGCCCTTCGTGGGCAACGACGTCGAATCCAAGCAGCGCCTGTACTACGCGCTCGAAGCCATGGGCAAGGTCGAGGAATTCCAGCCGAAGGTCTTCAACGCCATCCACAAGCAGCGCCAGAACGTCAACGGCGATGCCAACATCATTGCCTGGGCCACGGCCAACGGCTTGGATGGCGCCAAGTTCAAGGAAGTGTTTACCTCGTTCAGCGTGGCCAGCAAGGCCAAGCGCGCCACGCAGCTGACCGAAGCCTACAAGGTGGCCGGGGTTCCGGCGCTGGCCGTGGGCGGCCGCTGGTACGTGGACGGCGAACTGGCCGGTAACATGACCAAGGCGCTGCAGGTCACCAACTACCTGATCGGCGAAGCCAAGAAGGGCTGACCCGCCCTTCAGGGGCAAAACAGCGGTGCCGGCAATGCCGGTTCCGCAGTGTTCCCGGATGGATGTCAAGCCCGCTTTGGCGGGCTTTTTCATCTGTGCGCGCCGGGCTGGCGCGATCCGCCGCATACAATGCAGAGCAAGTTTCGTGCCTCTATGACATCGCACTCCTACTCCAACACCACTCCTCTTCTTGGTTGCGCCGGCCGCCTGGCCCGCCTCTGCATTGGCGCGCTGTGCCTGGCCGGTGCCGTCTCCGGCGCCCTGGCTGAAACCGCCGACCGCACCAAGCCGATGAACATCGAGTCGGACGCCATGCGTTACGACGACCTCAAGCAGACCAGCGTGTTCACCGGGAACGTGCTGGTCACCAAGGGCACCATCATCATCCGCGGCGCGCGGATCGACGTGCGCCAGGACGCCGAGGGCTACCAGTACGGCGTGGTTACCGCCGCGCCGGGCAAGCGGGCCTACTACAAGCAAAAGCGCAACGCGCCCGACGAGTGGATCGAGGGCGAATCGGAAGTCATCGAGTACGACAGCCGCGCCGACAACGTCAAGTTCATCCGCAATGCCGTCATGCGTCGCCTGATCGGCGCCACGCCCAACGACGAAAGCAGCGGTGCGCTCATCGTCTACGACCAGAGCAACGACACCTACACCGTCAACGGCTCCAGCGTGCCGCCGAATGCGGGGGTGAATGCGCCATCGGGCGGCCGGGTCAGGACCATCCTCACGCCCAAGAGCGCCGCAGCAGCACCGGGCGCTCCGGCGCCCGCCGCCGGCGCACGGCCCGCCCCCGCGGCGCCCCAGCCGGCGCCCGGAACCGGCCTGCGCCCGAGCACCACCCTCGATACCGACGGGGAAGGGCGCAAGTGATCGAAACCGCAGGACACCACAACGCCGATGGCACGCCGGGCAGCCGCCTGGTGGTGCGCGGCCTGCAAAAAAGCTACGGCAGCCGCAAGGTCGTCAAGGACGTTTCGCTCGACGTGCAAAAGGGCGAGGTCGTGGGCCTGCTCGGCCCCAACGGCGCCGGCAAGACCACCTCGTTCTACATGATCGTGGGCCTGGTGCGCGCCGATGCCGGCGAGATCACCATCGACGGCGAACCCATCGCGCACATGCCGATTCACCGCCGCGCCCGCATGGGCCTGAGCTACCTGCCGCAGGAAGCGTCGATCTTCCGCAAGCTCAGCGTCGAGGAAAACGTGCGCGCCGTGCTCGAGCTCCAGCGCGAACCCGACGGCAACGGCAAGCCAGCTCCTTTGACCAAGCAGCGCATCGAAGAGCGCCTCTCGGGGCTGCTGGCCGACCTGCGGGTGGACCACCTTCGCGATTCCCCGGCGCTCGCGCTTTCGGGCGGCGAACGGCGCCGGGTCGAAATTGCCCGCGCCCTGGCCACGCAGCCGCGCTTCATCCTGCTGGACGAGCCCTTTGCCGGCATCGACCCCATCGCGGTGATCGAAATCCAGCGGATCATCAGCTTCCTGAAAGAGCGCGGCATCGGCGTGCTCATCACCGACCACAACGTGCGTGAAACGCTGGGCATCTGCGATCACGCGTTCATCATCAGCGACGGGCATGTGCTGGCACAAGGCACACCCTCGGAGATCGTCGACAACGCCGAAGTACGCAGGGTGTACCTCGGCGAGCACTTCCGGATGTAAGGGAGGAGTCGGTCTCCATGAAGCAAGGGCTGTCCCTTCGCGTCTCGCAGCACCTGGCGCTCACGCCCCAGCTGCAGCAGTCGATCCGGCTGCTGCAGCTTTCCACGCTCGAACTGAGCCAGGAAGTGGAGCAGATGCTCGACGAAAACCCGTTCCTCGAGCGCACCGCGGAAGAAGCGGCGCGCGAGGAATTCGGGCTCGACGCCGTCGACACCCCGGCTCCGCGCGATGAAGCGGCGGAGGCCGGCGAAGGCGAATTCGCCTCGCTTCCGGCCAGCAGCGCGACCACCCCTGCGTCCGAAACCCCCACCACCGAGGCCGACACCCCCGCCGCCGACATTGCCGAGCGCGAGCCCGACTGGGAAGGCGACGGCACCGTCGACATGGCCCCGGACGACAGCGAGTGGGGCGGCGACGCGCCCGCGCGGCAAAACAACCTTGGCGACGACGAGCGCGCCGACGCCACCGAACTCGCGCGCAGCCAGGAGTCGCTGCAGTCCTTCCTGCACCGTCAGGCGCTCAGCCTGCGCCTGAACGAGAACGACAGTGCCGCGCTGCGCTTCCTGATCGAATCGCTGAACGACGACGGCTACCTCGAAGATTCGCTGCCCGCCCTGGCCTCGGGCCTTGCAGGCGACGACAACGACCAGTTCGACGAACTGGTCCACCACTTCCAGGTGGCGCTCGGCCTGCTCCAAAGCCTGGAGCCCGCCGGCGTCGGCGCGCGAGACTTGGGCGAATGCCTGAGCATCCAGCTGCGCGCCCTGGCCGGCAAGGACGAAACCGAAGAGCAGGCGCTGGTCCGCAAGACCGCCATCGCCATCTGCAAGCAGCCGATGGAACTGCTCGCGCGGCGCGACTTCAAGCGCCTGGCCACGCTCACCCGCACCAACGAAGACCTGGTGCGCTCGGCGCTGCAGGTCATCTCGCGCCTCGAGCCCAAGCCGGGCCGCCGCTTTGTCGACGTCGAGCGCAACATCGTGATTCCCGACGTCATCGTTACCAAGGTCGGCCGCGGCACCAACGTCAAGTTCCGCGTCATGCTCAACCCAGAGGTCATGCCGCGCCTGCGCGTGCACGACATCTATGCCGGCGCGCTCAAGTCGCACAAGGGCGAAGGCAGCCAGGCCCTGTCGCAGCGGCTGCAGGAAGCGCGCTGGTTCATCAAGAACATACAGCAGCGCTTCGACACCATCCTGCGCGTGAGCAATGCCATCGTCGAGCGGCAGAAGAGCTACTTCGTGCACGGCGAGCTTGCCATGCGGCCGCTGGTGCTGCGCGAGATTGCCGACGAGCTCGGCCTGCACGAATCGACCATCTCTCGCGTGACCACGGCCAAGTACATGGCCACGCCCTTCGGCACGGTCGAGCTCAAGTATTTCTTTGGCTCCGCGCTCGGCACCGAGACCGGCGGCAATGCGTCGAGCACCGCCGTGCGCGCGCTGATCAAGCAGTTCGTGAGCTCCGAAAGCATCAAGAAGCCGCTGTCGGACAGCCAGATTTCCGAGATGCTGAAAGAGCAGGGCATCGAATGCGCGCGGCGCACGGTGGCCAAGTACCGCGAAGCCCTGCGCATCGCCCCCGCCAACCTTCGCAAGGCGCTGTAGAAAGCCGCAATGGCCCGCCGCCGCTTGCCGTCGCGCTGTGGGCAATGGCTTCTGGCCACGGCGGCTGCACTGCTGATCGGCGGCTGCGCCACCTTGCCCGACGAGGCGCCGCGCGCGCCCACCAAGGCCATGGCGGTATCGGCCGACACCGCGCTCGGCAAGATCGCGCTGGCTTCGCAGCCCGCCCCCGACCTGAGCGGCTTTCGATTGATGCCGGGCGGCGACTTTGCCTTCGACACGCGCATACAGCTCGCGCGCCGCGCCCAGCGCACGCTCGACGTGCAGTACTACCAGATCGAGAACGACGAAACCGGCCGCTACCTGCTGCGCACCCTGCGCGACGCGGCGGTGCGCGGCGTGCGCGTGCGCCTCTTGATGGACGACCTCTACACCTCGGGCGAGGACGACCTGCTGCTGGGGCTTGCCGCCACGCCGAACGTCGAGCTGCGCCTGTTCAATCCGTTTCCCGCCGGGCGCGCCAGCCTGCTCAAGCGCTTCACCGCCTCGCTGTTCGACTTCAGCCGCGTCAACCGGCGCATGCACAACAAGCTCTTCATTGCCGACGGCGCCATGGCCGTGGCGGGCGGGCGCAACATCGGCAACCAGTATTTCAGGCGCACCGCGGGCGAGAATTTTCTCGACCTCGACACTTTCGTGACCGGCGCGCTGGTGCCGCGCCTCGGCACCCTGTTCGACCAATACTGGAACAGCCCCTACGTGCGGCCGATCCAGTCGGTGGTGCCCACCGGCCTCGCGCCTGAAGAACTCCAAAAGCGCTTCGAAGCCGCCACCGGCCCCGACACCACGCCGCCGCCGCCCCGACCCGCGCCCAACGATCTGCTCGGCTACAGCCCGATCGCCGAAGACCTTGCCGCCGGCAAGCTCGGCCTGATCTGGGCCCTTGCCGAGGCCTATGCCGATTCGCCCGACCGCGTGATCGGCAAGACCGCGTCGTACGGCGGCGTGCCGCTGCTCGACGTCGACAGCGTGCGCTACAACGTGGTCGAGCAGATGCGGCGCGCGCGCTCCGAAGTGACCATCGTCTCGCCCTACCTGATCCCAGGCGAGGCCGGCCTTGAGGTGATGCGCGAGATTCGCCGGCGCAACGTGAAGATCAGCGTGGTCACCAATTCGCTGGCTGCCACCGACGAGCCGCTGGTGCACACCGCCTACCGCCGCTACCGGCCCGACATGCTGGAGCTGGGGGCCGACCTGTACGAACTGAGCACCACGCGCACCCGCCGCAGCGTGCGGCTGGGGCTCTTCGGCACCTCCGTGGGCCGGCTGCATGCCAAGTCGGCGGTGATCGATCGGCAAATACTTTTCGTCGGCTCGATGAACTTCGATCCGCGCTCCGAAACGCACAACACCGAAATCGGCCTTTTCATCCGCAGCCCCGAGATGGCGCAGCAGGCGCTCAAGCTCATCGACGTGCTCAAGCAGCAGGGCGCCTACCGGCTGCGCTTTGCCGGGGACGGCAGCAAGTCGCGCATCGAGTGGATCAGCGAGGAGGCCGGCAAGACCACGGTGCTGAACGAGGAGCCCGACTCCGATTTCTGGGGCCGCGCGATGCTCGAACTGCTGGCGCCGCTGACGCCCGAGAGCCTGCTGTAGCCCGCCTCCCGGGTCTGCCTTTATTGCTGCACGTTGACCGCTTCGACCTGCACCAGCAGCTTCACCTTGTTCTCGAAGCCGAAGTTCAGGCCCCAGGTGATGCCCCAGTCGCTGCGCTGCACCGTGGTCTCGAAATCGCCGCCGCAGACCTGGCGGTTGATGAGCGGATTCAGGTAGCAGTTGAAGCGCACGGCCTTCAGCGTGACCGGCTTGGTCTGCCCCATCAGCGTGAGCGTGCCCGGCACGTCGGCCACCTTGTCGCCGTTGAAATCGATGCGGTCCGCCACGAAGCGGCCGGTCGGAAACTCGGCCACGTTGAAGAAGTCCTTGCTTTGCACATGGCGGTTGAGCAGGTCGACGCCGGTGTTGATGGAGCTGATGTCCATGGTGATGTCGACCTTGCCGCTGGTGCCGGCGGCGTCGATCTGCACCGTGCCGTCCTTGGTGCTGAAGCGCCCGCGGTTGGTGGTGGTGCCGTAGTGCCCCATTTCGTACATCACGAAGGTGTGGGTCGGGTCGATCACGTAGCTGGCATTCTTGACCGGGCCGCCCGCGGGCTTGGCGGCCACGGGTGGCGCGGTGTATTCCTGCGCAAGGGCCGGAGCGGCAAGAACCGCGGCAGAAAGCGCGGCAGCAATGGAGAGCTTCTTCATGGCAAAGGGGCGTGGGGCGTGCTCGTGAAAAAAACGGTTTGGGAAGAAGAAACGGCTGCTCAAAGCGGACTAAGGCCCGCGAGCGTGAACTTGAAGCGAACCTGCACGTCGTTGCCGACCACCGAGGTGTCGGTCCATTCGCCGTCGCCCACCTTGTAGTCGAGCCGCTGGATCGTAAAGCTTCCGGTGGCCACCGCGTAGCCGCCGGCCGGCGCGATGGAGACCGGCACGGTGACCTGCCGGGCAATGTTCTTGATGGTGAGCTTGCCCGCCATCTCGAACCGGCCGTCGCCCAGTGCCTTGATGGCGTTCGACTGGAAGCTGGCCTGCGGAAAATGCGCGGTGTCGAACCACGGCGGCTTGGGCAGTTCGGCATCGCTCATCGGCACGCCGAGCGATGCGCTCCCCGTGTCGATCTGCAGCGCGACGGTGCCGCCCTCGGGCTTTCTTGGATCGAAGGCCACCTGCGCGTCGAACTTCTTGAAAGTGCCCTCCACGGGCACGCCCATCTGCTTGCTGACGAAGGCGATCTGGCTTTTGTCGGCCACGAGCCGGACCGGCCCCGCCGGCTCGGCGCCCGCGGGCGCCAGGGCGGCGAGCGCCGCGGCCGCAAGGAACAAGCGAAGAATGCGCTTCATTGGGAAGATTCCTTGCGTGGCGCGGGCCACATGCGTTTCAAGATGCCGTCGCGGTCGATCCAGTGGTGCTTGAGCACTGCCGCCACGTGCAGCAGCGCCAGGGCGGCCAGCGTGAACGCGCCGCCCTTGTGCAGGGGCTTCAGCACGGCCTCGGCCAGTTCCTTGTCCACCGGCATGAAGTCGGGCAGCGGCAGCAGGCCGAACCACACGACCGGAAAACCCATGGCCGAACTGTAGGCCCAGCCGAACAGCGGCACCGCAATAAACAGCAGGTACATCAGCGCGTGGCTCGCCAGGTAGCCGGCGCGTTGCCAGCTCGGCATGGCCGCCGCCGAGGATGCCGGCAGCGGCGGCGGGGCGTGGCGCAGCCGCCAGAGCAGCCGCAAGGCCGACAGCAGGAGGATGGTCACGCCGGCCCATTTGTGCCAGTTGTAGAGCTTGATGCGGGCGGGCGAGAGCGGCAGGCCGGTCATGTAGAGGCCCACGCCGAGCGAGGCGACGATCATTGCCGCAAGCAGCCAGTGCAGCGTGATGGCAACCGGGCCGTAGCGCGGTTCCTGCGGGGCGGGCAGGCGTGCATGGGCAGCTGCGGCTGGGGCGGAAGGTAGGGGTGTGTCGGCGGGCATCGAAGCAGGACCAGCGGCCTGTGCGCGGAGCATATATCGGAAGAGACGAAGGCACCGCACGAGCCGTGCCAAGCGCGGCGACAATGGCGTTTCCCAGCAGCCGATGACGATGGCGGACCCCTTGTGAACGATCTCTCCCTTTTCCTGCCTTGCGCCGCCGGCGTCGAGGAACTCCTGGCGCAGGAAGTCCATGCGCTCACCGGCCGCGTGGGGCAAGACCTGCTCACGCTGCGCGGCGGCGTGCGGGTGCGCGCCGAGTGGCGCGACGCGCTCAAGCTCAATCTGCACAGCCGCCTCGCGCAGCGCGTGCTGGTCGAACTGGCCCACGCACCGTATCGCAGCGAAAACGACCTGTACGCCATCGCAAGCGGCGTGGCCTGGGAGATCTGGTTCACGCCCAGGCAGACTTTCAAGATCGAGACCACGGCCCAGCACAGCCCGCTGCAGAGCCTGAACTTTGCAACGCTGCGCATCAAGGACGCCATTGCCGACCGTTTTCGCGCCAAGGCCAACGGCGTGCGCCCGAGCATCGAAACGCAGTGGCCCGACTGCCGCGTGTTCGCCCACCTGACCACCGACCACTGCACGCTCTACATCGATACGTCGGGCGAGCCGCTCTTCAAGCGCGGCTGGCGGCAGGACAAGGGCGATGCACCCCTTAAAGAAACCCTGGCCGCCGCCATGCTGGCCGCCAGCGGCTGGTGGAATCCCGAAACCGGCGCGGTGGCCGCCGAACCGCTTTACGACCCGTGCTGCGGCAGCGGCACCATTGCGATCGAGGCGGCGCAAATCGCGCGCGGCATTCCGGCGGGGTCGCTGCGGCGCTTCGGCTTCGAAAAGCTGCTGCCGTTCCAGGCGCACGTGTGGGATGCCATCAAGAAGGCTGCCCAGTCGACTGCGCCCGTGCGCGAGGTTGCGATCTTCGGCTCCGACGTTTCGCACCGCATGGTCGACTTTGCCGAGCGCAACGCGGAACGCGCCGGTGTTGCCGACGCCATCGAATTCCGCGGCGGCGACGCGCTGCAGCGCATGCCGCCGGCCGAGGGCGGCGTGATCATGCTCAACCCGCCGTACGGCGAGCGGATCGAGGTGGGCGGGGTCGCGCGCTTCGGCGCCCGCGAAGCCGCACAGACGCCCGGCAGTTCAGCAGGCGGCGAAGGTGGCCAAGGCGGTGACGGCGGTGAGTTCTTTCCGCAGCTTGCCACGCACTGGAAGAAAAACTACGCCGGCTGGACCGCCTGGGTGCTCACGCCCGACCTGAAGCTGCCCCGGCAGATGCGGCTCAAGGAGTCGCGCCGCGTGCCCATGTGGAACGGCCCCATCGAGTGCCGGTTGTTCCGTTTCGACATGGTGGCGGGTTCGGCCCGGAAGTAGCCGCGGCCAGGCGG
The DNA here is from genome assembly GCF_029919115.1 of Variovorax paradoxus. Classification (NCBI taxonomy): domain Bacteria; kingdom Pseudomonadati; phylum Pseudomonadota; class Betaproteobacteria; order Burkholderiales; family Comamonadaceae; genus Variovorax; species Variovorax paradoxus. The sequence continues at coordinate 3,187,012 of NZ_CP123990.1, forward strand.
CGCCGTGGGGGCTACTTGGCGCCCACGCCGCATGCCGCGTTCACCGTTCGCGCTGCCAGGTCGCCCGGCAGGCCGGCAAAATTCATCGGACGAACGTCGCCTTCGTCGAACTCGCGCACAGCCAACGGCGGCCCGACGAAGTTCGGCTCGGCGAAGTAGGTGGCGCTCGCATAGCGCGCCTTGCGGGCTTCGCAATCGACGCTCGCCTTTGCCGTGACAGACCGGAACTTGAGGCCGTCCTGGCCTGCTCGGGGCTCGGCCAGGCTGATCCGCACCGCCACCAGGCGCTTGCTCCCATCGACCACCACGCTGGTCGGGTCGACCTGCACATAGGTGTTGGCCGCTTCCCCGGGCGAACCCGCCAGGGTGAGCCATTCCGCATGGGCGAGCGGACCGGTGCAAAGGGCGAGCAGCAGCAGGGAAAGTCGTTTCATGGTCAGGGTTGGAGGGCACCGCGCACGGTCGGCGAGCAGATTGTGAATGGACTGCACCGTTTGCGTTTGCGATAGCGCATGGTGCAACATCGGGGTTATTCCAAACGCACAAATTTCCATTTCTCCGGCAGAAGCAAACGCCGCGCCCGGCGCCTTCGTGGTGATCGACACCAACATCGCGCTCGACCTGCTGGTGTTCGACAACCCCGATTGCCTGCCGCTGGCCGCAGCCCTTGCCGCCAGCGAGCTGCGCTGGCTGGCCACCGCTTCCATGCGCGACGAGCTCGAGCGGGTGCTCGGCTATCCGCTTATTGCAGCCCGCCTGGCGCGCCGGGGCATCGCCCCCCAGGGCGTTCTGGCGGCTTTCGATGAGCGCGTGCTACTGGTTGCCGAAACGCCTCCGCGCGCACCGTGCGTGTGCAAGGACCCGGACGACCAGGTCTTCATCGACCTGGCGGTCGCCCGGCGGGCAAGGCTGCTCAGCAAGGACCAGGCCGTGCTGACGATGCGCAAGCGGCTCGCTGCGCAAGGCGTGGTGGTGCAGGCGGTGCTGGCGTTCTAGCGGCTAGAACCCACTAGGACCTGCGGCTGCCCGAAGAAGCCGCCCCGGCGCCGTGCCACCGCCCCAGGAGCCGGGCCACCGCGCGCACGCGCTGCGTGTCGCGGCCCCAGCGGCGGCTGGCGGGCAGGCGCTGCGCCCACTTCATGCGCCGGGCCGCCTCGGCGATGCGCGCGCGAACTTCATCGCCTACCTCTGCCAGCGCGGCGTGCCAGTGCACGCCGGCAGCTTCGGGCGCTGCGGCCTCGAGCATCATGGCCGTGGAGTGCAGGTAGCTGAGCCAGTCGCGCGCCTGGCATTCGGCCAGCGTCATGACTTCGGAAGGGTCGTCCTCGAAGTCGATGTAGCCGATGACCCCGTCGGGGCACTGCACCAGGTTGCGGTCGAAAGCCTGGCTCAGGTGCTGGCCGTGCACATGCACCCTGGCAATGGCGGCCAGCCCCTCGCGCCACACGGCCAGCAGCGCGGCCGGCCCGGCCGAGGCGGCCTGGTCGAGCTTTTCCTGCAGCACCACGGTGTTGCGGCCGCTTTGGCCCAGGTCGGAAATCAGCAGGCCGTCGGGCTGCTGCGCCAGCACCGCGGGCACGCGAAGGCCCGCGGCCGCCAGTTGGCGGAGGCGCCGGGCCTCGGTGGCAATGGCCGCCTCGCCACCCGGATTGGGCACCGGCTTGATGATGTCCAGCCGCGCCATGCGCGCGACCGCAGCCATCACGCGGTAGCCCCATTTGCCGTGGCGCGGACCGGCCTTCTTGAGCCACACGCGTTCGCTGCCCAGCCGGTGGCTGGCCACGTTTTTCTGCTGCTTGGGCAAGGCCGCGCGCAAGAACTCGGCGTAGTCGCCCGGCCCCGGCACAAAAGGCTGCGTGTCCAGCGGCGCAGGCGCCGAGGCCGCACCCTTGGCGCTTTGCAATCGCGCCGACCCGCCGCGTCGCAAGGGGTTCATGCGGCAAGCGCGAGACTCGACACCAGGCCGTGCGGCCCCTGTGTCACGGGCTGGAAGCTCTCGGCGCTGGCCAGCGGCCAGTAGGTTCGGAACACGTTGTGCTGCTTGTCGAGCGGGCCGAGCAGGGCGCCCGGCTGCACCTGCATGACCAGGTTGCTCAAGAGGCGCACCTCGGTGTCGGAGATGCGCCGCACGATGTGGTGCGCGGTGATCTGCTGCGGATGGTCGAGGCCCGCGGCCTGCACCAGCTCCTGCAGCGCATGCAGGGTGCTGCGGTGAAAGTTGCGTACCCGGTCGGCCTTGGCCGGCACCACCAGCGCCTGCTGGCGCACCGGGTCTTGCGTGGTCACGCCGGTGGGGCAATGGCCCGTGTGGCAGCTTTGCGCCTGGATGCAGCCCAGCGCCATCATGAAGCCGCGCGCCGCATTGCACCAGTCGGCGCCCAGCGCCATCATGCGGGCGACGTCGAAGGCCGTGATCACCTTGCCCGCGCAGCCCAGCTTGATGCGGTGGCGCAGGTTCACGCCGATAAGCGTGTTGTGCACCAGCAGCAGGCCTTCCTGCAGCGGCGCGCCCACATGGTCGCTGAACTCCACCGGCGCGGCGCCCGTGCCGCCCTCGGCACCGTCGACCACGATGAAGTCGGGCGTGATGCCGGTCGCCTGCATGGCCTTGACGATGGCGAACCACTCCCACGGGTGGCCCAGGCAGAACTTGAAGCCCGTGGGCTTGCCGCCCGAAAGCTCGCGCAGCCTGGCGATGAAATGCATCATCTCGATGGGCGTGGTGAACGCACTGTGCGAAGAGGGCGAGATGCAGTCGACCGCCACCCGCACGCCGCGCGCTGCCGCAATTTCGGGCGTGACCTTGGGTGCCGGAAGCACACCGCCGTGCCCGGGCTTGGCGCCCTGGCTCAGCTTGATCTCGATCATCTTCACCTGCGGGTCGCGCGCATTGGCGCTGAAGCGCTCGGCGTTGAAGGTACCGTCGTCGTTGCGGCAGCCGAAGTAGCCCGAGCCTATTTCCCAGATCAGGTCGCCGCCGTGCACGCGGTGGTGCTGCGAAATGGAGCCCTCGCCGGTGTCGTGCGCAAAGCCGCCCATCTTGGCGCCCTGGTTAAGGGCGAGGATGGCATTGGCGGACAGTGCGCCGAAGCTCATTGCCGAGATGTTGAACACGCTCGCGCTGTAAGGCTGCGTGCAAACCTGGGCCGGGTTGGCCTCCGCCGGCTGCGGCGTGCCGCCGATCACGATGCGGAAGTCGTGGTTGTCCAGCTTGGTCGGCTGCATCGAGTGGTTGATCCACTCGTAGCCCGCAATGGTCACGTCGAGCTGCGTGCCGAAGGGCCGGTTGTCGGGGTCGCCCTTGGCTCGCTGGTATACCAGCGAACGTTGTGCACGCGAGAACGGCGCGGCCTCGGAGTCGCTTTCGATGAAGTACTGCCGCATTTCCGGCCGGATGAATTCCAGCAGAAAGCGCAGGTGGCCAATGACCGGGTAGTTGCGCAGGATGGCATGGCGTGTTTGCCGCAAGTCGTGCACGCCGGTGGCGCTGAGCGCCCCGAAAACCACCAGCGCCACCCAGGCAAACCAAAGGTGCGGGGAGACCAGAACGGCGGCCAGGCTGGCAACGAGGCCCGCCACGCACAGGGCAAAGGCGCTGTAACGCGTCGGAAACGGAATAATCGTGGACATGGGGTGAAATGACTGCCGGAGCCTGCTGCATCATAGAGGGCTGCCCGGAACTTGCCATGACCACCACCAACGACACCCCCCAGGCCGCAGCGCCTGCCTCCACGCCCCTCGGCCCTGATGATTTCGATGCTCTCGACCAGGCGCTCGACGCCATGCGCGAGCATGACGAGGAAATTCCCCAATGGGAGTTCTGCGAAGGCTTCATGGCCGCGCTGATCTGCACCCGCCGGCCCATCGACCCCTCTGAATACTGGCCTGTGCTGCTGGGCGACGGCTTCGTTCCGGCCCAGCACATGGAGTTTGTCTGGAACTGGAAGCGCCGCTGGCTCGAAATCGAGCAAGGCCTGGACGCCGACGTGGAGTCGCTCGAGGACGAGCGCAGCTGGCAGCCCGAGGTGCTCGACACCCGCGGCGCGATTGCGTCGCTGCCCGAGGAAGAACGCGCCGAGATCGAGGGCGAGGAAATCCCCTCGTTCGCCCAGGTGTGGGCGCTGGGCTTCATGTACGCGGTAGAAAACTGGCCCGAAGACTGGGCCGCGCCGCGCGACAAGGAAGCCGCGCAAATGCTGAACGATGCGCTCGACAACATCGTTGCGCTCACCGAGGACGACAAGGCCAAGCCCACGCTCTCGATGTACAGCGACGATGCCCCGCCCAGCCTGAGCCAGCAGCGGCTCGACGATTTCGGCGCCGCCATCTGGGCCGTGTACGACCTGCGCCAGCTCTGGAAGAGCTTGGGCCCGAAGGTCGAGACCATCCGCAAGGAAGCGGAGCCGGGCCGCAACGACCCGTGCCCCTGCGGCAGCGGCAAGAAGTACAAGAAGTGCCACGGCGCCTGACCCAGGCGCCGCACGCTGCCTTCAGATCTTGAAGGCGCGCTGGATGTCCGGCCGCACCAGCTCCGCGTACTCGCGGTGCTTGCGGATGTAGCCCGCAATGAACTGGCACACCGGAATCACGTGCAGGCCCCTGGCGCGCGCCTCGTCGAGCACATGCCGCGCAATGCCCGAGCCCACGCCCTTGCCTTCATGCTCGGGCAACACCTCGGTGTGGGTGAACATGATGGCGTCGGTCAGCAGGTTGTATTCGGCGTAGGCCGCAAGCTGGCCCTCCAGCGCGGCTTCGTAGCGGTGCTGGGCTTCGTTGTTGGTGATGGCGAGGTTGTTGCTGTTGCTCATGGTTGGCGTGCGAGATAGGTAACGAGATTTGTGGCCGCGGTGGCGCGCACTTTCTTGCGCAGCATCGGCGTCCATCCGAGCAGGAGTCCGGGGGCGCCCAGCGCCTGGCGCGACCAGGCCCAGAAATCGAAGCTGTCGCGGTGCGTGGCAATCAGCCCGTCGGGCGTAAAGCCAAAGCGCGCGTCGATGCTGTTGTCGACCAGCCGTCCGGTGGCGCTGAAGCGGTAGTGGGCATCCCAGTGCGCCTGGCCGCTGGTGTCGTCTGCATGCACGTCGCGCCAGGTCAGCTTCCACACGTCGGCGCCGCCGGCCTTGGTTGCGCTGCAGAGCATGCGCCACATGCCGCCCACCTGCTGGCGGCCGCGCAATGAAAAGGCTTCGTCGTCGAACTGCGCATCGCTTGCATAGCAGGCGGCCATGGCGGCGGCGTCGAGCCTTGCAAACGCCTCGTAGAAACGCTCGATGGTCTGGGCATTGGCTGCTGCTGTCATTGAGGTGTCTTTCTTATGGATGACGTGCGATGGCTGCGTGGCCGAAATGCCGCGTAGCGCGAAATCATAGACGGCGGCATTCGCGGCGCGCGTTCCGCTCTAGGGGCCAAGCAGGCCGGCCAGCGTTTGCAGTGCGTAGTGCACCGTGGCTGCACGCACCGCCGCGCGGTCGCCGTCGAAGCGGCGCCGCTCGGTGCGCACCTGCCCGTCGATCGACCAGCCGAACCACACGGTGCCCACCGGCTTGCCGGGGCTGCCGCCGGTGGGCCCGGCCACGCCGGTCACGGCCACCGCCGCGCGGGCTGCCGAATGCGCGACGGCCCCTGCGGCCATGGCGCGCGCCACGGGCTCGCTGACTGCGCCGTGGGCTTCGATCAGCGCCGCATCGACGCCCAGCAACTCGGTCTTGGCCGCGTTCGAGTAGGTGACGAAGCCGCGCTCGAACCAGGCGCTGGAGCCCGCCAGTTCGGTGCAGGCGCCGGCAATGAGCCCGCCGGTACAGCTTTCGGCCGTGGCGAGCATCCAGCCCTTTGTCAGCAGCAGCCCGGCGGTGGCCGCAACCAGGGCGGGCGTGTCCAGGTCGGCCAGAAAGTTGGAGGGGACCGAGGATTCCATCAAGTTCACCATGCGCGCCAGAGCGCAATGACCAGCAGCGTGCAGAACGCCGCCACCAGGTCGTCGAGGATGATGCCGAAGCCCGCGCGCCACCAGCGCACCTCGGTGGCATCGCGCTGCTTGAACAGCCCGTCCGCCCAGGCCACCGGCCCCGGCTTGGCGGCATCGAAGAAGCGGAACAGTCCGAACGCCACCGCCTGCGCCAGCAGGCCGGCCGGCGTCACCAGCCAGAGCACGATCCAGAACGCGACCACTTCATCCCACACGATGCTGCCCGGGTCCGCCACGCCCATGTGGCGTGCGGTCACGCTGCAGGCCCACCACCCGATGGGGAGCGAAGCGAGGATCACCCAACCGATGGTGGCCGGCGTGAACCACAGCTGCATGACCACGAAAGCCGCCCAGGCCCAGAGCGTGCCGACCGTGCCGGGCGCCACGCGCGGCAGCCCCGAGCCGAACCCAAGGGCAATGAAGTGTGCCGGGTGCGAGAGCAGAAAAGCCTTGGTAGGCCGGCGCGGCGCGCCCACCGGAATGGGACCGGGCGATGAAGGGGACGACGAAGAAGAAGGAGGCGGAGGAACGGCTTGCATCACAGCGAAGTGTCGCGCATCCACACGCAGCTCGAAGACCCTATTAATCAAAGAACTATCTTGTTTAAATGGCGGGCGCGGCCTAGTATCGGACCCTCCTTCGACATTCGCCTCCTTCTTCGAGGCGCCGACCAGATGCCCGCCGCACCCGTCTCCGACGCCGATTCCGCTTCGCCGGTTTCCAGCCCCGCCACTGCTGCCTGGGGCGACTTGTTCCGGGGCCGCAACGGCTGGCGCGCTCTCGCCCTGACAGGCGGCGTCGCGCTGCACGCGGTCAACGTGCACATCGTGACCACGGTGCTGCCCTCGGTCGTCGCCGAAATCGGCGGGCTCGACTGGTATGCCTGGAGCACCACGCTCTTCGTGGTTGGGTCGATCGTCGGTGCCACGCTCTCGGTGCGCCTGCTCGCCGCGCTGGGGCCGCGCGGTGCATGCCTTGCGGCGCTGGCGGCATTCACCGCCGGCTCGATGGGCTGTGCCCTGGCACCGGCCATGCCGTGGCTGCTTGCAGGCCGTACGGTGCAGGGGGTGGGCGGCGGTCTGCTGGCCGCGCTGAGCTATGGGCTCATCCAGCTCGTGTTTGCGCCACGGCTGTGGCCTCGCGCGGTGGCGCTGGTGTCGGGCATGTGGGGCGTGGCCACGCTCTGCGGCCCGGCGGTCGGTGGCCTGTTCGCGCAGGCGGGGCACTGGCGCTGGGCCTTCTGGTCGTTGTTGCCGCTGGCGGCATTGCAGGCACTGCTGGTGGCGGTGCAGCTGCGGCCCGCTGCCGGCGTGCGGCACGAGCGGCCGGTGGGCATGCCGCGCATTCCCGCGTTGCAGATCGGCCTGCTGGCGGCGTCGGTGCTGCTGATCGCCGCGAGCGAGTTCGCACCCGCACTGGCCTGGCAGGCCGCCGGGGTGGCGGTGGGGCTCGGACTTGGTGTGGCGGCGACTCGCGTGGACGAACGTGCGGCTGTGCGGTTGCTGCCCACCGGTGCCTACGCGGTGCGCACGCCGCTGGGTGCGATGTATGCCGGCGTGGCGCTGCTGATGATCGGCACCACCACCGAAATCTTCGTGCCGTACTTCCTGCAATTGCTGCACGGGCATTCGCCGCTCCTGGCGGGCTACCTCACGGCGGCAATGGCCGGCGGCTGGAGCGCGGGTTCGCTGTTGTCCTCAGGGCGCGGCGGCACGGGCGCCGACCGGATGCTGCGTGCCGGACCGGTGGCTTGCACGCTGGGCCTGGTGGCGCTGGCCGCGCTGATGCCGGGGCATGGCCGCCTTGGTGCGGGTGCCGAAACACTGCTGGTCGCGATCGCCTTGGGCGCCGTCGGGCTGGGCGTGGGCATTGGCTGGCCGCACCTGGTCACGCGCGTGATGTCGCTTGCGCCGCCGGGGCAGGAAGGCCTGGCTTCCGCCTCCATCACCACCGTGCAGCTCTACGGCATGGCGGTGGGCGCGGCGGTGGCGGGGCTGGTGGCGAACGCCGCCGGCCTCACCGCTCCGGGCGGCGTGGCGGGCGCGCGCTCGGCTGCCTTCTGGCTGTTCGCGAGCTTCGCGCTCGCACCGGCGCTCGCGGCTTGGCTCGTTACCCGGTTCGCGACCGCCGCACGCAGTCGATGAGAGCGCGTGCGGTGCGGCTCAGGCGATCACGCCTTCCCACCTCAGCAGCCGCCTGCGCCCCTGAAGATGCCGTCTCTCGCCGCGCAGCTGCGCTACCAGCTCGTAAGCGTCGAACGGCACATGGGCGCCGCGCCAGGCCACGTGCTGGTCGGCGCGGCAGAGCACCAGGCGGTGCATGTACGCGGAAGGCACCTCGGCAGCGTCGATGTCGACCACGGTGAGCGGCATGTCGTAGGCGCGTGCCGCGCGTTCGAGCGCAGAAACATCCGCGCTGCGATCGAAGCGCAGCAGCGTATAGCCCGGCCCGAACGCATCGTAGAGCGACCTGCCATCGCCCAGCCAGAAATGCGGCGCGCGGCAGCCCGGCACGGTCGACGGTGTGAAACCGCCCATCGAATAGGCCGGCGCGGTGTGCTCGCCATCGGCCACGATGATCGGCGAGCCGGTGTAGAAATAGCCGAAGTTCAGGCCCGCGCAGCAGAACTGCTGCACGTTGAGTTCGTACGCCTCGCGGCCGATCTCGGCGCGCAGCGCATCGCCCTCCGGGCCCTGCGCCTCGATGTCCTGCGGCACGGCGCGGCGCGCGCGAATCATCTTCTGCGCATGTTCCATTGCAAAGTTCGACACTTGCTCGGTGATCGGCAGGCGCTCGGCTTCGTACGCGTCCAGAATGCCGTCGTCGCCCCAGCCGCGCACGCAGGCCGCGAGCAGCCACGAGAGGTTGAGCGCATCGGCAATGCCCGCGTTCATTCCGTAGCCCGCATAGGGCACCCACAGATGCGCCGCATCGCCCGCAAGAAACACGCGGCCTTCGCGGAAGCGGTTGGCCACGAGTCGGCGACCCACCCAGTCTTCCTTGCTGATGATCTCGTAGGAAAAATCGGGCCCCACGCCCAGGATTTCGCGCAGCGACTTGTCGCGGTCGACGGAATCGAACTCGGGCTCGTCGGCATTCAGGTGGTTGTGCACCAGCCATGTTTCCTGACCGTCGATGGCAAACATGGTGCCGCAGCGGCGCGGGTTCATCGCGTAGCAAGACCAGGCCGGCTTGCCCTGGATCAACGCGCGCAGCTGCGGTGCGCGAATGAAGGTCGACTGCACGCGCTGGATCACGGCCGTGCCTTCCAGTTGCGCGCCGATCTGCTTGCGCACGGAGGAGCTGCCGCCGTCACAGCCCACCATGTAGCGGCAGCGGATGGTGTGCGTTTCGTGGCTGTCCAGATTGAGGGCGGTGGCGCTCACACCGCCGCTGTCCTGCGTGAGCGAGGTGAACTGCGTGCGGTTCAGCAACCACACGCCGGGCAGCGCCGCCGTATGCCTGAGCAGGATCGGCTCCAGATAGATCTGGTTGATGCGGTGCGGCGGCTCGGGCGTGGGCCACCGCGCATCGGGCCCCTCGGTTTCGGTGTAGCGGTCGCGCCGGCACGGAATGGGAATGCGTGCGAGCTCCATGCCCGTTACGCTGGTGCGAAACACCACGTCATTGGGATAGTCGGCCGGCAGCCCTGCGCCCCGCAGCTTCTGCGCCACGCCCAGGCGCCGAAACTGCTCCATGGTGCGCGAGGACACGTGGTTGCACTTCACGCTCGGCGGCTCCGCGAACCGGCGGGTTTCGCAAATGATGACCGAGAGGCCGTGCGAAGCCAGGTCCATTGCCAGCGTGAGGCCCACCGGCCCCGCACCGACCACCAGCACGTCGGCATCGAATGTCTTGTCCGTCATGGTTGGTCCAACCCTTTCAGTCAAGCTTGATGTGGGCGTCCTGGATGACCTTGGCCCACTTCTTCGTTTCGGTGCGGATGTAGGCGGCAAAGGCCTCCGGCGTGCCCGGCGAGGGCTCCACGCCAAGGTTGCGCATCGAGGCCTTGTTCTGCTCGTCGGCCAGCGCGGCGTTGATCTCGGCGTTGAGCCTTGCCACCACCGGCGCCGGTGTGCCCGCGGGCGCCACCACGCCGAACCAGCCGGTCGAGTCGTAGCCGGGCAGCCCTGCCTCGGCCACGGTCGGCACCTCGGGCAGCATGGGGAGCCGCGCCGGGCTTGTCACGGCAAATGCAACCAGCTTGCCGGCCTTGATCTGCTGCAGGGATGAAGGCAGGTCGACCACCGCGAGCGGTATCTGGCCCGCCAGTGCGTCGAGTGCCGCAGGCCCCGAGCCGCGATACGGCACCTCCACCAGCTTGATGCCCGCCATCTGCGAGAAGAGCGCGGCAGAAAGATGCATGGCCGTGCCGTTGCCGCCATGGCCGATGGAAAGCGAGGCTGGTTTTTCTTTTGCAAGTGCAATCAATTCGCGCTGCGTCCTTGCGGCCACGGAAGGGTGTCCGACGATCACGAACGGAATGGCCGCGAGCATGCCCACCGGCTTGAAGTCTTTCAGCGGGTCGAAAGGCATCTGCGGATACAGGCTCGTGTTGGCCGACAGCGCACCGGCCGCGCCCACGCCCAGCGTGTAGCCGTCGGCAGGCGCCTTGGCCACCAAGGCAAGGCCCACGTTGCCACCGGCGCCGGGGCGGTTGTCCACCACCACCTGCTGGCCGAGCTTCTCGTTCATGCGCGGCACCAGCATGCGCACCACACCGTCGGCGCTGCCGCCGGGCGGAAAGGTCACCACCACGCGAATGGGTTTGTCGGGAAACTCGCCGGCGGCGGGCTGTGCCAGTGCGGTGCTGGCGAGCAGTGCGCAGGCCGTGCCCAGCAGCAGTAGCTGCCGGCGGGGCGCATGGGGCCGGTGGGCCATGGTTGTAGTCATCGAATCACTCCTTGAATATTGGTCTTGTTTGATGCCGATTGGACGATGCCAGCATTTATCCGTAAATCAAGGAATTCCGTATCAAATATCATCTTTTCTAATGAACGCGAACTTCAGTCCTACGCTGCGCCAGTTGCGTGCTTTTCTTGCCGTGTACCAACTGCGCCAACTCAGCGCAGCGGCGCAAAAGCTCTTCGTCACGCAATCGGCGGTGAGCATGCTGATCCGGCAACTGGAAGAAGGATTGGGCACGCGCCTGTTCGACCGCACCACGCGTTCGCTCAAGCCCACTGCCGCTGCGGAAGAAATGCTTTCGACCGTGGAGCGCGTGCTGCGCGATGTCGATTCGCTCTCGGCCGATTTCCGCGAACTCAGCACGCTCGAGCGCGGGCGCGTCACGCTGGCCATCACACCCACGCTTGCGGCGCTGCTGCTGCCCGATGCGATTCGCGTCTTCTCGGAGCAGCACCCGAAGGTGCGCGTGCTGGTCAACGATTGCGCGCCCGACCAGTTCATTTCGCGCATCCTCGGCGAGCATGTGGATTTCGGCATTGGCACGCCCGAGCGGCCCGGCCCCGAGGTCGAGACGCAGCGGCTCATGCGCGACCACCTGGCGCTGGTGTGCCGCAACGACCATCCGCTTGCCAAGGCGCGCGTGGTGCGCTGGAGCGATCTCGGGCGGCACCCGGTGATTACCGTGAGGCCGGGCTATGGCGTGCGGCCGCTCATCGACGGCACCGCTGCCGCGGCCGGCGTGGTGCTCGACGTGGTGAACGAGGTGTCGTTTCTTTCAACCGCGCTGTGGATGACCGCCAGCGGCATGGGCGCGTCGATCATGCCCTCGGCGTTCGCGCGCGCCGCGGGCGATCCGTCGCTGGTGATCAAGGTGCTCAGCGCGCCGCGCGTGGTGCGCGACATCTCCGTGGTCACCAAGCGCGGGCATTCGCTTTCGGCGGCGGCGTGCAGCTTCATCGATGTGCTGAAGCAATCGCTGTAGGCCTTTCTTCTTCGTGCTCGTGCGAGCGCGGTTCGCGTGTGTTGGCGCCCTGAGTCGGCCGTATGCTTGGCGCCTCATTCAAGCGCGAAAGCCATCAATCATCATGAAAAAAACCCTGATCCGTTTCAACGCGTTGTGGCTCTGCCTCGCATTCAGTCTCTTGCTGGCGGCCTGCGGCAACAAGGAGGCCGAGCAGCGCACAGCATTCATCGGCTTCCTGCAGACACGCATACTCGACAAGCCGGGCCTGCGAGTGCCCACGCTCACTGCCGATGAGAAAGCCTCTTTCGGCGACTACGCGCAGCACTACGCGGTGATTGCCGACTTCAATGAAGGCATGAACAAGTCCGTCAGCCAGCCGATGACCCAGGTCATGGCCAAGGGCTCGCTGCGCTCCGTTGCCGACCTAGCAGCGCGTCGCGACGACCTCAAGGCCGCGAAGGACGGCCTGGGCGGCTTGCGCACCGCACTCGACCAGGAGCTTGCCAAGGCCGACGCAGCGCGCGCCAAGCTCAAGCAGCCCGACGACCTGAAGCAGGTCTACGACAAGGCCTATGACAAGACCGTGTCGACACCGGCCGCTACTTTCAAGGAAGTGTTTCCAGCGCTTGACGCGGTGTTCGACGGTGCGCTCGCCGTGGGCGACTTCCTCGAGCAGAACAAGTCGAAGGTCCAGGTCTCGGGCTCGACCGTGGCCGTGACCGACCCGGCCGTGCAGGCGCAGCTCAACAAGATGCTGCAGGACCTCAACGGCCACTCCAAGGCCATCAATGCCGCGCAAACCAAAATGCAGGCAATGGTGCGCGGGGGCTGATCAGACGAAGTGGTCGAACGAGCCGAAGCGCTGTGCAACGGGTGAGCCGTTCGCGTCCACGATGCGCAGGCCGGCTTCGGCCTCGATGCGGCCGATGCGGGTCACGCGCGTGAAACTCTCCTTGCCCGCTTGCTCGACCGCGGCGCGCGCAGAAGGCGCGGCGGTAAAAACCAGTTCGTAGTCGTCCCCGCCCGAGAGCGCGCAGGTGCGCAGCGCCTCGATGCTCAGGCCTGGCGTGGATGCGGCGGCCACCGTGCTCGTGGCGGCGTCGGCATCGAGCGTTGCGCCCACCCGGCTGGCCGTGAGGATGTGGCCCAGGTCGCCCACGAGCCCGTCGCTCACATCCACCGCCGCAGACGCGGTGCCGCGCAGTGCCTGGCCCAACGCGACGCGCGGCGTGGGCTGCTCCATGCGCATGCGCGCCTGCGAGAAGACATCGGCCGGCAATGCGAGCGTGCCGCGAAACACCTCGAGTGCCAGCCGCGCATCGCCCAGCGTACCGCTCACCCAGATGTCGTCTCCCGCGCGCGCACCCGAGCGCAGCAGCGCCGCGCCGGCCGGCACTTCACCGAACACGGTGATGCAGATGTTGAGCGGGCCGCGCGTGGTGTCGCCGCCCACAAGCTCGCATCCATGCGCATCGGCCAGCGCAAAGAGGCCGCGCGAAAAGCCTTCGAGCCAGTGCTCGTCGACGCCGGGCAGCGCCAGCGCGAGCGTGAAGGCGAGCGGCCTGGCGCCGCAGGCCGCAAGATCGCTGAGGTTCACCGCCAGCGCCTTGTGGCCAAGCCGCGCGGCATCGACCGTCGAAAGAAAGTGGCGGCCTTCGACCAGCATGTCGGAGGACACCGCCAGCTGCATGCCCGGCGCGGGCGCGAGCAATGCGCAGTCGTCGCCCACACCGAGCGGAGAACGCTTGGCGGGGCGCTTGAAGTAGCTTGCGATCAGGTCGAATTCACCCATGGGGCGAGCATAAGCGCTGCGGCGTCCTTCAGAGGCACGGCAGCCCTGCTTACGCGAGGCATGCCTTGGTTACGACCAGGTCTGAAACTGAAATAGCGTGCCGCGTGGGCCGCGCTAGAGATGGGTGCTTGGATATCTCAGGTCAGGCATCTTCTGCGTTGCGGGGGCAGGCTTCATGGCTGTCGGCGACTTCTGCGCTCACCGCCCGTGCGCCCGAGCGAGCACCATCGCTCGACCGGCCATTGGTCCTGACAGACTGCCGCGATGCTCTTCTTGTAGAAGAACTGCGCACCTGCTCTTCGACCGGATGCAACCGCGCCCGGCCCTCCATTTGCGCCAGCTGCTTCTGCCGCTCGGCGATCGCCAGCGTCTGCGCATCCTCGCCGTGGCGGTAGACGCTGAACGTCTTCTGCAGGAGCTGGCCGGGCCCGATGTAGGTGTGCGCCGACCATTGGCGCGGCCGGCCATCGGGTCCCAACACGCAAGTGACGCCCACAATGCCTGTCTTGTTGTTGCTGCGTAACTTGTTGGCTCTTTGCTGCCGCATGACCGGCGGATGCTGCCGGACGATGTCATCGCGCCAGGCCTGCGCCTGCGCCAATGCGTCTTGAACGCCGCCAAGCTTCGCGAACGAGAATGTCTTGCTGAAACGTTGCCGGCTGCGTTCCAGCTTGACCAGCCAATAGGTCTTGTGGCGAACGATGCCGTACATGGCGGCGTCGTTCTGGCCGTTGCCCAAGCGGTTGCTCGCCGCATCCAGTTCGGCTTTCACGGCGAAGCCTGCGACCATCAAGTTCAACTGCCGCTCGCGCTCGGCAATGGCCAGCTGCTTGGCCGTCTTTGAAAAGCGAGCAATGCTGAAGGTCTCGCGCATGACCGTGCCGTCGGCCATCGGGGTTTCAGCGCACCAGCAGCTGGACTGTTTGTCCGGCCCCGCCACGTAGACGACACCGCCGGGCTTGCCGTTGCAGATCGCGCGCTCGATGGTGCGCCAACGGGCAATCTCCGGATGCTCCTGCATGAGCTGGTCGCGCCTGGCCTGGGCCAGGGCCAGCGCCTCCGGCTCGCTGCGGATCGCCCCGAACTTGAACAGGTGGCGATGCTCGATGCCGTTGCGCGACAACTGCACCCACCATCCGTCGGACGAGCGCACAAGGCAGCGCAGCGGCTGCGGATTCGCGGTTCCTTTGGGCACGAGGTCTGCGGCTGCGATTGAAGGGGTAGTCTGTTCAGCTCTGACGCGTCGCCCTGCTGTGATGAACGTACAGATAGATCAGGCCGACGGGCGCGATGAAGATGGCGAAGGTCCAGCACACCAGCATCGTGAACAATTTGACGAAGAGCATGAGGATGGCATTCACATAGAACGTGTTCGCGCCCAGCAAGAAATTGATCACGCCCTCGTAGACGAAGCGCGAATAGGGGTAGAGAAACGTGTTCGCGACCAGGAAGACCGCCATCCCGAGCGACATGATGTGGGGTGAGCGGCTGGCAAAGAAAACGAAGAATGCCGCAAAGCACAAGCCGAACAGGAACTGACGGAAGTAGTAGGCGGGGGTCAATCCGCCGAAGGTTTTGGCGAGAAATGGATGCATGGTGTTTTGTTCAGACAGTGGTTGTGATCGGGTGCTGACGTTCAGAAGCACCAGATGAATCGGTGGGGTGTGGCAGGCGCCTGCTTGATCTTTTCCAATTCCTTTTGAGGTTCAAAAGCTCGCATTGAGGTTAAACCCAAAGGTGGTCCTTGCCGTGCGATACCCCTCCGGCTTGCTGATGGGCGCCCCCATGAAGAAGTCATAGCTCAACTTGCTCCACTGCCCCCGCACCCCGACCACCGCGCCGGCCAGGCTGCGGCCGAGTTGGTCGGCCGTCGAGCGCCCGCCGACATGCCCGTAGTCGGCGCCGACATACAGCTCCGCTCCGCTCTGTCCCATGGCCCACCCGATGTCATTGCGGATCAGCCAGCCCCGCTCGCCCATCAGGCTCGTCTCGCCGTCGAAGCCGCGCACCGTGTAGCGCCCGCCAATGGCGAACCGGTCCTGCGACATCAGCGGCGTGCGGTTCCACTGCGCGCGGATCAGCCCCGAATAGCGCAGCTTCTGTTCGCCCAGCTTGAACGGCGCATTCAGACTCACCTCGGCCGTGTACAGCTTCATGCGCGAGGTGCCGTCCAGCGGCTCGGCGGGGTTGTCGCGGTGGTAGATCTCCTGCGGCGAGGTCCGGGCGCCAAAGCCGCCCGTGCCGTGCTTGAACGCCAGCGTGCCCTCCAGCGTGGCCTCGCCGATGAACTCCTTGTGGTTCAGGCCCAGCTCCCAGCCGCCCACCACCTGGTGCTGCACCGGCACTTCCGTGTCCTCGATGATGCTGCGCGACTCCCGGCGGAAGCCCTTGAGCGCCAGCGTCGTCTTGCGGCTCTGGTCGCGGTACAGCAGGCGCGAGAGCTTGACCTCGGCGTTGTTGGACTTGCCGGCGTAGGTGATGGGCCCGTTGAAGCTTTCCACGCTCTGGTGGTACTGGCTGTTGGAAGCGGTGAACCCCAGCATCCAGTAGCCGTACGGCAGCGAGTAGTGCACCGTCTGGCCCTCGGTGCCGTAGCTCGGCTCCGAGAGAAAGTGGCTGTTGATGCTGTGGTTGGCGCTCAGGTAGAACAGATCGTTCAGCCCGAAGGGGTTGTCCAACGACACCGTGGCGCCGGCCTGGTAGCGGCCGGTGGCCTGGGTGCCGCTGTCGTCCAGGCTCAGGGCCACGCGCCACTTCCGGGTCTGCACGTACTTGACCACCAGGTCGCTGTCGCCCGGCCTGGCGTTGGGCGCGGTCGAGGGCTCGATCTGGATGTCGGCCTCGGCCGTGGGGGCGCGCTTCAAGTTCTCCAATCCCTGCTCAATGTCGCGCAGGTTCAGCAGATCGCCCGGACGGGCCGGAATGGCCGAACCCAGCAAGGCGCCGCTGCCCAGCAGCGTCGCGGACGAATCCGGCGTCAGGCGGATGGCCGCGATGCGCCCGGGCACCAGCGAGAGGGTCAGGGTGCCGGTGGACAGGTCCTGCGGCGCGGCCAGCACCCGGGTGGTGACGAAGCCGCGCGCGATGGCTGCCTGCTGGGCGCGGGCGAGCACCACGTTCACGCCTGCGGTGCCCAGGCAGCGGCCGAGGGGGGAATCGTTGCCCTCGGGGCCCGAGAGATCGGAAACCGCCCACTGGAACAATTCGGACTGCTCGCCGAGCAAGAGCACGCGGTCGATGCGGAAGCACGGGGCCTCGGTCTCGGGAATGCGGGCCACCGGTGCGGGTGGTGCGGCCTGCGGGCGCTGGTCGACGGTGCGCTCGTTCTGCTCGCGCAAAGCACGCTCGCGCTCTTGCTGGCGTTGTTGTTCGATGAAGGCTTGAGGCGTCGTCGGCGTCTGCTGCGCGACCCCCCACAACGGAGAAGCGGCGAGGGCCACGGCCAGCGCCATGCGCGTGCGCCGAGGCACGACCGAGGAGTGCACCATGGTGATCAGCGCCTGAATTCGACCGTGCGAACCGCCGACGGTTTGCCGGAGAAGCCGCTGACGGTGCCGTCGGCGCCGAAGAGCACATCGACCGGCTCGTCTTCCTGCACCGTCCAGTAGCGCCAAGTATTGGCGTTCAGGTCCTTGGTGTCATTGCGCGAGGGATAGCTCAGCGCCATCAGCACCTGGGGCCGGGTCATGCCGACCACGACCTTGGCGGAATAGACGGCCTTCTGCACCTCGGGACTCCAGCTGGCGAGCGTCACCCGGGGATCAGTGGGCACCACGATCTGGCGCGCCCAGCGCAGCATGTCGTCCCTGCTGCGCGATGTGTCGTCGCGCAGCGAGACGTAGTCGCTGCCGATGGTGCCGTAGAGGTAGAGGTCCCGCTTCATGGTGTCGAGCACCGCGGGCTCGCCGAACGGCACGATGGGGCCGCCCAGCATGTTGGTGCTGGAGACCCAGCCGTAGTCGGGGCGCAGGTTGCAGCAGGTGTAGCCGGTGATGGGTTGGGTCAGCTTGGTGGCGCAGCCGGACAGGAGGAGGAGGAGGCCCGCAGCGAGGGCGGTCAACGCGGCGATGCGGTGAGGGGAAATGTGTGATCGTTTCATTGATATCGCTCTAAACAAATTTGACTAAGCACCTTCAACGAAACTGGAGCCTGACTCCACTAAGACAGATTTGAACTTCGAAAAATAATCCGCCTCGCCAGAAATCACGCCCAAGAAATCCGAGAACTTCTCCTCATCTTCAAATAAAAACTTCTTCTTGACCCTATTGACCGTCAGTACCTCGAATAGCGCATCCAGATTGCCACCCGCATACCCTCGATATCCAAAAATACTCTCCCCCAGAAGGCAATAGAAATCCGCCTTAGAACGCAGACCATCAAGATTAAGATTAATTACTTCATTAGCAACACAATCTTGAATCCAATTGGTTGAACTTACCAAATCCATGCAGGCCTCAATCCAAAAATCAGAATATCGACCATCAAGATCCTGCCAGCTTAAGGAATTGCCATCGGCCCAAGCTTCAAAAATTCTCAATTTCCGCAAGCTCGTTCGACCTATTTGCATCAAATATCGATGGACATCATTTTGGGTGGAAAGAAGTTTGACGCAATAGAAATTGGCAACCTGAATGGGCCGGCCATTTATATCGATGAGCAATGAAAATACACGGCCATCAGGAAGCGTGAATCCGACATAAGGCAGCTTGAGGCCGTGAAGTGAGATAATCAAATTCCCCCCGCCAAAATCGCCGTCTCCCGCAAACTCCGGGAGGCCTTGAATCAGGTCGAGTCCTAAAACAGCATCATCTTCAGCCGTCTCATCGCGAACGGATAATTGACCTATTTTCATCATTCAATGTTGTTCGCTCTTGGGGCCGGGAATTCGATGTTTCCATGGGCTATCACCTTCGCAGTCATGAACTACCCTCTTCGCTGCTTTTTCGATCGTAGGCAATGGAGTGCGATTTTCGATACAAATCTATTCCTCGATCAGTAACATCCTCATATCCAAATTCAACATTGCAATTTGGACATAAAGCATAGGATGGGGTTTTACCATCCTCACCCCAAGGAAAGAGTGGGAAACAGTCGAAGCCACAGACACGACACAGCGATCGTTTGTCAATCATTTTGAATTCCAAAAATCTATATTTGATCTAAAACCATGTGCTGCCGGATCTGGCCTGAACATCGTTCTTGGAACCCCGTCAGCTGTGCGAACTGCAAACGTGTTTGTACTAACGTCATAGAGAAGTACGTCGCCATTTCTTGCGGTCTTTGTAAGGGTGCCTATTGGGGGATTAACCACAAAATTCTGCGCGGCTTCGGCATATTGAGCCAATGAAGGAAATTCAGGGAATTCAGTACCATGCTTAATCCAATGGCCTGTCGCATTATTTTCCATGCTGCCAGCTTTGCCAACGGTCCAAGCGGTGGCATCAACACCATCTCGATAAAAATCATTGGTCAGCTTCGCCGCAGCAGAGTCTGACATGCTGGTTCCCGTGCGTTTCAGCACGAATTCCTTCACAACTGCAGTAGTCAATGTCCGCGCGACGGCAAGTTCACCCAGTAGCGCCACATCAACGGCGATCAGGCCCACCTCTGCGGCATCCCTGATCACCGGTGCCTTTTCGATCACGTTGACCGCGGTGTTGATCTCATTGATGCTCTTCCTCGCCTGCTGTTTGGTTTCCTCGCTAACGTTCGGATTCAAGAGCAACTGTTCGAGATCTCCGCGCATCTGTTCGAGATACTGCTTCTCGATGAGGGAACTCCGCTTGAGCTCACCGGTGTTCTTGGCGCTCGTAACGTCGTATTCCTGCAAGATCCGCACTTCGCATGCCGGGTCTCCGGAAGCTTGGCAGGCCTTGATCTTCTGATCTCGGCTGAGCAGGTTGGCGGCAGTGAGGTAGTTGTTGGTCGTCTCGTTGAATGCGCTGGCCGCGCCCGCCGAACCACCCGCAGCGGCGCCTATCGTTGCCCCCATGGCCATGACGATTGCCTGCTTGACCGGCACGGGAATGTCGAGCCCAGCGATCTGTTCGCCGATCATCGGAATGGCAACGCTCGACGCCGCCGCACCAGCCGCACCCGCCGCGCCACCAGTGAGCCCGCCTACCACTGCATGCGCAGCGATGCGGTATGCACCGCCTTCTTTCCAGTTGCTCGCGATCTCGTCAGCCTGTGCATACAGCGTGGCCTTGGTGGCGGGGTCAGTTGCCTTGGCTGCCTGCTCGTACAGAGCTTTGGATTCGTCCAGCTTGCGGTTGGCGTAGGCTCCGACTTCCCGTGAAGCGTTCTGGCCAAACTCGGCCGTAATCTGCGCCTGCGCCTGCACGTCCTTGATGATGGTCTGCGTGTTCCAGTCCTTGATCAGCGTGCCGGTGCTGCTGTTGTCCCCGGTCCTGACGCTCTGGTCGCCCGCAATTCCCGAGATGCCGGACCTCGTGACGCTGGTCTGGCTATTGCCGCTGACGCTGCCCGCGCCCGCACTGCCACCGGGCCGGCTGTTCGGTCCCGACCACGCCGAGTTCATCTCCGTGGCGGGTGTCGTTGCCGTCGCAGCCTGCGGTGCCGTGGTGTAGCCAATGCCAACGCTGCCGCTGACCGAATAGCTGCTGCCACTCGACTGGCTCACGTTCTGCAAGTCGCTCATGGTGAGCGTACCGCCCGTGCTGAAGCTGTTCTTGCCTGCATCGATGGCCGCCTGCGTGCTCTCGATCACCGCCCCCTTCAGGTCGGTGTTGCCCGCCACCTTCACGTCGAAGCCGCCATCGCCGGCCTTGATGCCCGACTGCACGGCCGGGCTGATGAAGATGCCGTCCGCCTTGGCCCCGGCGGCGCTGGCCCCCACGGTGGCCACCACGCCGTAGCAGATCGGCGGAATGCACAAGCTCAGGTTGAAGCCCGAGCTGCTTTGGCGCGACTGGCCCACGCTCGCGTCCTGCAGGCTCTCGATGTTCAGGTTGCCGCCCACGTCGGCCGTGACCCGGTTGGCTTCGACGATGCCGCCGCGCATGTTCAGGTCGCCGCCCGAGACGATGTTGACGGCCTTGCCGCCGCTGACCTGCGTGGCGTTGTAGCTGGTCTCGTTCTGGTTGTTCTTGCCCTTGCCGTTGCTCACGCCCAACTGGATGCTGAAGCCGTTCTGCGCGCCGGCCCCGAAGGTGACGCCCACGTTGGCGCCATGGCTGGAGTTCTGGCCGACCGTCGCGCTGGTGTTCTTGCTGGCCTCCAGCGAGATGTCGTTGTCGGCCGCCAGGTTGACGGTATTGCCTGCCGCAATGGTGGAGCCCACGGCGCGGATGTTGGAGTCCTTGCCGCCGCCCGTGGCCACGATGTTGACGTTGTTCGAGCCCACTACGCTGGAGCCCACGGCCTCGCTGCTGTTGCTGAAACTGGTCGCCTGACTGGTGTTGCGGCTGACGCTCACGCTCACCCCGTAGCTCAGCCCGCCGGCTCCGCCTGCGAGCGCACTGGCAGCGTCGTAGGCCTGCTTGCCGCTCATGGCCAGGTTGACGGCACCCAGGGCCTGCATGCGGCCATCGCCGGTGTCGCCCATGGCCTTGATGGTGTTGGAGCCACCTCTGAGCGTGTCCGTGCTGATGCCCATGAAGCTCGCGCTGCCGCCCAGCTTGCTGCTGGAACTGCGCTGCATCGTCATGCTCTGCTCGGTGTTGAAGGCCTCGTTGATGGTGACGTTCTTCGCAAGGATGTTGACGTCGCCGCCTGCGAGCGGGCCGGCCTGTCCCGCAGCCATCACGCTGCTGGCGGTCTGGCGGTATTCGTTGCCGGCCACCAGCGTGATGTCACCCGTCAGGCTGGCCACCTGGCTGGCCTGCTGGGTGGTGCGGCTGGTGGTCTGGGCGCCGAAGTCTTTGATGTGGCCCAACCCAGGCTGCGACCAGGAACCGATAAAGCCGCTCTTGGCGTTGGCCGAGGAACTGCTGCTGAACTCGGTGTTCTGGGCGCTCTCGATGGTGAGGTTGCGACCGGCCAGCATGGTGATGTTGCCGTCGGCCACGACGGTCGCCGCTTGCAAGGTGGTGTCGCGCCCGCTGACGGTCTGCAGGTTGCCGGCCGAGATGGTGGTGCCGACCGCTTGGGTCGTGATATCAACGCTGGTGCTGTTGCCCGAATTCTTGCGGTTGCCGTAGCCGCCGACCGGCCCGCCGGCATCGGAGGCCAAGGCCCAGGCGCGCGACAAGGCCGTGCTGCTGGTGCGCTGCTGGCTGGCGTGCAGTTCGGTGCTGCTGCTGGTGGCGGTCGTGAGATTGATGTCGCGGCCGGCCGACAGGCTCATGGCTTCATCAGAGTGAAGCTGTGCGGCCTGCAGGTTGATGTCGTTGCCGGCCACTGCAGCCACTGCCTTGCCGCTCAGGCTGCTGGAGAGCACCTCGGTGGTGGTGGTGCTGTCGAGGGTGCTGGAACTGCTCTTCCTGAACAGGCCGTTGGAAGTTTTCTGCGTGGCCGTCGCAACGCTGGTGGTGGTCTGGCCCGCGGTCAGGTTGATGTCGTTCTTGGCCGTGGCAACCAAGGCGCCGTCGGTGCTCTGAACGGCACTCGCGCGGATGTTCAGGTTATTGCCGGCCGCGAGGCGCACGTTGTCCTGCCCCTGGATGACCGAACCGACTTCCCGGCTTTGCGAGGCGGCTACAGCTGTCTGCTTGCCTGTGTGCGCCATGGCACTAGACTCGGTCACAGTCCCCATGTTGATGTCGCGGGCCCGCGCCCACCGCGGCACTGCCCCCGCTGACCAATGCGGCGCCGATCAGGTTGACGTCTCGTCCGGCTGACGCGATCAGAGTTCCGCCGGGGTTCGTCACATAGACGCCCGCCACGCGGTCGATGGTGGTGGTGCTGACCAGTCCACCCGCACCGCTCGCGCTTTGCGTGGTCGTGCGGATGTTGATATCACGCCCGGCCGTCAGCACGGCGGAGTCTCGTGCCGTGATGCTGCCGCCAATGTTGTTAAGGTCGTTGCGGGCATTGATGCCGATGCTGCCGCCGACAATCCGGCCGCCCAGGTTGTTGACGTTTTCGGCGTCGATCTTGACCAGACTGCGGCCAGCGATCGTGCCGGTATTGACAAGGTCGCCCGTGCTCTTGATGACGGTCGCATCGGCGCTCAGCAGCGATCCCGATCCATCGATGTCGCCCGGCCGCACGCGGACATAGACCTGAGACACCAGCACCTGCTGCGTCGTCCCATCCGGCAAGGTCACCGTCTGCTCGACCAGCCACACGATGTCGCTAGTCAGCTGCGCCATCTGCGCCGCACTCAGGCCGACGCCAGGACGCAGACCGTATTCCTTGGCGAAGGTCACGCCGGCGTTCATCAGCGCAGTGTACTGGTCGTCGTCGTTGTTGAATCCGTCGAGGTAACGGTAGCCCGTGAGCTGCGCGACCTGTTCACGGATGAGCTTCTGCTCGTAGAAGCCGTCGCCCAGCCGCTTGAGGATGTTGTTGGGGTCCTGGCCGAGGTTGTTCAGCAGGTAGTCGCTGCTGAGCCACTGGCGGTAGTTCGCGAACCGCGGGTCGGTCTCGATCAGGTAGCCGCCGGGCCCGGCGTGGATGCCGAACAGGCTGGCATTGGGCAGGCGCGTGTTCGGCAGGCTGGTGCGCACGACCATGGGGACGGTCTGGGCGCCTGCGCCTGCGGTCCCGCCGGCCGCGCCTGCCGCGGTGCCCGAGGTCGGTGCAACCCCGCCGACATTGGCAGGCACTTGGACGATGACCTCTGCACCACCGGCGCCATTGACGCCGCCGGTGGCGCCCGCATTGGCATTTGCGCCGCCGATGGGCGCAGCCCCCGCGTTGTAGCCCTTCGTGGCGTTGAGGTTGGACTTGTACTCATAACCACCCAGGGGAATCTGCTGCGGCGGCATTGGAAGGACGACCGTCTCCTGAAAAACTCCGAAGCGGTCATACACGGCCGCCACATCCAGCGTGGTGCTTTGACCGGTCAGCTGCGGACCCGCTTCATAGTCGTTGGCATAGATGGTGCCGCCCGCGAGTACCTTGCTGTTCTCGTTGTACAAGTGTCCATTCACGTTCATGTCGCCACCCGCGACGATGCGCGCAGGGGCCGCGTCGACTGCGGTGTCGGCCGTGACCGTGGCCGCGTGCTTCC
The DNA here is from genome assembly GCF_029919115.1 of Variovorax paradoxus. NCBI lineage: Bacteria > Pseudomonadati > Pseudomonadota > Betaproteobacteria > Burkholderiales > Comamonadaceae > Variovorax > Variovorax paradoxus. Next base: position 3,210,779 of record NZ_CP123990.1, read on the forward strand.
AGGTGCCCCAGACATTGCCACCCGGGTTCAGCAAGGCGCCCTGGCTGCCGTCGGGATTGCGTGCCCACACATAGGTCTGCCCCTGGATGGCGATGACGTCCTCGGGCAAGAAGATGCCCACCCCTTCGATATTGATCGTGTCATAGGCCAGTGGGGTCGTCGTCTGCGGCCCCAGCTTGATGTGCGTGTCCTTGTTGTTGATCTGCGCCATCGCGATCGACATGTCGCCCAGGGACTCGATGTCCGCACTCAGGTTGTTGAGCACGGCGCCCTGGCCGGTGGCTTGGCGATTGGCGTCGAGCGCTCCGCCGATGTTCATCGAGCCTGCGGCCAGGCCGCCGCTGAAGATCAGCGCGTGCTCGCGGTTATTGATGGTGCCCGCGCCGATGTCCAGGGTGTCGCGTGCGGCGATGGTGCCGGCCTTGGTCACGCCGTTGACCATCTCGGCTTCGTTGTTGAGCGTGCCCGCGGCAATGGAAATCGCATCGCCGTAGATGCGGCCGGTGCCGATGTTGTTCAGCGTGCCCGCATCGATCTGCGTGGCGCCTTGGCTGTCGATCAGGCCGCGGTTGGTCAATGTCCCCGCGACATTGACGACGGTGTCCGTCCCCGACATCTCCGCATTGGCCGTGTTGTCCACGTTGTTGCCGCCGATGGTGAGCGTCTGGCCCGCCAGCAGCTTGCCGTTGTTCGTGAAGTTGCCGGTGGTGGTGTAGCTCAGGTTGCCATTGGCGGCCACCTCGCCGTTGTTCACGATGTCCTGGGTGAGCGCGATGCCCAGGTCCTGGCCCGCGACAGCTTTGCCGTCGCCGCTGAAGGTGGCGGCGTCGATCTGCAGGCTCTTGTCGGCCACCAGCGTGCCGCCGGTGTTCACCAGGTTGAGCGTCTTGGCGCCGGGGTTGGCCGTGTTGGGATCGACGATCTTGAGCGTGTCACCCGCCGAGATCAATCCATTCGTGTTGTTGACGGTGCCGCCGCTGGTGAGGGTGGCGTTGACGTCGGCGCGGATGGCACCCGAGGTGTTGTCAAGGTTCCCCGCGCCGATGACCACGTTCCGGCCTTCGATGCCTTGGTTGGTGCCGAGGGTATTGGTGTTGACGATGCTGCCGGCGTTCAGCGTCGTCGTGGCTGCCGAGCGGATCAGGCCCTTGGTATTGGTCAGCGTTCCCGCGTTGATGCCGAGGTTTCCCACCGCCAGTGTCTCGCCGCCGGTGTTGTCGTAGCCTGCGCCGTTGGTGTCGATTGCCACCGTGGACTGGCCGAGCACCTGGCCTTTGCCCGTGTTGGAGAAGGCCTGCGTATCGGCGATCAATGCGTTCTTCGCGCCGATGAAGCCGGCGTTGTTGTTGACCGCCCCGACGGTCAGCGCGAGCGTATCGCCGCTGGTGATGCCGCCTTGGCCATTGGTATAGCCGGACGCGTTGGTGTTGGTGAGCACCTGACCATTCGTATTGATGGTCATGGCGGCGCCGCTTTGCAGCAGGCCTGTGTCGTTGTTCAGCGCACCGGACCTCACGTCGACGGTGGTGGTTGCTGCCAACGTGCCCTTCGCACTGTTGTCCAGTGCATTGCCGTGCGTATCCACCAACAGGCTGTTGCCGAAGACCTTGCCCGACTGGTTGGTCAGGCCGCCATTGCTCAACGTGGTCGCGCCGCCGGCTTGCAGGGTGCCGCCGTTGTTCGTCGTCGCGCCGGTGGTCGTGACATTCAGGTTGCCGGTGACGGCGGCGGTTGTTCCTGCGCTGTTGTCCAGGCTGGCCGCGGTCAGCGTCGTGTTGCCGTTCGCGGCCAGCGTGCCGCCCACGTTGGTCGCCGCCCCGCCGATGGTGGCGCTCAGGTCGCCGACCGCGGTCACGCTGCCCGCGTTGTTGTTCAGGCTGCCCGCCGCGATGGTGGTGCTGCCGCCCGCGCCGATCACGCCCTGGTTGCTGTTGTCGAGCAAGCCGCCCACGGTCAGGCCGAGATCGGAAGTCTCGGCAGCCCGAATGGTGCCGCCCTGGTTGACCAGGCTGCCGGCCGCGATGGTCGTGTTGCCGTTACTGGCCAGCGTCCCGCCGCTGTTGTCCACGGCGCCCACCACCGTGACGCGCGTGGCGTCGGTGCCGGTCTGCACGATCTGGGCACCAGTGCGGTTGCCGAGCGACCCGGCGTCGATGGTGATCTGCTTGGCGCTGATCGCGGCCTTGGTGCCATCCTGGCTGAAGGCGCCCGACATGGCGACCGTCAATGCGCCGTTGGCCGTGATCTGGCCGTCGGTGCTGCTGTAGCTGCCGCCCGCGACGGCGAGCGTGCCGGCGCCGGCATGCTCGATCTTGCCGGCTGCGTTGGTGATGCTGGTGCCTTGCAGCGTGAGGTCCTGGCCGTTGCTGGCGATGCGGCCACCGTCGTTGTTCAGGGTGCCGCCGGTGGCGATGGTCGTTGCGCCCGTGCCGGTCTGCACGATCTCGCCGCCGTCCGTGTTGGCGAGGTTCGAGACGCTGATCTGCAGTTGGGCGGCGTTCAGCTGGCCGGCGCTGTTCACGAGCGTCTGGCCGGGCTGCGCATTGGCCGTGATGGCCAAGGTGCCGGGGGTGGCCACGGTGGCCCCGCTGGTGGTCACGTCGCCCTGGGTGGCGGTGACGGCGATGTGGGCGGCGCCCGTCTGGCTGCCGGAGAGGTCGACAAAGGCGCCCTGCAACGCCAGCTTGCCGCCGGCGGCGTTGGTGCCTGTGGAGGTCAACCCTTGAGCCGCCGTGACATTCAGGTCGCCCGTGCTTTGCAGCGATCCCTTGGTGCCCTCGAGGCTGCCGGTCTGGATGGTGAGGTTCGCACCGCTCCCAATGTGACCGTCGGTGTTCAACAGCTGCTGGCCGATGGTGGCCTGGACATTGCCGCCGGCCGACTGGATCGTGCCCTGGCTGTTGTTCAGGGACTGGCCGGTGACGGTCAGGCCCTGGTTCGAGGCCAGCGTGCCGGCGGTGTTGTTCACCGCGCCCGCCACGTTCGCGGTCAGTGCGCCTGTGGCCGAGATCGTTCCGCGCGTGTTGTCGGCCTGGCCGCCCACGGTCAGGGTGGCGTCGGACGCACTGGTCAGCTTGCCGTCGACATTGACCAGATCGCCCGTGGTCGCAATGTTCAGGCTGCCCGCGTTCAGCGTCCCACCGGTGTTGTCCAGCTGGCCCACGTTGGCGCTGAAGCTGTTGCTGACGTTGAGCGTCCCGCCCGCGTTGCTGAAGGTCGGGCCCGTGACCGCCATGCTGGCCACCGACAGCGAGCCGCCCGCATTGTTGATCTGCGGGGTGTTCAGTGTGACCGGGCCGCCAGCGTAGATCTTGCCGCCGTCATTGAGGATGGCGCCTGCCGCGGTGAGGGTGCCGGGCGATGTGGGCACATACGGCGCCGGTGCGGGTGAGGCTGTGCCGCTGGTGCCGGAAGTGGCGCCGGTGGTCGTCGTTCCGGTGCCGGCCGCGCCTGTACCGGTTCCGGTGCTCATGCCGCCGCTGGTGCCGGTGGTTCCCGGTGCTGGCGCCGGCTCGATGCCGATGACCCCGCCGTTCGTGTTGGACAGCACCGGTGCCGTGATCGCGAGCCCCACGCTGCTGGTCTGGCGGATCGTTCCACCGCGGTTGTCGATGTCGCCGGCGCTGGCGAGCTCGAGGCGCGTGCCTTCGAGGGTGCCGGTGTTCTCGATCCGTCCAGCTGCGGTCACGATGAGATTGCCATTGCTCGCGCCGATGCTGCCGGCATTGCGCACGCCGAGGCCGGCCTCGGTGCCGATGAGGGTGATCTTGCCGGCGTACATGCCGCCGAGCGCGGCCGCGTCCAGGGCGAAGGTGGGTGCCGTTCCGGTGCCGCTGGTTGGCGTGATCTGGCTGTGGTCGGCGCTGATCTGGTTCGCGCCTGTGACCACCTTGAGGTCGGTCGCGTAGATGGCTGCATTGACCTGCACGGCGCGCGCGAGGATGGCCGCGTAGTCGGTCTTGCTGGCATCCAGGCCCGCACCATCGATGGTGACGGTGCCGCCTCGCACGAGGAAGCTATCGAGGCCGCCGATGGCGTTGAATTGCGGCGTGCCCGTGGTCACCGTGGTGCGGCTGGCATTGATGAAGCCGCCGCCGTTGATGCTGATGCCTGCAGGATTGGCGATGATTACTTCGGCACGCTGCCCCGCGACTTCGATGTAGCCGCGCAGCTGGCTGGGGCTGCCGCCGTTCACCTCGTTGACGATGATGCGTGCGGGGCCGGTCGCGAGATACGGATTGCCCTGGACGATGCCGCCGAGCTGCGTGCCTACATTTGTTCTGCTGTTGTTCAGGACGGCGCCATTGGGGGCCACGTTGAACTGCTGGTACACATTGCGCGAAACACCGGCGGCGCTGGGCGTCTGGATGTTGACGAGCGGCACGCCGTTGGGCGCGACCATCACGGTGGGCCGCAGGTTGCCGGGAACGGTGGGGGCGCCGACGATCTGGGCTTGAGCGGGCGAGGCTGACAGCATGCCCGCGAGCGCGGCGCCCACGAGCATGGGCGCAAAGGCTGCGGAACCGGCCACTACTGTGGTGGCCTTGGAAGCGCCTTTGCCGGTGGTGGCCGCCGCCTCGTGAACGACAACCCGCATTGCGCGCGCCGCGCTCCATATCACTCTAAAAAAATGCTTATTCATCTCGTTCTTCTTCCCTGATCGATCCGGTGACAGCGACAACACACAGCGCGCAGGCGGCATGTTGAATTGCCGACGTCTACGTCGGCAGGCCCGGATTCTGGGTTCGAGATGCCGCCAGAAGTGCTAACGAATCTGAAGGTGCGCAGATTGAGCCGAAAAGCGCCACATATCGCACACGCGCAACCAGTGGAGATGAATCATTAAGTAGTCATCGATGTGACTCGGCGGCTACGATTTCGGCCGGTAGCCACGAGTCACGAATCCCTCCTCCCTGAGTGAGGCTACCTTTTTGACCCGCCTCGACGAACCTCGTCCTGGCGGGTTTCTTTTTGCAGCCTCGTGGTGAGTGAGCGTCGCACTGGCGTCCAGAACCCCTGTGAGCGAGCCGCTCCGTTGAGCGAATGTTTTTTGCTGCGTCGTTCGCACGCGGCCTTGGCCGCGTGGTCCATTCCGATTAGTGTCGCCGCCGATGCTTTGCTTTCTCTCGATCTTCGGAAAGGAATGGGAGACAGTCCGCGTATCAGCACGCAGGAGCCGACGTGACTTGTATTGATCTCCACGGGCGGCGCTTACCCCCGCGCGCGGCGGTTCGACATCACCACGTTGTCCTTCTCGATCGGCGTTCCGGCCTGCAGGGCGGCAATCCATGCCTCGGTGCTCGTCACGGCCGCGAAATTGCTGTGGAACACGACGCTGAACACGCGGTGGATTTCCTCGGCGCTCACCTTGCCGGCCGCATTCTCGTACGGCAGTGCGCCGGTGGCATCCGAAAGAAACTCCACGTTCAGGCCGCGGTGCATGGCCTCGAACACGGTGGACGCATCGCAGTTCTGCGTCATGTAGCCAGCCACGCTGAGCGTGTCGATCTCATGGCGCGCGAGCCAGTCGGCAAAGTCGGTGCCGGTGAAAACACTGGGAAAGGCCTTGGTCACCAGGTGGTCGCGCGGGCGCTTGGCAACCTCAGGATGCAGTTCGCCGTTGTGGGTGCCGGCCTGGAACACCGGCGCACCCTTGGGTGCGTGGTGCCGAACCACCACCACCGGCGTGCCCGCGGCGTGGGCCGCATCCATTGCCTTGGCAATGTTGGGCAGCGACTGCTCGACCGGCGGATATTCGATCGGCAGGCCGCCGCCTTCGAAATACTCGTTCTGCACGTCGATCACGACGAGGGCGCGGCGCGGTGCGGGGTTGCTCATGGTGTGTTGCTCCTGGCGATGGTTGTGTTGGGATGGGTTGATTCTTCCCTCTCGGGCGTGTCCGAGAAAGTGGCCCGAAAGCCATTCATCGATAAAATCGGGCCATGGCCAGAAAACCTCCGGAAACCATCGCCGTCGTCGCCTTCGACGGCATCAGCCCCTTTCACCTGTCGGTGCCTTGCATGGTCTTCGGCGAAGACCGCACCGAGGCGGGCGATCCGCGCTTTCGCCTGCTGGTGTGCGGCGTCGAACCGGGGCCCCTGCGCACCACGGCCGGCTTTACGCTGACGGTGCCGCACGGCCTGGAGGCCATCCGAAGGGCGCAAATCGTGATCGTTCCGTCGTGGCGCGATGACAGGCGGCCCGCACCGCCCTCGCTGATCCGCGCGCTGCAGGCGGCGCATCGGCGCGGCGCGGTCGTGGTGGGGCTGTGCCTGGGCGCATTCGTGCTGGCCGAAGCGGGCCTGCTCGACGGCCGCCCGGCCACCACGCACTGGAACCTGGCGGAGGTTTTCGCCCGGCAATATCCGAAGGTCACGCTGCAGCCCGAGGTGCTGTATGTCGACGACGGCAACGTGCTCACTTCCGCCGGCACCGCCGCAGGCATCGACTGCTGCCTGCACCTGCTGCGGGTGCGCTACGGCGCCGAGGCGGCAAACCGCGCCGCGCGGCGCATGGTGGTTGCGCCGCACCGCGAGGGCGGGCAGGCCCAGTACATCGAGCGGCCGGTGCCCGCCGCCGCGGAAAGCGACCGCCTTGCGCCGCTGCTCGAATGGTTGGGCCGGCATTTGCACACCCCGCATGAGCTGGACAGCCTTGCCCGGCGTGCGTTGATGAGCCGGCGTACCTTCACGCGGCGGTTTCGCGAAGCCACCGGCACCACGGTTGGCCAATGGCTGCAGAACCAGCGCCTGGCGCTCGCGCAGCGGCTGCTGGAGACCACAGGCAAGCCGGTCGAGCGCGTGGCGACGGACGCAGGTTTCGGCTCAGCGGTGTCGCTGCGGAAGCACTTTGTCGCGGCCTTCAAGATTTCGCCCACGGCGTACCGCAGGCAGTTCTCGCAAGAAGCAGTGGCCGGCTGAACGGTTCCGCCGGCAGCAGCGGGTTCAGGCTCAGGCGGCGCCGCGAAAGCGCAGCGCCGCCTGTCGCACCACCTCGGCCAGCAGGCGCTCCTTGCCCTGCTTCTCGCGCAGCCAGCGCGCATCGTTGCGGTTGGCTTCCACGCTGGTGCGCAACTCGCCGAGCGCCTGCGTGGCGTTGAGCGCCTCGCTGTGCCATTCGAGCTGCGTCATGGTCATGAGGATGTGGTCGCGCAGCGGCATGTGCTGCCCGCTGGCCGGGTCCACATAGACCGCGTCGAGCCCGAAGCGGCAGGCCTGGAAGCGGTTGTAGGTGTAGACAAGATAGTCGTCCTCGGTCGGCTCGAAGGGCTGCTCTTGCAGGAACCATGCGGCAAGCGACTGCACGTAGCCCGCAAGCGCCGCGGCGCGCTCCACCGTGAGCGGCGTGTCGAACACGCGGATCTCGATGGTGCCGAACTCCGGCTTGGGCCGGATGTCCCAATAGAAGTCTTTCATGCTGCGCACGACGCCGGTGCGGGTCATGCGCTCGAAGTAGGCTTCGAATTCTTTCCAGCTCAAGGTAAAGGGCGCGCGCCCCGAGAGCGGAAACGCGAACACCGAATTGAGCCGGGCCGAGTCGAACTGCGTGTCTTGCCCCTGCACGAAAGGCGACGAGGCCGAGAGCGCGATGAAGTGCGGTATGTAGCGCGACATGCGGTGCAGCATCAGCAGCGCCGCGTCGGCATCGGGGCAGCCGATGTGCACGTGCTGGCCGAAGATGGTGAACTGCTTGCTCAGGTAGCCGTACAGCTCCGACAGCTCGCGAAAACGCGGCTTGTCGTAGATGCGCCTCTCGTGCCATTGCTGGAACGCATGCGTGCCGCCGCCCACTACCGCAATGTTGAGCTTGTCGGCGTTCTTGATCAGCGCCTCGCGAATGGGCGAGAGCTGCGTGATCACGTCTTGCGCCGAATGGCAGATGTCGGTCGAGATCTCGATCATGCTCGAGGTCATCTCGGGCACCACGCTGCCGGGCAGCGGCGTTTGCGCCATCAGCCGGAGCATGTCCTCGGCATAGGGTGCCAGGTCGTAGTCGTGCGTGTTGACGAGCTGAAGCTCCAGCTCCACGCCCAGCGACAGCGCTTCGGAGCGGTTGAAGGGCTCCAGCTTGACCACGCGGCTTGCCGGGTCTGCGGGAAGCGCCGGCGAGCGGAAGTCGTCGCTGCCCGTTGTGCTGGAAACGAGGGGAGCGTTGGAGCTGTCTGGAAAGCCAATGGACGCGGTCATCGCTGCGTGTCCTCCGTGGTGCTGAAAGCCTGTGGTGCCCACGGCACCGAGCTTTCGCCTACCGCGTGAATGGCCAGGGTGGCGAGCACGGCGCCCATCACCTCCATCAGGAGAATCGAAGGCAGGGCCACCTGCGTGATCATGGTGCCGAGCAGTGGCGAGGCGGTGGTGAAGTTCGATGCGATCAACAGCGCGATCGCCGACAGCGGCGACATCGCGCAGCCAACCCAGAAAGCCTGCTTCCAGCTCGCGCCACTGCCGGGGTTGGCAATGGCCACTCCGGCGATCTTGGCGAACAGCCGAACGCCGATCACCGCCAGCACCACGCTGGCAACGGGCAGGGTCCAGTCGGCCTGCGCTGCCACGATGGACACCAGCACGAACATCAGCATGGTGAGCAGCGATGCGGCCGTGCCCAACTGCCGCTGCCAGGCCCAGGGCTTGGGGTTGAGCGTCTTGAGCAGCACCCCGCCGATCAGCGCGGCCAGCGGCGCGGAGCCGCCGACGTGCGCCGTGAGGGCGGCGCCCGCCGCAATCAGCGCGAGCAGCAGGATCGAGGTGCTCTCGCTCGTCGGGCTCATGAACCGCAACGCCGTGCGAAGCGCCAGCGCCAGGATGGCGCCGATCACGAAAGAAAGGCCGAGCACCACCGCCACCGGATAGAGCTTTTGCAGCAGGGTCTGCGGGGCGCGCTCGATGAGGCCGGCCTGCGCATAGCCGAGCGCCAGCGCATAGAAGGTGTTGAGCGTGGCCAGCGTCATGGCGCGCTCGGTCACCGGGCCCGAGGCTCGCGTGTCCATGATCACGCGGCTCAGCACCGCCGGCGATGCGACGATGGCCATCAGCGCGATGGGGTTGGCTACCGGGTCGGGCAGGCCCAGCAGCTGCAGCGTCCACAGCACGCCAAAGTAGGTGAGCGTGGCTTCCAGCAGGCTTTGCCCCAGCACCATCGGGTTGTGACGGAACCAGCGCAGCGGCAGGCGGCCGCCGGCTTCGAACAGCACCACGGCGGCGCCCAGCTCCAGCAGGAACAGGCTGATGCCGCGCAACGGCCAGATGGCGCCCTCGAAGCCGGCAAAGCCGACCACCGCGCCCACGATCGAATAGCCGACCACCTTGGGCAGGCCCAGGTAGCGCTGCACCAGGTGGCCGGAGGCCGCCGCGGCGGCCAGCAGGAGCGACCACAGCACGGTGGGCAGCCCCGCCGAGGGGCGCAGCCACTCGGACCAGAAGCCGAGCAGGTCGTTGATGAAACTCGTCAAATTCATGCAGGTAGAAAAAAGCTTGTGGCCGCCGCTATTTGGCCGGCCGACAGTGTCACGTGGCGCACGCCCAGGCTAAGCCCGAGCAAACCCGCGAATGCGGGCTGCAGGCCAGGCAGGAGTCCGAGCGGAGTGTTGAAAGCGAAGCCCGAGAGGTGTGTGCGCATGAAGGTGGCCCAGCGGCGGGCACGGGGCGGCGCCCGGAAAAGCGCCGATGCGGGGTTTGTAACGCATGGCGGTGTCCTGCCCGTGCAGGACAAAGGCGTTTTCTGAGCAGCCGGCCCCCGAGCGCCTGTTGCTGGGCAGTGCGTGAACTAGTGCGTGACTAGTGCAGCACGCGCGAGACGGGTGCGCCGCCGATGTCGGCCTCCAGCACGAACATCGGAACCGGCACGTCGAAGCGCTCGCCCTCTTCGGTCACCACGAAGAAGCTGCCGTGCATGGTGCCGCTCGGGGCCTGCAGGCGGCAGCCGCTGGTGTAGCGGAACGATTCGCCCGGCGCCAGCAGCGGCTGCTGGCCGATCACGCCAAGCCCCTTGACTTCCTGCGCATGGCCGGAAGCATCGTTGATGAGCCAGCGGCGCGCGATCAGCTGCGCACCAACCTGGCCCACGTTGGTGATGGTGATCGTGTACGAGAAGGTGTAGATGTTGTCCTTGGCGGAGGACTGGTCGGCCAGGTATCGGGGCTCGACCTGGACGCTGAAAGGGCTGTGTGACATGCGCGCGATGGTAACTGGAGCCTTCTTTCGCACCGCTTTCCGGGTTTTGCGGCGGCTGCGACAATCGGCGCATGAGCACGCCGTTCCGCATCGCCCCCTCCATTCTTTCCGCCGATTTTGCGCATCTTGGCGACGAGCTGACCAAGGTCATCGCCGCCGGTGCCGACTGGATCCATTTCGACGTGATGGACAACCATTACGTGCCGAACCTCACCTTCGGCCCCATGATCTGCAAGGCCCTGAAGCCCTACGCCAAGACGGCGGACGGCGAGCCGGTGCCAATCGACGTGCACCTGATGATCCAGCCCGTCGACGCACTGGCTGCGTCTTTTGCGGAAGCGGGTGCCGACTACATCAGCTTTCACCCGGACGCATCGCCTCACGTCAACCGCAGCATCCAGGCCATCAAGGGCGCGGGCTGCAAGGCCGGGCTGGTGTTCAACCCGGGCCTGGGGCTGGAGGCGCTGGATTGGGCCATCGACGACATCGACCTGATCCTGATCATGTCGGTGAACCCGGGTTTCGGCGGCCAGAGCTTCATCGACTCGGCGCTGCGCAAGATCGAACTGGCGCGCAAGCGCATCGAGCAAAGCGGCCGCGACATCCGCCTGGAGGTGGACGGCGGCATCAAGGCCGACAATATTGCGCGCGTGGCCTCCGCGGGCGCCGACACCTTCGTGGCCGGCAGCGCGATCTTCAACGCCAAGGACTACGGCGCGGTGATCTCGTCCATGCGCGACCAGCTCGCGGGCGTGGGCAAGCAGAAGTAAGCCTGGCTCAGCGCTTGACCTTGTCGTTGTAGACGCGGTCCGTCACGGGGCCGCGATCGGTATCGACGGCGCCGCGTTCGATGTCGTCATGGCCTTTGCGGCCTACCTCGCTCGGCTGCCCGTCCTGCGCCTCCTGGCTGTCGGAAGACTGGTCGCGCTCATGCGGCAGGCGCGGCGCCGAATCTCCCCCTTGCTCGACCTTTGTGTTGCCGCCGCCGGCGTCCCGCACCGGGTCGTCCGGTGTGCCGGGGTCTTTCGAACGGGGCTTGCTGCTGCTCATGGCGTGTTCCTCTCGGTATCGGTCTGATGAGTCGAGCGTGCATCGCCGGACCGGCGGCGCCGGTAGGACAGGCGAGGCGGGCCCTGTAGGCGTGCCGCGCCGCTATGAAACCAGTAGCGTCTTTGCGCACAGGGGAACCCCTCCGCAATAATCGGCCGGATGTCTTCCGATGATCCTTTTGCCGGCGCCGCAACCGACAGCCTGCGCATCCACACCTTCGCTTCGCTGAACCCCGGCCCACGGTTGCTGGTGATGGGCGGGGTGCATGGCGACGAAACCTGCGGCACCGTGGGCATCGAGCGCGTGCTGGCCGAACTCGACAGCGGCGCTCTCCGGTTGCTGCGCGGCCAGCTCACCTTGCTGCCCGTGGCCAATCCGCTCGCGCGGCGGCGCCTGCAGCGCGAGGGCGAGCGCAACCTCAATCGCCTGTTCAAGCCCAGCGAGGCGCCGGCCGACTACGAAGGCCGGGTGACCAATGTGCTGTGCCCGCTCATCGAGCGGCACGACGTGCTGCTCGACCTGCACTCATTCCAGAGTGAGGGGGAGGCGTTCGCGATGATCGGCCCGCGCGACAACGCCGGCCAGCTGGAGCCGTTTGCCCGAGCCGCCGAAGAGGGGCTGCTCGCATTGCACCTGGGAACTCCCGTCGTGGTGGAGGGCTGGCTCGACATCTATGCCGCCGGGCTGGCACAGCGTTCCGCCGGAGTTGCAGTAGGCGATGACGTGATCGACTTCGGCCGCGGCACCAACGAATACATCCGCAATTGCGGCGGTTACGGCGTCACGCTCGAATGCGGCCAGCACCGGGATCCGCAGGCCCCCGAGGTGGCGTGGCGCGCCATTCGCCGCGCGCTGGCGCTGCTCGGCATGGCGGAGCTGCCGCAAGGCATGCCAGCCGCGCCGCCCAGCCCGCCCCAGCTGCTGCGGCTGGCAAGCGTGACCGACCGGCTTCATGAAGAAGACAGCTTTGTGCGCGACTGGGCCACCTTCGACGCGGTGCAGCGCGGCGAGCCCGTCGGCATGCGCCACGACGGCACGCTGGTGAGCGCGCCGGACGATGGATTCATAGTCTTTCCGAACGCGCTGGCGCTGCCGGGCGCCGAGTGGTTCTACTTTGCGCGGCCGAGCGAGCGCGTGCTCGATTCTGTGGCCTGAAGCATCTGCTCCTTCCCCCTCTGGGGGAAGGCTGGAATGGGGGCGGGCAGAGCGCCCAAATACACACGCCGCTTGCCCGACCCCGGCCCTCCCCCGGAAGGGGAGGGAGAAATGCCTACGATCCCTACGGCAGGCGCCGCAGCACTCCTACACCGGCGGGCCGCCCTTGGCGCAAAGTCTCGAGCCTGAAGGAGTGTGTCCATGGCAGTCTCGAAAAAAGTACCCGCGCCGCGCGTCCTGTGGAAAGGCGCGATCAGCTTCGGCCTCGTCCACATCCCGGTGGCGCTGTACTCGGCCACCACCAGCCAGAGCATCGACTTCGACTGGCTCGACAAGCGCACGATGGACCCCGTGGGCTACAAGCGCATCAACAAGAAGACCGGCAAGGAGATTGCGCGCGAGAACATCGTCAAGGGCATTGAATACGAAGACGGCGAATACGTGGTGCTGAGCGACAAGGAAATTGCCGACGCGTACCCCAAGACCACGCAAACTATCGAGATCGAGACCTTCGTGCCAGCCAACGGCATTCCGTTTCTCTACCTCGAGCGCCCGTATTACGTGGCCCCCATCAACCGCGGCGCCAAGGTGTATGCGCTGCTGCGCGAAACGCTGCAGCGCAGCGGCCGCATCGGCGTGGCGCGGGTGGTGATCCAGACCAAGCAGCACCTGGCCGCACTGGTGCCCGTGGGCCCGGGGCTGGTGCTGAACCTGCTGCGCTGGGGCACCGACATCCGGCCGTGGACCGAGCTGCCGCTGCCTTCGGAAGACGCGAAGAAGGCCGGTCTGAACGAACGCGAGATCAAGATGGCCGAGCAGCTGGTCGAGGACATGAGCGCCGACTGGGACCCCGACGAATACAAGGACGAGTTCAAGGACGAGATCCTGCGGCTGGTCGACCGCAAGGTGGCCGCGGGCCAGACCGAGACGGTGACGCAACCCGAGCCCGAAGAGGGACAGGCAGTGGAAGGCCGCGGCGCAAAGATCATCGACCTGACCGAGCTGCTGCAGCGCAGCCTGCGCAAGGGCGGCGGTGCCAAGGCGTCCACCAAGGCCGCCGACGCGGGCGAAGACGACGACGACGAAGAAGAGCCTGCCAAGCCGTCCGCGAAGAGCAGGACCACCGCCAAGGCCAAGCCGAAGACCAAGGCCCACGCCAAGACCGCTGCAAAAAGCACCAGCGGCAGTGCCGCCGGCAAGCGCAGTGCCGCCAAGACCGCCCCCGCCCGGCGCCGCGCAGCATGAACGGCCGGGAGAGCGGCGGAATGGAGGCCCAGGCACCGCGCATCACCCATGCGGAACGCCTGATCGACGCCGCCAGCGGCGTCACCAAAGGCGACCTCGCGGCCTACTACGCCACCGTGGCGCCGCTGATCCTGCCGCACCTGAAGGGCCGCCCGGTGGCGCTGGTGCGTGCACCCGAGGGCGTGGGCGGGGAGCTGTTCTTCCAGAAGCATGCGCAGCACAGCGACATCGCGGGCATCAAGCTGCTCGACCCCGCGCTCGACCCGGGGCACGACCCGCTGCTGCAGATCGACACCGCCCGGGCGCTGATCGGCGCGGCGCAATACAACACCATCGAGCTGCACACCTGGAACGCGACTTCGCGTGCCATCGGCAAGCCCGACCGCATGACCTTCGACCTCGACCCCGGCGAGGGCGTCGACTGGCAGCAGATCCAGGAGGCGGCGCTGCTGGTGCATGTGCTGCTCGACGAACTCGGCCTGCCCTCGTTCCTGAAGACCAGCGGCGGCAAGGGGCTGCACGTGGTGGTGCCGCTCAAGCGCGAGCTTGGCTGGGACGAGGTGCGGGGCTTTTCGCGGGCCATCGTCGAGCACCTGGCGCGCATTGTTCCGGACCGCTTCGTGGCCAAGAGCGGTCCGCGCAACCGCGTCGGCAAGATCTTTGCGGACTATCTGCGCAACGGCTTCGGCGCAACCACGGCCAGTGCCTGGTCGGCACGTGCGCGGCCGGGCATGGGCGTGTCGGTGCCGCTGGCGTGGGAAGAACTGCCCGATCTGGACAGCGCCGCCCACTGGACGGTGGCCAACATTGCCGATCGCCTTGCCGTGGGAAACACGCCGTGGGACGCCATGGAGGGCAGCCGCACGGGCCTTCGCGCCGCCATGCAAACGATGGGCTACATGCCCCAGTGAAGCGAAGCCGGCGCGCCTTGCCGGACCGCCCGCCTATTGCAGCACTTCGTTGGTCGTCACTTCGAAGCGCTGCAATGAGTTGGCGCCGAACACCATGGTGATCGGCACGTCGGCCGCATCGCGCCCGCGTGCAATCACGATGCGGCCGATGCGGGGCACGTTGTGCCGCGCATCGAAGGTGTACCAGCGGTCGCCCAGGTACACCTCGAACCAGGCGCTGAAGTCCATGGGGTACGGCACGGGCGGAATGCCGATGTCGCCCAGGTAGCCGGTGGCGTAGCGCGCCGGAATGTTCATGCAGCGGCACAGCGTGATGGCCAGGTGCGCAAAGTCCCTGCAAACGCCCGTGCGCTCGCGAAAGCCCTCGAGCGCCGTGCGCGTGGCCCGCGCTGTCTGGTAGTCGAAGCGCAGGTGTGCGTGCACGAAGTCGCAGATGGCCTGCACCCGATGCCAGCCCGGCGTCACGCGGGAGAAGTTGTTCCACGCAAACTGCAGCAGCTCGCTGTCGACTTCGCAGTAGCGGCTCGGCAGCAGAAAGGGCAGCGTCGATACCGGGAGGTCGGCGGCTGCGTGCTCCACGGCGCTGTAGTCCACCGGGTCGGTCCAGCCGGGATCGAACACCACGGCATGGTTGCGCAGCCGCACGCTTTCAACCCCCGCTGGAATCCGCACCCGCGCGCAGTGGTTGTCGAAGGCGTCCATGTAGTAGTCGGTATGCAGCGGCGGGCTGATGGTGATGTGCTCGCCGTCCTGCAGGTCCGCCGCGCGCGACGGATGCACTTGCAGCATGTAGATCAGCGCCGTGGGTGCCGTAACGGCGAGTTCAATGTCGAAACCGATCTCTATCTGCATGTCGTTCTTCCCTGTGGGCCGAGTATGTGTTCTGTCCAAGTGCGCAAGCAGGCTTCGTGCCTCCTTTGTTGATGCTATCGGCACCCCCGCGCCGCAGCATGCGGGCAGAGGCGCAAAGCCGCGTAGGTGCCAGCCCGGTGCTGTCGGCGCGTTCCTACCTTGTGCGCATCACCTCTCCCACAAGCGAGGGCGAGGCGTCACTACGGGTAACAGACTGCGGCAAACATAACCTTTCGAATCGCTCGCAACGCCTTCAAATCGGCTCTCATTGCCCTTACCGGCTGCAGCGCAAGCATCACGTCTTGTTCAATCTGTTCTGCTGGAGCGAATCATGGATATCTCTGCGTTGTTCGATTCACTCACCGGTACTTGGGGGGATGAAATCCTGTTCTGGGTGGTGGCCGCAGTGGCGGGTTTCATCTGCCTGATCGCGTTGGTGAACGTGCTGGACCTTTTTCTCGATAACGAAGTTGACCCCCCCATGAAAGATCCTCGATGACGCCACAGAACAAGGCCGCCGCCGGACGCCGATCGAAGGCCACGGACGGCACCAACGCCAAGCAGCAGCAACTCGAAGGCTTCGCGACCGATCATGCGCCCAATCTGACGACCAACCAGGGTCTTCAGATTCCCGACAACCACAACTCGCTCAAGGCAGGACTGCGCGGGCCCACGCTGCTCGAAGACTTCATCCTGCGCGAGAAGATCACGCACTTCGACCACGAGCGCATTCCCGAGCGCGCGGTGCACGCCCGCGGCTCGGCGGCGCACGGTTTCTTCCAGGTCTACAAGTCGATGTCGCAGTTCACCTCGGCCGACTTCCTGCAGGACCCCGATGCGAAGACGCCCGTTTTCGTGCGCTTCTCGACGGTGGCCGGCGAACGCGGATCGGCCGATACGGTGCGCGACGTGCGCGGCTTCGCGGTCAAGTTCTACACCCGAGAAGGCAACTACGACCTCGTGGGC
Organism: Variovorax paradoxus; assembly: GCF_029919115.1. Taxonomy (NCBI): domain Bacteria; kingdom Pseudomonadati; phylum Pseudomonadota; class Betaproteobacteria; order Burkholderiales; family Comamonadaceae; genus Variovorax; species Variovorax paradoxus. The sequence goes on from NZ_CP123990.1 coordinate 3,227,127, forward strand.
AACAACATCCCGGTGTTCTTCATCCAGGACGCGATGAAGTTTCCCGACCTCGTCCACGCCGTCAAGCCCGAGCCGCACCACGCGATGCCGCAGGCCGCGAGCGCGCACGACACCTTCTGGGACTTTGCCTCGCTCATGCCCGAGAGCACCCACATGCTGATGTGGGCCATGTCGGACCGTGCCATTCCGCGCAGCTACCGAATGATGGAAGGTTTCGGCGTTCACACCTTCCGCTTCGTCAACCACCGCGGCGAGAGCCACTTCGTCAAGTTCCACTGGAAGCCCAAGCTCGGCATCCATGGCCTGGCGTGGGACGAGGCGCAGAAGATCGCCGGCAAGGACCCCGACTTTCACCGGCGCGACCTGTGGGAAGCCATCGAAAACGGCGACTTCCCCGAATGGGAGCTCGGCGTGCAGCTCATTGCGCCAGACAAGGCGCAGTCGCTCGGCTTCGACCTGCTCGACCCGACCAAGCTCATTCCCGAAGAGATGGTGCCGGTGCAGCGCATCGGCCGGCTGGTGCTCAACCGCAACCCCGACAACTTCTTTGCCGAAACCGAGCAGGTAGCGTTCCACCCAGGACACGTGGTGCCCGGCATCGACTTCAGCAACGACCCGCTGCTGCAGGGGCGCCTGTTCTCGTATACCGACACGCAGATCTCGCGGCTGGGCGGTGCCAACTTCCACGAGTTGCCCATCAACAAGAGCGTGTGCCCGTTCCACAACTTCCAGCGCGACGGCATGCACCGCCAGGCCATCGCGCGCGGCCAGGTGGCCTATGAGCCCAACTCGCTGGGCGACGGCAAGGAGTTCCGTGTCGACGGCGGCAGCGTCGGCTTCCAGTCTTACCCCGAAGAGATGGAATCGCCCAAGGTGCGCCGGCGCAGCCCGACCTTCGACGACCACTTCACGCAGGCGCGCCTGTTCTTCAACAGCCAGAGCGCGGCCGAGAAAGAGCACATCGTCGCGGGCTTCCGCTTCGAGCTCTCGAAGGTCGATGTTCCGGCCATTCGCCAGCGCATGGTCGACAACCTGGCGCACGTGGACGAGAAGCTCGCGCGCCGCGTGGCGGAGCCGCTCGGTATCGGCGCGCCCGATGCCAAGGCCGCTGCAGGCCGCGCGGGCTACCGCGAACACCGCATGACGCTGCCCATCTCCGAGTCTCCAGCGCTCAGCATGGCCGATACCGGCGACGGCACGATCCGCACGCGCAAGATCGCCATCCTGGTGGCGGACGGCATCGACTCCGCCTCGCTCAAGCCGGTTCGCGATGCGCTCGAGCAGGCCGGCGCGCGCTGCAAGGTGGTCGGCCCGCGCCTGGGCACCATTGCCAGCGCATCGAAGCGGCAGATCGATGTCGACATGACCTTCAGCAACGCACCGTCGGTCATGTTCGACGCCGTGCTGGTGCCCGGCGGCAGCGTGGGCGCGGCAGCCCTTGCGGCCACCGGAGATGCCGTGCACTTCGTGCTCGAGGCGTACAAGCACTGCAAGGCGATCTGCACGGTGGGCGAGGGCGTACAGCTGCTGTCGAAGCTCGGCATTGCCGCCGACGCGCAACCCGGCGACTTGCCTCCGGGGGTCGTGGTGGCGGCCACGCCTGTCACCAACCTGGGTGACAACACCGCGGCCACGCAGATTGCGCAGGACTTCGTCGCGGCCATTGCCAGGCATCGCCACTGGGACCGGGCCGACATCGAGTCGGTTCCGGCCTGAAGCAGGCAGGCACTCAAGTAGTCCGTTTGCGCTAGGCCTTCTTGCGAATAGCCGCCGCGGGAGGGCGCTCCTAGACTTTCCCCACGAGGCCTGAACGGCGCGCACTTCCGCGGCGTCGACCCCCGCAACCGCGGGCACACGGGCCGCGCGCGGGGGTCCAATGACGTGGTTTTCGAGAACGAGATGGGAGCGCTCGGCACGTCGTGCAGGCGTCGCGGGTGCTCTCGGGCTGGCTGGCATTCTCTTGCTGGCGCACGGGCCGGTGGCATTGGCGCAGCAGCAGGCGCCCAACGCCGAGGCGGCGGCCAGCAAGGCCGAGCAGGCCCGGCTTGCCGACACCGACACCTTGCTGGCATTGACCAGCGAGGGCGCGGTGCTCTACGGGCAAGACGCGGTCAAGCTCTCCGGCTACCAATACTGCAGCCAGGCGGTTGCCTTGGCCGAGGCCGGCGAGTTCAGGCAAAGCGTGCGCGCCGCCAGCAAGGCGCTGCACCTGGCCAATGCCACGCGCGACCCCAACCTGATGGCCATGGCCAACAGGGACCTGGCCATCGTCTACAGCTATTCGGGCCAGCTCGAGAAGGCCGAGGAATTTGCACGCGAGGCGCTCAAGCACCCGGCGCGCGACCCCAAGCTGGTGGTCGGCCCGGTGCAAAAAGTGATCGGCGACGTGCGCACCCGCCGCGGCGACTACGCCGGCGCCGTCATCAGCTACGACGAGGCGCTGGCCAACAGCTCGGCGCGCTATGCCCCGCTGGTGCAGGCGTCGCTCGTCAATGCGCTCATCGAGGCGGGCGATGCCGCAAGGGCGCGCTCTGTGCTCGGCGGCATGCCCGCACCCAGGGACGCGCCGCTCACGGCACAGCTCGACCGCACCCGCGCCCGGCTGCTGCTGGCCGAGAACAAGCCCGCCGAGGCGCGCGACCTGTACCGCGCACTCACCACGCGGCAGGTGGGCACCGACACCGAGTACTACCGCCTCTGGGCCTGGGACGGCGTGGCGCGCAGCGAACTGGCGCTGGGCCAGAAAGACGCCGCGGCCGAAGCCGTGGCCCGTGCGCTCGGCAGCGTCGACCAGGTGCGCGCCAGGTTCCGCAGCGAAGAATTCAAGATGGGCCTCTTCTCGGACCTGCAATCGGTGTTCGAGCGTGGCGTGTCCATCTACAGCGACGCAGGCGATGCGCGCCAGGCCTTCGAAGTGAGCGAGCGCAGCCGTTCGCGTGCGCTGCTCGATGCAGTGCGCGGCCGCGCAAAAATCAACGAACGCGCAGCGCACACGGTCGACCTGGCCACGCTGCAAGGCACGCTGGCGCCCGATGAGCGCGTGGTGCAGTTCCATGCGTTGCCCGACCGCCTGCTGGTGTGGGTCGTCGGCCCCGCCGGCATCGAGGCCAAGACCGTGGCGGTGCGCCGCGAAGAGCTCACCGAACTGGTGGAGGTGTTCCGCAACTCCATCGTGCGCGGCCGACGCGCGGCCATTGCCAACGCCGACAAGCTGGGGGCCGCGCTGCTCGGCCCACTGGGCTTGGCGGACGGCCAGCGGCTGGTCGTCGTGCCCCATGGTCCGCTGCATTACCTGCCCTTCCAGGCGTTGCGGCTCAATGGCCGCTACGTGATCGAGTCGCACCCCGTGGCGGTGGCGCCTTCGATCAGCATTGCGGTGCAGCTCGCGCAACGCACGCCGCGCGTGAGCGCATCGCTCACGGCTTTCGGCAATCCGCGAATCGAAGACAAGTACGACCTGCCCGGCGCCGAAGTCGAAGTGAAGCAGCTGGCGCAGCTCTTTCCGCGCAACACGGTGTACATGGGCGCGGCAGCCACCAAGACGCAGTTCCGCGACGTGGCCGCACGCTCGCCGCTGATGCACGTTGCAGCCCACGCAGAGGCCGATGCGGTCGACCCGCTGTACTCGCGCATCCTGCTGGCCAACGAAGGCGGCAAGCAAAACTTCCTGGAAGCACACGAAATTCTCGCGTTGCCGATGGACGGCACGGCGCTTGTCACGCTCTCGGCCTGTGAGTCGGGCCTGGGCCGCATTGCGCAGGGCGACGAGGTGCTGGGCTTCACGCGCTCCTTTCTCTCCGCCGGAAGCTCGAGCCTGATCGCATCGCTGTGGCCCGTTTCCGACGACGCAACCGCCGTGCTCATGGGCACGCTCTACGGCGAGCTCGCCAAGGGGCGTGATCTGCAGAAGGCGATGCAGGCGGGGCAGCTGGCAGTGCTGAAAGACCCAAAGATGTCCCATCCCTTCTTCTGGGCGCCGTTCAACCTGATCGGCAACTGGCGTCTCACGGTGGGGAGCTGACATGAGCGCTTGCAAAACAATGAACACATGGTGGAGCACCGAGATGCGCGCCCGTCAAAGCTCAACGCCGATTGCTCTTGCTGTCTCCGCATTGGTGGGGGCTGCGCTACTGGTAGCGGCCCAGCGCACCCACGCAGCAGAGGCAGACACCAACGCGCTGCTTCCCACCAAAGACCCCTGCGGCACCTGCGACCGCCCGCTCGCCCAGGCCGCCGGCACCGTTGCGCCGCAAAGCCTTCCAGCCGCGCCCCAGGCGCCCGCCGCTTCGTTCAAGCTCAACGACCTGCGCCTGAACGGCGTCAAGGCACTGACCAACGAAGAGCTGCAAAGCATTACCGCTCCCTACATCGGGCGCGACGTCACGCTCGGCGACCTCGAAAGCCTGGCCCAGGCGATCACAGCGCGCTACAAGGAGCATGGCTACTTTCTTGCGCAGGCCGTGGTGCCCGTGCAGACCGTGCGCGACGGCATTGTGGAAATCAGCGTCATCGAAGGCCGGCTCGGCAAAGTCGACGTCACTGTTGCGCCCGACGCGCCCATCAGCGAGGCCCGTGTACGTGGCTTCCTCGCGCCCCTGCAGCCCGGAGAAGCCGTGAGCGCGCCCGCCTATGAGCGCGCGATGCTGCTGCTGTCGGACCAGCCCGGCATCCGCGTCACGTCGGGGCTGCAGGAGGGCACGCAGGGCGGCACCACCGACCTTTCGGTCGAAGTCGCCGCCGGGCCGCGCTGGGCCTTTACCGCCGAGGCCGACAACCATGGCACCAAGGAATCGGGCCGCTTTCGTGTCGGCGGCACCGCGCGCTGGCTCAGTCCCCTCGGCATCGGCGACAACCTCGACGTGCGCGCGATGGTGTCCAACAGCAACGCACTGCAGTTCGGCCGCGTGGCCTACGAGGCACCCATCGGCACCAGCGGCCTGCGCGCCGGCGTCGGGCTTGCGCGCGTCAACTACGAGCTTGGCGGCGAGTTTGCGGAGCTTGGCGCACAGGGCAGGGCCGACGTGCTCGATTTTTCGCTCAACTATCCGTTGATCCGCCAGCGCCAGCAGAACCTGTTCTTGCGCCTGGGTGTCGACGTGAAGAACCTGACCGACGAGATGAATGCGGTCGACTTCGCCTCGAAGAAGCGCGTGCACGGCTTAGGCCTTGGCTGGACCTGGGAGCGGCGCGACGAGGTGCTCGGCGGCGGCTATTGGGCCAGCTCAGGCACGCTCTACCGCGGCGACCTGTCGATTCGCGATGAGCAAAGCCGTGCGTTCGACCAGAGCGTTGCGGGCCACCACACCGAGGGCGGCTACACCAAGCTGAGCTTCCAGCTTTCGCGGCTGCAGGCCATCGTTCCGAACCACTCGCTCTATGTGTCGGTAGGCGGCCAATGGGCGAGCAAGAACCTCGACGCTTCCGAAAAGCTTTCGCTGGGCGGTGCGCGCGCGGTGCGCGCCTATCCGTCCGGTGAACTGCTGGTGGACGAAGGTGCCATCGGCACCGTCGAATGGCGTTGGTCTTACAACGCCGAGTTCACGCCCTTCGTGTTCTACGACGCCGCGCGGGGAAAGATCGTGCGCGATCCCTCGCCGTTCGACACCTCCGCCAACCGCCACAGCCTTCGGGGCTTCGGCATTGGCCTTTCGTGGTCGCGGCCCGGCGACTTTTCCATCAGCGCGACGCTTGCCTGGCGGGACGGCACACGGCCGGCGCAAACCGATGGCGGCGGCCGCAACCCGCGTTTGTATGTGCAGGCGCAAAAGGTGTTCTGACATGGCAATGCACAACCGCTCCTCTAGATTCCAGCCGCAGCTCGAACTGCGTCCGGTCGCACTGGCACTGGTGTGCATGGGCCTGGCGCCTGCGCTGGCCCAGACCCTGCCCACCGGGTTCTCGGCCATTGCCGGAGGCGTGACCGCTGCGACGCCGAACGCCGCGACGATGAACATCAACCAGACGACGGCGCGCGCCATCGCGCAATGGAACACCTTCTCCATTTCGACGGGCGCGACGGTCAATGTGGCGCAGCCGAGTGCCAGCAGCGTGCTGCTCAACCGCGTGATCGGTGGAGAGCCCTCGACCATCGCCGGATCGATCAATGCGAATGGCCGCGTCTTCCTGGTCAACCCGGCCGGCGTGACGTTTTCGAAAGGCTCCTCGGTCAGCGTAGGCGGGCTGGTTGCATCGACACTGGACATGTCCACCAGCAACGAGGCATTCATGGCCGGCGCCGCCAAGCTCGAATTCAGGCGGCCGGACGGCACATTCGGCACCGTGGACAACCAGGGCAACATCACGCTCGTAGGCAGCGGCGGCACTGCGGCGCTCATCGGACCGCAGGTGCTCAACAGCGGCAGCATCGTTGCCGACGGCGGCACGGCCGCGCTCGCCTCTGGCGAAACAGTCACGCTCGACTTTGCCGGCGACGGGCTCACCACGCTTCGGGTGACGCCCGGCATCTACAGCGGCGTGGGGAACAGCGGCACCATGCAGGCCAACGGCGGCCGTGTGGCATTGCTGGCGACGAGCGGCTCGGAAGTGTCGAACGGCGTGGTCAATTTTCGCGGCGTGCTGCGGGCCGACTCCATGGTTTCGCGCAACGGCGAGATCATCCTGGACAGCGGGCTGTCGTCCGAGGGCGTGCGCATGACAGGCGGCCTGGTGTCCGCGGCGGGCAACGGCGCTGGCCTCACGGGCGGCACCATCGACATCAAGGGCCGCGCGATCGGGCTCGTGCCCTACGCGCCTCCGCTCATCATCGACGTTTCGGCGCCCGTTGCACCCCCGCCGCCGCCGCCCGGAAACGACGACCGCGGGGTCATCGACGCAAGCGGCAATGCCGGCGGCGGGCGGATCCGCGTCTACGCGAACGCGGTGGGCGAGCTTGGCGACACCGGCGCCATTGCACTCGGCGCCGGCTCGATCCTGCGCGCGGATGCCGTCGCCTCGGGCAACGGCGGCGATGTTCGCGTACTGGCCGAACGCACCCTGCGTGCGTACGGAAGCATCTCGGCCCGCGGCGGCGCGGGTGGTGGCAACGGCGGTTTCATCGAAACTTCGGGCGGGTTTGCAGCACCGGACGATGGGCTGGGCGGCGGCTTCAGCATCGACGGGTTGCGCGTGGACGCTGCCGCACCCGCGGGCAGCGCGGGCACCTGGCTCATCGACCCGTTCAATGTCGACATCGTTCCCGGCGCCGCGGCCGGCACGCTGCCGACCAATCCCTTCGAGCCGCTCGCGGCCAGCACCATCCAGGACGGCGACATCAACGCCGCCCTCAACGGCGGCACCAGCGTGCGCATCACCACCGGCGACCCCGGCGCGGGCTCGCCCACGGATGGCGACATCCGCATGTTCAATGGTGTGCGCATCAACTACAACACGGCCAACGGCCCGTTGACCTTCCAGCTGGACGCCCACCGCAGCGTGCGCGGCGACAACAACGTGGTGATCGAATCTTCGGGCGCAGGCGGTCCGCTCAACGTGGTGTTCAACACCGACGTCAATGGCGGCGGTGCCGCAACCGGCGGCGGCCAGGTGAGCTACAGCGGCGACATCTACACCAACGGCGGCAATGTAGTGATGAACGGCGCCTGGTCCGCATCGGGGGCAGGGCCGAGCGTGAGCCTCAACGGCAACGTCATCGACACGCGCGTCGGCCGCACCGATGCCGGGGCTGGCGGCTCGGTGACGATCAACGGCAACAGCACCGGGCCTTCGGGCGGCGGCTTCACGGAAGCAGCGGTCTACATCAACGGCGTGCAGATCTCCACCTCGACCGGCAACGTCGACATTACCGGCACCGGCACCGACACCAGCGGCGTGCGGCTCAGTTCGCGCTTCACGGGCACAGGCTTTGCGAACCGGCAGACCGACATATCAACCACCAGCGGCAACATCAACGTGACCGGGGTGGGCAACTTCACTGGCAACAGCAGCGAGATCCCGGGCCATGGCGTGGTGCTCAACAACGCGGTGCTTCGCTCGGTCGACGGCAACATCGCGGTGACCGGCCTGCGCCAGTCGGGTGCCGGAGACCCGGGCACGGGCGGCGACGGCGTGCTGCTGCGCAACGGCTCGCGGATTGCGGCCACCGGCAGCGGCAACATCGAACTCACCGGCCAGGCCGACGGCGGCGGCGCTGGCGTGCGCCTCGGCCCGGTAGCGCCGGTGCCGGGCTTGTTTCCTGCGGTGCTCGCAGGTGTCTCCGTCTCTTCGGCCGGTGGCAACGTGGTGCTGCGCGCAGGCAACGGCGGCACTACCGACGCGCTGGTGATCGACGGCACCGTGAGTGCGGGCAACGTCGTCAACCTTCGTCCCGGCGGCGTGGCGGCCGACGGCACGGCGTTCGACCAGGTCGCAACGCCGATCACGCTCGGCGGCACGGCCAACACGGGCTTCGCGGTGTCTGCCGACGAGTTCTCCCGCATCTCGGCCGGCAATGCGATCGTGGCCGGCAGCAACGCCCATGCGGCCGATATCAATGTGGTCGGTCCACTCGCGCTGGCCTCGGGCCTCACGCTGCAGAACGAAGGCGGCGGCAACATCGTGCTGCAGGCGCCCATCACGGCGCTGCGCGTGGGGCTGGTGTCCGCGGGCAACATCACGCAGACCGCGGCCGCGCCGATCACGGCCGGCACGCTGCTGGCCCGCTCGAGCGGCGGCAGCGTGCTGCTCGACCAGGCGGCCAACAACGTGAGTGCGAACACGCTGGGCGGCGGCGCTGCAGGTGCGTTCCGCTACCAGGACGTGGACGAGCTGCGCGTGGGCCCGGTATCTGTCATCGGCTACGACGCGGCGGGCAACGCGCCGCAGGTGGTGTCGGCCGGCTCCATGGCGGCGGACACGGTGTTTGTGCGCACGCTGAGCGGCGACCTGCAGCTGGGCACGGCGGTGAGCAGCACCTCCGGCGCCGACCTGGTGGCCGCGGCCCGGTTCCAGAACGTGGGCGGTGCCAGCCTGGCCGGCGCGCCGTGGCGCGTGTGGGCCAACACCTGGATCGGCGAAACGCGTGGCGGCGTCGCCGGCTCGGGCCTGCTGCCGAATCTGTACAACTGCGCCTACCTGGGCCTGTGCGGCGTGGGCGTGTCGCCCGGCGACAACCATTTCATCTATGCGCAGCGGCCGACCGCGACCGTCGTGATCGGCAATGCATCGCGGCCCGCAGGCCTGAACAATCCGCTCTTCACGTGGAGCATCACGGGCCTGATCCTGGGCGACACCGGCGCCGGCTTCAGCGGCACGGTGGGCACCGGCGCCACGCGGTCGAGCCCGCCCGGCGCCTACGCGATCAATGGCAGCTTCACCTCGGCCGAGGGCTACCTGGTCAACGTGGTGCCGGGCACGCTCACGGTCGGCGGCTTTCCGCAGATTCCGCAGGTGGATGTGATCCGCGAGCTACCGACCACGTGGCTGTACGACCGCAACATCGGACCGCCGCCGATCTGCTTTGCGACCGGTCCGCTCGAAGGCGACCGGGCCTCGCAGGGCAACGACGTGCTGGCGCGCGAATGGTCGCGCGTGCGCTCGCGGCCCAACCTCACGAGCTGCGTCGACACCGAGAAGCGCAACGGCTGCGCCGACTTCTAGAGGCTGGCGGCCGGCTCAGGACTGGCCCGCAGCGCCGAAGCGGCCCGTGTAGGTGCGCAGGCCCTGGTGCGCCAGGTTGGAGTGCGCATCGATGTGGACCTTGCCGCCAAGCGCCTGCCAACGGCGGCAGAACGCATAGTCTTCGCTCAGGTAGCGGCCATTGCCGGGCTCGGCCAGCAGGTCGAAGAAGCGGTAGTGCAGCCACGCCTGGGCTGCGGCATCGCGCGACCGATCGGGCGTGTAGCGCAACTCTGGCATGGCCTCGGCCAGGCGCTCGAACACCGGGCGCGCAATCAGCATGAAGCCGGTGGGCGCGTCGAGCACCTCCACGAACCCGTCGGCATCGACCTCATGCGCACCGGCCCATGCGTTGGCCGGAAAGCGCGCATGCCGTGCCTCGAAATCGGCACGCGTGCTGCCCGCGGGCAGGGCCTCGCGCAGGCCCTCGGCGGGCCAGCCGTCTTCCTTGAGCGGATAGACGCCGGCCACCACGTCGCGGTCCGCCAGCAGCAGCCGCAGCGCCGCAGCGGGCTCGAAGCCGATATCGGCATCGATCCAGAACAGATGCGTCCAGCGTGTGTCGGCCATGAACTCGGCCACCAGCCGGTTGCGCGCGCGCGGAATCAGGCTGTCGCCGTCGAGGAAGCGCGTCTGCATCGAGAAGCCGTGTGTCCACGCGAGGTTCACCAGGCCGAGGAGGCTGCGCACGTAGATCGATGCCAGGGCGCCGCCGTAGCTTGGCGTTGCAACGAAGGGGCGGATGTCTTTCAGGGCGGCAATGTCGAGCATCGGAGAGTTCCTGTCGGCAGGCGCGGCGGCCGGTGGTCTGTATGTGTGGTGTGTGCGGCGCTCAGGCCGGCGAAGCAGCGTGCCGCCGCGTGGAAAGCAGCGCGCGCAGCTTGGCGGGCGCAACCGGCTTGGTCAGCAGCATCACGCCCCCATGGCGCAGGCGCTGCAGCACTTCGGGCCCCGTGGCGCCCGATATGAGAACGGCGAGTGCGTCCGGCTGCAAGCGCTTGGCAGCCGTGATCACGTCCATGCCGTCGTCGGCGCCGGCCAGTTGCAAGTCGCACAGCACCGCATCGAAGTGCAGGTCGCCGGTGCCCAGCCGCGCAATGGCCTCGGCGCCGGTGGCAATGCATTCGACCTGGCAACCCCATTGCTCCAGCAGCGCGCGGCTGCCGTCGAGAATGGCGGGGTCGTCGTCGACCACCATGCAGTGCAGGCCCGCCAGCGGCGTGAGCGCACGGGGCGGGGCTTGGGGCGCCGCGGCTTCGGCGGCATGGGCGGCGGGCAGCGTGAGCGCAAAGGTGCTGCCCGCCTGCAGCGCCGATCGCACCGTGATGCGCGTGCCCAGCAGAGCGGCAATCCGCGCGCAGATGGCAAGGCCCAGGCCGAAGCCGCGGCGCCGGTCGCGCTCGGTGTTGGCTACCTGGTAGAACTCTTCGAAGATCCGGCCTTGGTGGATGGGCGCAATGCCCACGCCGTTGTCGCGCACTTCGATGCGCACGTTGTCGCCGTCGGCACGGCTGCGGCGCGCGGTCACCAGCACGGTGCCCCCCGGCGGCGCATGGCGCAGCGCATTGGCGACCAGGTTGCCCACGATGCGCTGCAGCAGCGCCGCGTCGGTGCGCACCGCAAGGCCGCGGTCGCTCCAGCGCAGCCGCACGCGGGTTTCGGAAGCGGTGGGGGCGTGCTGCGCATCGAGCTGGTCGAAGAGCGAGGCCAACGGCACCTTGGTGATCGCCGGCGTCAGCACCTGCGCGTCGAGCCGCGAGATTTCGAGCAGGTCGTCGAGCAGCACACCCATGAACTCGGTGCTCTCCTGCAGGCGCAGCACCGCCGGGCGCTGTGCTTCGGTGGCGCTCGGCAGCAGGCCGTCGATGAACAGGCCCATGGCATGCAGCGGCTGGCGCAAGTCGTGGCTGGCCGCCGCCAGGAACCGTGCGCGGGAAAGTGCGGCCTGCTCGGCTTCGGCCATGCGCTGCAGCGCCACGGCGGTGGCCTCGCGCACGCGCTCCTCGCTGACCTGGCGGTTGCGCTGCAGCCGCTCTGCGAGGCGGTCGATGTCATGCGCGAGCACGGCCAGCTCGTGCGTGTGGCCTTTGCCGGGCGGCGCCGGTGTGCTCCGCGACCCCTCTTCGACCACATCGCAGCGCGCTTCGAAGTGCCCGGCCTCCAGCGCTGCCACCGTACGCGACACGCGGCGCAGCGGCCGTGCCACCGTGCGTGCCATGTGGCGCACCGAGGCCCATGCCGCAAGCAACGCAACCATTGCAATGCCGATGCCCGCCATGAGCGAACGGCTGCGTTCGCGCGCGTAGGCGGTGGTGTCACGAAAGGTTTGCACCAGGCCGATGGGTGTTTCGCCCGCCGCGGTGGAGCCCGCGGGCGCAAAGGCGCTGGCGCGCGAAGCTTCGCGCAGCGTGACCGGCGAGGTGAACATGCGCAACTGCGCAAGAGAAGACGCCTTGGGCCCGGCGGTGACGAACACGCCGGCGCTGTTGCTGATTTCGACCCGCATCACCTGCCCGCCGCGCAACGCCGCATTGGCCACGTTCTGCAGCGCCGGCAGGTCGCCGGCATAAAGGCTCAGGTCGGACATGGCGGCCACCTGGCGCGCCACGGCCTGGCCCTCCGCGTCGAAGGCCGCTTCGAGCGTTTGCAGGCGGTTGTGCGTAAACCAGCCCGTGAGTGCAAGAGCCACCGCTGCGCACGGCACCACGCCAAGCCGAAACAGGTCGCGCTGCAGGTTGCCGCGCACCACCAGCGTGGGCGTGGAAGGAGGCTGCGACTGCGGCGGATCTGCGCGCGCGCCTTCGGGTGTCGTCCCCTTGTCGCTCATCGCGTCACGGTGAGCCGCTCGGTCAGTTCCCGCTCCTCCGGCAAGCGCAGTCCGAGTCCGCGCGCCACGGTCATGTTGACGCGCACGGTGGCGGGCGTGGCCGCTTCAACCAGCGGTCCGCCGCTGGCGTCAGCGAGTTTCTGGCCGAGCAGCCGCGCCTGCCGGGCCAGCTGCGCCGGTGTGGAAACCGCCGCTGCAAGCCCGCCCGAACGTACCAGGCCCTCGCTGGCACCGAATACCGGCAAGCCCGCTCCGGCACCCGCACGCAATACCGCGAGCGTGGCCGCCTGGCTGTCGCCGATCTGGTCGGGCAGCACCATCAGCGCATCGCTGCGGGGGACCACCAGGTGCAACGCCGAAGCCAGCGACCTGGCATCGGGCGCGTATTCCACCTGCACATCCCACGCCGGGGTTGCGCCTTGCGCCGCGCGTTGCAGCTCACGCACCAGCGGTTCCGATTCGGGCGTGGCGACCACGCCGATGCGGTGCTTCTGCGGCAGCACCGCGCCCACCAGCGCAAGCTGGTCGGCCATGGCGGGGTCGCGCAGCAGCACGCCCACGGGCCGGTCGCCGCGGCGCAGTGCCGGGCTGCTGGCGCGCAGGGTCTCGTAGTCGAGCCGGCTCAGCATGGCAAGCACCAGCGGTTGCTGGCCGGGCCGGTCGAGCGCGGCGCGCGCGGCCGGCACGCCCACTGCGAGGGTCAGGCCCATGTCCACAGGCGGGCTGCGCAGCCCGCGCGTGCGCACGCCGGCATTGGCAACGCGTTCGGGTTCGGTGCTGGCGGCTTCGGCGGTTTGCTGGCCGCCCACGCCGCTTGGCGAAAGCCGCACCAGCTCGAAGCGGCCGCCGGGCTCCTGGCCCGTGCGAAGGTGTTGCACGAACTCCGAGTGGGCGGCAAGGTCGTCGCCCATCAGCACCGTGAGGCTGCTCGCCGATGCATCGGCAACGACGAACTGTGCTGCGACAAGGCCCGTCACCAGCGCCAGCGCGGCACGCACGCCGTAGTGCAGCCGTTTCCGGAGGAGCAATTTGAAAGGGTTCACGGCAACAAACATGGACTGCTTTCCGCAGCAAGGAAGGGCAGTACCAATGTACGGAAGCCCCCTTCATCGCGCGATAAGGCGGAGGGCTTATGTCGGCGCCCGCCACCGCCTGCCGGCGTGACGAAGTGCACAGTGCGGCGGCTGCTTGGCCTATGTCCGATGGACTAGGCTTCGGCGTTGAGCAAGGCGGCCGCGCGCTGTGCCTGGATGGCCTGGCGCAGCACGCGCGGGGAAACCGGCTTGTACAGCACGGCAATGCCCGCGCTGGCCACTTCGCGCAGGCGGTCGGGTTTGGTTTCTCCGGTGACCAGCAGGCGCGCCGTGCCGGGGCCAATGCCCCGCGGATGGCGCTCCAGCGCGGCAATCACGTCGAGCCCGTTGTCGCCGCCCTGCAGGAGCAGGTCGCTCACCACCACGTCGGGCGGATGCTCCCATGCGTCGGCCAGCGCCAGTGCTTCGGCGCGGGTTTGCGCCGCCTGCACCTCGGCGCCCCAGTTGGTGAGCACCACGGACAAGCCTTCCAGGATGGTGCGCTCGTCGTCGATGACCAGGATGCGCAGCTGCTCGAGGTTCGGTTCTTCCTCGGCGGCGCCGACGGCCGGGGTCGCGTCCGGGGCAGGCAGCGCAGCCGGCGCCGAACGCACCAGCACCCGCACGCAGGTGCCCTTGTTCGGCCGGGACGTCAGCTCGACGCGCGTGTTGAGCAGCTCCGTCAGGCGCTGCACCGTGGCAAGGCCAAGGCCCATGCCGCGCTGGCCGCGAGGCGCCTGGCGCCCCGTGGCCTCCACCTGGTAGAACTCTTCGAACACACGCGCCTGGTGCTGCACGGCAATGCCCACGCCGGTGTCGACCACGTCGATGCGAACGCCCTTGCCGCGCCGCCGGGCGCCGATCAGCACGCCGCCTTCGAGGGTGTGGCGCAGCGAGTTGGACACCAGGTTGTTGAGAATGCGCGAGAGCATCACGTAGTCGCAGCGCACCCAGAGGTCGGTCTTGCGGGCCACCAGCCGCAGGCCCTGCTGCTCGGCCACGGGACGGAAGTTGCGGCTGATTTCGTCGAACAGCTGGTCGAGCGGAAAGTCCGCCCACTGCGGCTGCAGCACGCCGGCATCGAGCTGCGAAAGATTGAGCAGCTCCGAGAACAGCCGGTCGAGCGAATCGACGCATTCGCGGATGTGGCCGATGCGCTGCAGGCGCACCGGGTCGGTCTCGCCGTTGGCCAAGCCGTCGGAGAACAGCGTGAGCGCATGCAGCGGCTGGCGCAGGTCGTGGCTGGCGGCGGCCAGCAGGCGGGTCTTGGCCTGGCTTGCAACCTCCAACTGCTGGTTCTTGCGCGCGAGCTCGGCCGTGGCCTCGCTGATGCGGCTTTGCAGCAGGCGGTGGCTTTCGGCCAGGGCACGCGCCGCCTGGTTGAAGCCGTGCTGCAGGTGCCGCACCTCGGAGGTGCCTTCGATGGCAACGCTCGCGGCCTCGCCGGCGCCCAGCCGGTCGACCGCCTTGCCCAGTGCGCGAATCGGCTCGCTGATGCGCCGCGCGGCCCACCAGCCCGCCAGCCCCACGCCCACGAGGCTGGTCGCCAGCACCAGCACCACGTTGAGCCACACCGAGCGCCGCGCGTCCTGCACGGCGTTCAGGCTCATTTCCACCATGACCTTGCCGCTGTGCTTGCCGTCTTCGCTCACGATCGGCACGACCACTTGCAGGCCGTCACCCCGGGCGCGGTCGACGGTTTCGGAGTTGGCGACGATCTCGCCGTCGTCCGACCAGATCTGCACCTGCTGCACGTGCGGCTGGTAGGTACCCGATTGGGCCGTGCGCTGAAGAATGCGGCGGTCCATGCGCAGCAGCGGTGCTTGCGCCGCGGTGGCCACCTGCATTGCCACCGTCTGCGCATTGGCGCGCATCAGCTCGGTGAGATTGTCCAGGTGCTGCCGCGTCAACACCGCAATGGCTGCCAGCGTGGCCGCGGTGGCCGGCACCAATGCCAGCAAGATCAGTTGCTGGGCAAACGTGAGGCGCGCGAGCCCCCGGAGGACGCGGAAGTTCCAGTTCATGGGGGCGTGTGGCGCATGAAGAGCGAGCTTAAGGGCCCTGGTTACGGAGCGAAAGATGGGAAAAACATCACAAAAATGGCTTGTATTTGATATCTAATCGTGTCCGCGTTGTCCATGTTAGTCCCGCTGATCCCGCAGCGGCCCATGCCCCGTGTTCAAAATGCAGGCCTCCCCGAGCTGCGTCCGGAAGGCTTCCGGCGCTACTGATGCCCTTGGTGCCCCGCGCCGCTGCACGCGGTTCAGGCGAGCCGCCGCTGTTGTGGCGCGCCGCAGCGCCCTCGTGCTGACTCTGCTCGCCGGCCTGCCGCTGCTGGCGGTGGCCCAGCCTGCACTGCAGCCCGACGCCCCGGTGCGCTTCGGCATCCTGCCGCTCGGCGGTGCTTTCGAATCGCGCAGCGACTGGGACCCGTTGCTGGCCGAGCTGAGCCGGGCCATCGCCCGGCCGGTGAGCGTGCTTTCCGTCAACTCGTATGAAGCGCTGGAGCAGGCCATTCGCCGCGACGAGGTCGACATGGCCTTCCTGTCCGGAAAGATGGCGCTCGACGCCGTGACCCAGCGCCGCATGAAAGTGGTGGCCCAGGTGGTGCGGCACGACGGCCTCGCGGGATACCGCGCCTTGCTGCTCACCCGCAAGGCGCCGCCTTTCAACACCCGGAAGAGCCTGCTCGGCGAACCCGAGCGCTGGCGTCTTGCGCGCGGCGAGCGGCAGTCGGTGTCGGGCTTCATCGTGCCGCAGCTGCAGTTCTTCCTGCCCAATCACATCGCGATGGAAACCCGGTTCCTGAGCGAGATCGTCGGCACCCACCAGGCGACCGCCCTGGCCGTGGCAAATAACGAGGCCGATGTGGCCACCAACAACACGGCGGACTTCGAGCGCTTCAAGCAGCGCTTTCCGGCCGAGGCCCAGCGGCTGCAGGTGCTGTGGGAGTCCGAGCTCATTCCGCATGCGCAGATCGTGGTGCGGCGCGAATATTCCTCCGAACTGCGCGGCCGCGTGCAAGCCTTTCTGGTCGGCTACGGGCGCGCCAAGGGGCCCAAGGGCGATGCGGAGCGCACAGTGCTCAAGTCGCTGCACGACCTTGCGGGGTTCGTGGCGGCGGACAACAGCTCGCTGCAACCGGCCGCCAAGCTCGCCTATCAGCTGGCCAGGCAAAACGCCATGACCGCGCAATGGGTCAACGACGAGGCGCGGCAGGCGCGCCTGAAGCGCATCGAAAGCGGCTACGTGGAGCAGGCCACCGTCCTCAGGGACCTGTCGCCCTGACATGCCTGCCCGGGAGCCTCCTCGCGCTGTCCGGTGGCTTGCCGCGGCATTGCTGCCCGTGCTTGTTGCCGCCGCCGCTTTGCTCGCGCCGAACAGCGCGGCCGCGGCCGAAAAAGCGGCCGTGCCCAGCCAGCCCGTGCGCTTCGGTGTGCTGCCGCTGGGGGGCGCGGTCGAGTCGCGTGCGTTGTGGATGCCCCTGCTGGCCGACATGAGCCAGGCCATCGGCATGCCGGTGACCGCTTATTCGGTGGCGTCGTATGAAGAACTCGACCGCGCCATCAAGCGCGATGAAGTCGACATGGCGTTCCTCTCGGCCAAGATCGCGCTCGAAGCAGTGATGCAGCGGCGCATGAAAGTGGTCGCGCAAATCGCGCGCCGGCCCGGCATGCCCACCCACCGCGCCGTGCTGCTCACCCGAAAGACCGGCGCACCCAACACGCTGGAAGCGGTGCTTGCCGAACCCGAGCGCTGGCGGCTCGCGCGTGGAGACAGCCGTTCGGTGACCGGTTTTCTCATGCCGCAGAGCCAGCTGTTCTTGCCGCGCAATATCCAGATGGAAACCCGCTTCCGCGGCGAGATCGTCGGCAACCACCAGGCCACCGCACTCGCGGTTGCGAACGGTGATGCCGACGTGGCTACCAACAACACCACCGACTTCGAGCGCTTCAGGGAGCAGTTTCCCGTCGAGGCTGCGCGGCTGCACGTGGTGTGGGAATCGGAGCCGCCGCCCGGCGCGCAGATGGTGGTGCGGCGCGACTACCCGCCGGCGTTCCAGGCCAAGCTGCAGGCTTTCCTCATCGGCTACGGCCAAGGCAAAGGCCCCCGCGCCGATGCCGAACGCGAAGTGCTCAAGACCCTGCGCGCGGCCTACGGCTATGCGCCGGCCGACGACAGTGCGCTGCTGCCCGAGGCCACGCTTGAGTATCAGTTGGGCAAGCAGAACGCGATGGCGGCTGCGTGGGTGAACGATGCGGCGCGCGAGCAGCGGCTGCGGCGGATCGAGCAGGCTTACAAGGAGCAGGTTGAGACATTGCGGGCGGCGTCTGCGGCCGCGCGTTGAGCACCGCGCCGCGGGCTGCCGCCTAGGCCCTTCGCCGTAGCTCCAAATCCCCCCGCCTAGGCCGTTAGGCGGATTTGCCGCCGGCCTTGCGCGCCGGAAACTCCGTGCTTCTTTCGGGCAGCCCTTGCCTTTGACGGAGTGCGGATGAGTTGGCGAACAAAAGTGGTCTGGAGCGAGGGGATGCTGCTGCAGCCCCAGCACCTGCAGCAGAGCGAGCGTCATGGCGACCATGCGCGGCATGTGCTTTTGCGCTCGACCACGCCGTATGCCTGGGGTTTCGCGGAGATCGAGATCGACCAGGCGGCGCTCACGCTGGGCAAGCTCGCGCTGGTGCGCGCTGTAGGCATCTTTGGCGACGGCACGGTGTTCGACATGCCGGCGGTCGATCCGCTGCCCGAACCCATCGACATTCCGCCCACCATGCGCGACGAGGCCGTGATGCTTGCGCTGCCGCTGCGCCGCGCCGGTGCCCGCGAAGCCGACGCCGAAGAATACGAAGAGCTGGTGCGCCACCGCGTGCTCGAGTCCGAGGTGCCCGACTCCAACACCGCCGGCGAGCGCACGGCCATGCTGCAACTGGGCCAGCTTCATACCCGCCTGATGCGCGCCAGCGAAGCGACCGATGCCTGGACGACGCTGGGCGTGGCGCGCGTGGTCGAACGCCGTGTAGATAACCAGGTGCAGCTCGACCGCGCCATGCTTCCGCCGCTGCTCGACGTGGCGGGCCATGCCGTGATCCGCTCCTGGCTCGACGAACTGCTGGGCCTCTTGCGCCAGCGCGGCGAGGCGCTGGCCGGCCGCATGACGCAAGGCGGAACGGGCGGCGTGGCCGAGATCGCGGACTTCATGCTGCTGCAGACGGTCAACCGCAACGAGGCCGTGTTCGCGCACCTGGCCAAGAGCGCCATGCTGCACCCGCTGCATTTCTTCGAGCATGCCCTCGGGCTGGCGGGCGATCTTGCAAGCTTTCGCGATTCACGCCGCGTCACGCACTTCGGACCCTACATCCACGACGACCTGGCGATGAGCTTCCGCCCGGTGATGGACGACCTGCGCCGCAGCCTCTCGATGGTGCTGGAGCAGTCGGCCATCCGCATCGAACTGCACGACCGCAAGCACGGCGTGCGCGTGGCGGTGGTCACCGATGTAGAACTGCAGCGCAAGGCGACTTTCGTGCTTGCAGTGAACGCCAACATGCCGAGCGAGGCGCTGCGCGCGCGCTTTCCCACGCAGGTCAAGATCGGCCCGGTCGAGCGCATTCGCGACCTGGTGAATCTGGCGCTGCCGGGCGTCACGCTCACGCCGATGCCGGTGGCCCCGCGCCAGATTCCCTTTCATACCGGCGCCAACTATTTCGAGCTCGAAACGCGCAACAGCGACCTGTGGCGCCAGCTGGAGCAATCGGGCGGCATCGCAATGCACATCGCGGGCGACTTTCCCGGCCTCGACCTCGCGTTCTGGGCCATTCGTTCCTAGCCCCATCGGGCCGACGGAAACGGAACACCATCATGACCACACCAGACCCCTTCGCCGCTTTCGAGTCGGAGCGCACGGTCATCAAGCCCAAGCCGCGCACGCCGGCCGGCACGCCGCCGCCGCCCGCCGCGGCACCTGCGCCGTTCTTCGGCGGTGCCGATCCGACGCCTGCTGCCGAAGTCGGCGAGATCGGCCTGCTCAATCCGCTGGTATCGGCCGCGGGCAAGCTGCTGGTGCTGATCGGCAAGCTTCGCAATCTTGCGCAGCCGCCCAACGTGCCGGCCCTGCGCGCCTCCACCGCTGAAGCGGTGAACCAGTTCGACGCCACCGCGCGCCGCGCCGGTGTAAGCAACGAATCGGTTCTGGCTGCGCGTTATGTGCTGTGCACGGCGCTCGACGAAGCCGTGGCCAACACGCCCTGGGGCGTGCAGGCCGGGTGGAACAAGCAGAGCCTGCTGGTGCAGTTCCACAACGAGACCTGGGGCGGCGAAAAAGTGTTCCAGCTGCTCGCCAAGCTCGCGCAGGACGTGCCCACGCACCGCCAGCTGCTGGAGCTGATCTACAGCGTGCTCGCACTCGGTTTCGAAGGCCGCTACCGCGTGGTCGACAACGGCCGCGCGCAGCTCGATTCGGTGCGCCAGCGCCTGGCAGACCTCATCGCCAAGGACCGCCCGCCGGTCGAGGCCGAGCTTTCTCCGCACTGGCGCGGCCAGGGCGCGGGCACCGTGCGGCTGCGCGAATCACTGCCGCTGTGGGTGTTTGCAGCGGGCTTTGCCTTGCTGCTTGCGCTGGCATGGTTTGGCCTGCGGCTCACGCTCAACTACCGCTCCGACACCACCTATGCCGCGGTGTCGGGCCTGCGCGTGCCCAACATACAGATTGCGCCGCCCGCCGCGCCGGCCAAGACGCCGCGGCTCGCGCGCTTTCTGGAGCCCGAGATCAAGCAGGGCCTGGTCACCGTGACCGACGAGGCCGACCGAAGCGTGGTGCGCCTGCGCGGCGACTCGTTCTTCGGCTCCGGCAGCGCCGAGCCCATGGCCGCATCGCTGCCGGTGCTGCGCCGCATCGGCCAGGCGCTTGCCGAGGTGAAAGGCGAGGTGCTGATCACCGGCCACTCCGACAACCAGCCGATCCGCTCGCTGCGCTATCCGTCCAACTGGCACCTGTCGGCCGCGCGCGCCGATGCGGTGAAGGGCGCGCTCACCACGCTGGTGGAGCCGGCGCGCATGCGCTCCGACGGCAAGGCCGACGCCGAGCCCGTGGCCGCCAACGACACACCCGCAAACCGCGCGCGCAACCGGCGTGTCGACATCGTGCTGTTGTCCGAGCCCGACCGGGTGGCTTCGGCGGGAGTGACGAAATGATCAAGAAAATCTTCGGCTTCCTGTTCAGCCCGCTGCTGCTGACCATCCTCGCGCTGGTCATCGTCTCGCTGCTGATCTGGTGGATCGGCCCCCTGGTGAAGATCGGCGCATGGGCGCCGCTCGAAAGCGAACTTGTGCGGGCGCTGCTGATCGGCGCCATCGTGCTCATCGTGGTGCTGCGCGCGATCTACCGCCGCTGGCGCGCGCGCCGTGCGAGCCAGCACCTGACAGACGGCCTGATGAAGGCGCCGGCCGCGAAGACGGACGCGCCGGTCAACGGCGAACAGAAGATCCTCGATACGCGCTTCAGCGAAGCCGTGGCCACGCTCAAGCAGATGCGTCTGCACGCCGCGGGCAAGAAGCCCGGCTGGCGCGACTGGCTCTCCATCTCCGGCGGCAGCTATCTGTACGACCTGCCGTGGTACGTGTTCATCGGCGCGCCCGGCGCGGGCAAGACCACGGCGCTGGTCAACTCCGGCCTTTCGTTCCCGCTGGCCGAGAAGTTCGGCCCCGGCGCCATCCGCGGCGTGGGCGGCACGCGCAACTGCGACTGGTGGTTCACCGACGAAGCCGTGCTCATCGACACCGCCGGCCGCTACACCACGCAAGACAGCCACCAGTCGGAAGACAAGAGCGCATGGGAAGGCTTTTTGGGCCTGCTCAAGAAGGCGCGCCCGCGCCGGCCGCTCAACGGCGTGTTCCTCACGGTGAGCGTGGCCGACCTGCTGAGCCAGGGCCCCGAGCAGCGCACGCAGCTGGCCGCTTCCATTCGCGCGCGGCTGCTCGAGCTGGATGCGAAGCTCACCACGCGGCTGCCGGTGTACGTGCTCGTCACCAAGAGCGACTTGCTCTACGGCTTTACCGACTACTTCGACGACCTTGGCAAAGAGCAGCGCGCGCAGGTGTTCGGCTTTACGCTGCCGGCCGACGAGAATGTGCAAGCCGACGAGAAGGGCCTTTCCACCGCCTTCAACCGCGAGTTCGCGCTGCTGCACAACCGCGTCAACGACGGACTCATTGCGCGCATGCAGCGCGAGACCGATGGCACGCGGCGCGCGGCGATCTTTGGCTTTCCGGCGCAGTTCGGCTCCATCGGCTCGATGCTGTCCGACCTGCTCGACCAGGTGTTCACCGGCTCGCGCTTTGCGCAGCCGCCGTGGGTGCGCGGCGTCTATTTCACCAGCGGCACGCAAGAGGGCAGCCCAATCGACCGCGTGATGGGCAGCCTTGCCCGCAGCTTCGGCCTGGAGCGCGCCATGCTCGCGCCGCAGAAGTCGAGTGGCCGCAGCTACTTTCTCACCGCGCTGCTGCGCGAGGTGGTGTTTCCGGAACAGCGCCTGGCCGGTGCCAACGTGAAGCTGGAGCGCCGGCGCCATGCGCTGCGCATGGCCGGCGTGGCGGCCATGACGCTGGTCACGCTCGCACTGCTGGCCGGCTGGGGCTACAGCACGCTGCAGAACGTCAACTACCTGAAGTCGGTCGAGGCGCGTGTAGAGCCCGCACGCCAGACCCTTGCGGCGCTGCCCTCGCGTGTGCAGAACCTGGTCGAGGTCGCGCCCGTGCTGCAGGGCCTGCGCGACATCTGGAAGACGCCCGACAACCGCCAGGGCGACGAGCCGCTGTCGATGACGCTCGGCCTCTACCAGGGCGACAAGCTCGACGCGGCCGCCATGCTCACGCACCAGCGCGCTCTCAACGACGCCTTCTTGCCGCAGATTGCCAAGCGCATCGAGGACCAGCTGCGAACCGCGCAGAAGGACAACCTCGAGTACACGTACGAGGCGCTCAAGAGCTACCTCATGCTCTACCAGCCCGAGCACTTCGATGCCGAGGCGCTCAAGGCGTGGATCACGCTCGACTGGGCGCGCAGCCTGGACCGCGGCATTCCCGAAGACCAGCGCCAGGCGCTCGAAGACCAGCTCGACGTGCTCATTGCCCAGGGCCCGCCGCGCTCGCCGCTCAAGATGGACGAGAACCTGGTGCGCAGCGTGCGCGCCGTGCTGGCGAGCTATCCGCTGGAGCAACGCGTGTTCAGCCGCCTCAAGCGCCAGCGCGCCACCAAGGACATTCCGGCATTCAGCATCGCCACCGCCGCGGGCCCTTCCGCGCCGCTGGTGTTCGAGCGCATCAGCGGCAAGCCGCTGACCGAAGGCGTGCCGGGCATGTTCACCTACGACGGCTATCACAAGCGCTTTCAGAACGAGGTGACGGTGCTCACCGGCCTGCTTGCGCAGGAAGACCCATGGGTGCTGGGGCAAGACCGCAGCGCCACCGACCGCATGCGCGACGTGGCCGCGCTCGGCGCGCTGACCGACCGCGTGCGTCGGCTCTACCTGGCGGAATACGTCAAGGTGTGGGAGACGCTCTTGGCCGACGTGCGGCTGATTCGCGCCACCGGGCTCGAGAAGAACATCGAGGCCGCGCGCATTCTTTCGGGCGTGGGCTCGCCGCTTGCCAACTTCTTGCGCGCAGTGGTGAAGGAAACCACGCTCATTCCCGCCGACCAGCCCAAGGATGTGGTGAGCAAGGCGACCGCCACCGTCGCCAGCACGCGCAAGGGCCTCGAAGACTTGTTCGGCGGCGATCCGAACAAGGCAGTCGCCAGCGGCAAGCGCATCGAGAGCATCGTGGACGACCGCTTCGAGGCGCTGCGCCGCCTGGTCACGCCGGTTGCACCCAACCAGCCCGCGCCCATCGACGACGCGCTCAAGCTGTTCAATGAGGTGTACGTGTACCTCAACGCGGTAGACACGGCCGTGAAGGGCCGCACCTCGCCGCCGCCCGGCGACGTGGCCGGCAAGCTCAAGTCGGACGCCGGCCGGCTGCCAGAGCCCGTGCGCACCATGGTCGAGAACCTGAGCCAGTCGGGCGCGGCGCAGGCCCAGGTGGCCGAGCGCGGCAACCTGAGCCAGGATCTGCGCCCCGTGACCGAGTTCTGCAACCGCGCCATTGCAGGCCGCTACCCCTTTGTGGGGAACAGCAAGCGCGACGTGCTGCCCGAAGACTTCGGCCAGATGTTCGGTGCCGGCGGATTGATGGACGACTTCTTCCAGAAACGCCTGGCCGCATTGGTCGACACCAGCACCAAGCCGTGGCGCTACAAGCCCGTGGCCGAGCGCGGCGCCGTTACCACGCAGGCGCTGGCGCAGTTCGAGCGTGCCGCGCGCATCAAGGACATCTTCTTCCGCGGCGGCGGCCGAGGCCCGTCGATGCGGCTGGACTTCAAGCCGGTGGAGATGGATGCCGGCATTACGCAGTTCATTCTCGACGTGGACGGCCAGCTCGTGAAATACGCGCACGGCCCCGTGGTGCCCATGGCCGTGCAATGGCCGGGCCCCAAGGGCAGCAACCAGGTGCGCATCCAGGTGAGCCCGCCTTCGACCACCGGCAGCTCCGGCTCCGCAGTCGATGGGCCGTGGGCGCTGTTCCGCGCGCTCGACGACGGCCAGCTGGAAGCCGGCGATGCGCCTGAAAAATTCTTCATCACCTTCCAGGTCGGCCCGCGCAAGACGCGCTTCGAGGTCACGACCAACAGCGTGCAGCATCCGATCCGCTTGAAGGAACTGCGCGAGTTCTCCTGTCCGGAGGGGTTGTGACCGACGCGGTTGTTTTTCCTTCTGCTGCGTTGCCCGGATGGTTCGGCAAGTTGCCCGGCATGGGGGACTTTGCGCACCGGCGACTGCCCGAGTCGTTTCGTTCTGAGTGGGACCACTGGCTGCAGCGCGGCCTGGCGCGGCTGAAGGACCGGCATGAAGACTGGATTTCGCACTACCTGCAGGCGCCGGTGTGGTGCTTTGCGCTGGGGCCGGGCGTGGCGGGCCAAGGTGCGTGGATCGGCGTGATGATGCCTTCGGTCGATGGGGTGGGGCGGTACTTTCCGATCACGCTGGCTGTCGAGTTCGATGCATCTGTCGGCGAGACGTTGGGGGGCGACGCGCTGCGGGGGCTTCTGCTGTGGTGGGAGCGGGGGACGCAGGCTGCGTTGGAGGGGCTTGAGGGGGATATGGATGCGCTGGGGTTCGATGCTTTGCTTGAGCGGTTGTTTGTTGCGACGCAAGGTGGTGTGGGGCGCGAGGGGGGAATGGAGTTGCTGGCTTTGCCTGGGGCGGGGGGGTCTTTGTGGCTTGGCGATCCTGGCTCTGAAGAGGGGGCTCGGATGGTTGTTGTCGGGTTGCCTTTGGGTGGGGAGTTCGAGGCTTTGTTTGTGGGGGAGGGGGAATGAACTCCTTGCTTTGTTTTGTTTCCCGGGGCCGGGTGTCGCCCCGGCGGGCGACTCACTTTCTTTGCTTCGCCAAAGAAAGTAAGCAAAGAAAGGCGACCCCTACTGTCTGCGTCCCTTCGCTTCGCTACGGGAAACCTGCGGTGCTCGACTCCGGCGGGGGTCCGCAGAACTCGCTTCGCTCAAACAGCTGCGGCCCTGATCCCGCCTCCATCTGCGCTCCTCGGCGCATACAGAAGGGGTGGGGAGCGGGCAGCCTTCGCTCTCGCTCGGCCACCAGGCCACCGCGGCTGCGCGCCGCAGTGGTTGGTATCGGCTGTTGGACTTGGGGCTCGCTCGGCCCCAACAGCCAATACCAACAGCAGACTCAATGCCGACCACTGCGGCGCGCAGCGCCGCGGTGGCCTGGTGGCCGAGCGAAGCAAAGGCCCGTTCGGTTTCCAAGCCCCTCTGTATGCGCCGAGGAGCGGAGGCCCGGCCTCGGAACCCAAACAAAGCCCGCGTCCTCAGAAGCAACCAAGCAAACGACTCAGCGCGCGTGCGTAACCCCCCCATCCACCACCAACGTAGACCCCATCACATAGTCCCCCGCCTGCGAAGCCAAATAAATAGCCGCCCCCGCCATATCCTCCGGCACCCCAATCCGCCCCGCAGGAATCCGCTCCTTCACCTCATCTCCATGATCACGCGCCAGCTTGTTCATGTCCGAAGCAAACGCCCCCGGCGCAATCGCACTCACCACAATCCGCTCTTGCGCGAGCCTCAGCGCCATCCGCCGAGTCAGCTGAATCAACCCGGCCTTGCTCGCCGCATACGAATAGGTCTCCTGCGGATTCACTGAAATGCCGTCGATCGAGGCAATGTTGATGACCTTCGCCAAGTGATCGGTCGCCGCCTTCTTGAGCATCGGCGTCAGCGCCTTGGTCAAGAAGAAGGGCGTCTTCAGGTTCAGGTCCACCACCTTGTCCCAGCCGCTCTCGGGAAACTCGTCATACGGCGCGCCCCACGCCGCACCGGCGTTGTTCACCAGGATGTCGAGCGAGCTTTCATGCTTGGCATACGCATCGACCAGCGCCTGCGCACCTTCCAGTGTCGACACGTCGGCCGGCAAGGACACACACTGCCCGAAGGCCGAAAGCTCCTTGGCGGTCTGGTCGCATGCGGCTGCCTTGCGGGCCGAGATGTACACGCGCGCGCCCTGGGCCAGAAAGCCTTCGGCAATCATGCGGCCGATGCCGCGCGAGCCGCCGGTGATCAAGGCGCTGCGGCCCTTCAGCGAGAAGAGTTGGGTGGTGTCCATGGTGCAGGTGTCTCCTGAATGAAAGATTTCAGGAAACGAGCTTAGTGCGCCGCGTGCGCGCAGCGCGTCACCTTGGCGGCAGCGACAGGCTCCGGGGGCTTGTGAAGCTGCGCAGCTCGCCGCTCACCGGGTCCTGAAATGCCACCGACTTTGCCAGCAGCTGCAACGGCTTTTCGAAGTCGTCGGTATCGGGCGGCAGAAGCGTGGGATAGATCGGGTCGTTGACGATCGGCATGCCCAGCGCCATGCAATGCACCCGCAGCTGGTGCTTGCGGCCCGTCACCGGCGAAAGTTCCAGCAGGGCGTAGCCATCGGCCGCCTGCCGCACGACGATGCGCGTTTCCGAATTCGGCTCGCCGGCTTCTTCCTTCACGCGCATGAAATGCTCGTCGTCGACCAGCCGGCTGCAGTAGGTGCCGGGCACCGACGACACGCCCGGTTGCCACGGCACTACGGCTTCGTAGTGCTTGGCGATGCGGCGCTCGGGAAACATGGCCTGGTAGGCGCCCCGGGTTCCGGGTCGCACCGAAAAGAGCACCAGCCCCGCCGTGCTGCGGTCGATACGATGCAACGGCACCAGGTCGTCGAGCTTCAATTTGCGCTTGAGCCGCACCAGCAGGCTTTCCTGCAGGTATTTGCCCGTGGGCGTCACGGGCAGGAAGTGGGGCTTGTCGACCACCACGAGGTGGTCGTCCTGGAACAGCACCTGCTCGTCGAACGGAATGCGCACCTCTGTGTCGAGCGTGCGGTAGTAGTACACCCGCAGCGGCGCCTGGTAGCGGCGCTGGGCGGTCACGGGTACGCCGTGCTCGTCGATCACGTCGCCGGCTTCGATGCGGGCCATCCATGCGTCGGGAGTGATCGCCGGAAAGCGTTCGATCAAGAACTCGACGATGGTGGGCCAGTGGCCCTGCGGCAAGCCGACGCAGCTCGGGCCGACCCCATCGCGCGTGGGCAGCGGCAAGCGCGGGCTCGTCATTGCGAGAGCTCGCCCTGGAGCCGCGACAGCGCCTCGGCAAACGACGGCCGCGCGGCAATGTCGGGTTGCATGCAGCGGTCTTTCAATGCGGCCATGGCGTCTGGCGGTGCATCGCTGCAGCGGTCGAGCAGCTCTTCCAGCAGGCAGCCGAAGGCGCGCATCTCCAGCCGTTGCAAGGCTTCGATCTGCACCGGGTCGAGCGCGCCCGTCATCCAGGCTGCGCCAAAGTCGCCGAGCAGCCCGCCGCCCTGTGCGCTCCACAGGATGTTGTGCGCGTAGAGGTCGCCGTGCAAGATGCCGCGCGCATGCAGATGCTGCATGGCAGAAGCGATGTCGCGCGCCATGCGCAACGCCACGCCGGAAGTCCATTGCGCGTCGGCCGCGTAGACGTCGCGTGTGCACGACGCCAGGCTCGGGGGGGCCGCGAGCGTGCGAAAAGATGGGTCCACCAGCGCCATGACCAGGCCTTCGGTCCCTTCCGGATGCCCGCCGACCCGGCTTTGCGCGGCAATCAATGTCGGATGCGCGCCGGCCGCGATGCTCGCGGCCATTTCACTGTGCGGCCAACCGTCGCTCGTCACCGCGCCCTTGAACAGCTTGACGGCCACGGGCTTCGATGTCGTGCCGAGCGTCGCCCGGTAGATCACCCCCGAGGCGCCTTCGCCGAGCTTTTTGCCGAGCGCCAGCTCGCGCCAGTCGACGCGCGGCACCGATTGCGCGGCAATGGCCGCGTCTTCGGCTTGCGCATCGAAAGGGTTGCCCGCGCCCGCAAGCCAAGAAAGCCGCGGCAACGAGAGCAGCCATTGGGGCAGAGCCTCGAAGCGATTGGCCGAGATGCGCAGCAGCTCGATCTGGTCGCAGGCCGCCAGCGATTCCGGCAGTGCGTGCAACTGATTGCCGGCGAGCATGAGCTTCTGCATTCGCGCGCACTGGCCAATCGCCTCGGGCAATGCCTCGACCTGGTTGTCCGTCAGGATCAGCCAGCGCAGCGAAGGTAATTGCAGCGCGGCAGCGGGTACGGTGCGGATGCGGTTGGCCTTGAAGCCGACCATCTCCAGGCCCTGGCATCGGCCGATCGGTTCGGGCAACTGCGTAAAGCGGTTGTCGGAGCAGAACAGCACGCGCAGGCGGTGCAGCCGGTCCAGATCGTCCGGCAGCGCATCGAGCGCGTTGCCCGAAAGGTTCAATACCTCGAGCGAATCGGCAAGGTCGAAAATCTCGCGCGGAAACTCGGTGAGTCCGCACGAGAGGTCGATTCGTTTGGCGCCAGCCAGCCGGCCGGCGCGCAGCTCAGCCAGCGTGTCCATCCGGCAAGTCTAAATCCCTGGCTAGACGGCGCTGCGGCCTCCGAAGCGGTAGACGCCGTCCTTGCCCAGTTCGCGCCTGACTTGGCCCGAAAACCACAGCAGGTGCAGGTGCGCCACCGTTTCGCCCATGGCAAAGGTCATCTGGTGCAGGTCGAGTTCGCGCTTGAACAGGATCGGGAGGCCCTCGGCTGCGGTAAGCGGGCGGGCGGTGCAGGCTTCGAGCAGTTCGGCCAGCCGGTCGCGGTGGTGCTCCTGCAACTGGTCGACGCGGCGGTGAATGCCGGTGAACGGCTTGCCGTGCGAAGGCAGGCCCAGCGTGTCTGCGGGCAGCGCCTTGAACTTGTCGATGCTGTCCAGGAAGAGCCGCAGCGAGTTGGCTTCTGGCTCGCCCGAATGCACGCTCACGTTGGTCGAAATACGCGGCAGCATCATGTCGCCGCCAAGCAGCAGCTTCAATTCGTCGCAGTACAGCGCGATGTGCTCTGGCGCATGGCCGTAGCCGCTGATGCAGCGCCAGGCGTGGCCGTTGATGGTGACCGTGTCGCCGTCCATCATGCGCGTGAAGCGATCGGGCACCGACGGCACCATGTTGGCGTAGTAGTTGGTGCGGGCGCGAATCTTGGCCACTGCCTCCGGATCGGTCAGGCCGTGCGACGCAAAGAAGTTGGCGGCCTGGTCGCCGCCGGCCAGCGTGTCGCCGGCGGAAGTCAGCACGCGCGCCACGTGGTAGTCGGTCGAGCTGATCCACAGCGGCGCGTTCCAGCGCTTGCACAGCCAGTCGGCCAGGCCGATGTGGTCGGGATGCATGTGCGTGACGATCACGCGCAGGATCGGCAGGCCCTGCAGTTGCGTTTCGAACACCTGCTCCCATTGCGCGCGGGCTTCGTCGTGGGCAATGCAGCAGTCGACCACCGTCCAGCCTTCGACGCCGTCGAGGCTGTCGCGCAGCAGCCAGAGGTTGATGTGGTCGAGCGCAAACGGCAGCCGCATGCGGATCCATCGCACGCCCGGCGCGACTTCCAGTGCTTCGCCGGGCGCGGGCAGGGTGTCGCCCAGGGGGTAGTGGAGTTCGCGTTCGAGGAGGTTCATGTAAGATTGACGTTTACGTAAACGTCATGGGTTAAGGGCATCATTGTAGGGAGACCGGGGCAAACCTGCTGTCGCCACCGCAACGCCCCTCCAGACGGCTCTTCGACCGATTTCAGACATACATGTCCGCGCAAACCTTCACCATCAGCCAGCTCGCGAAGGAGTTCGACCTGACGACGCGCGCCATTCGCTTCTATGAAGACATGGGGCTGCTGACGCCGGAGCGGGCCGGCATGCAGCGCGTTTACAGCGCGCGAGACCGGGCGCGGCTCACGCTCACGCTGCGCGCCAAGCGCCTGGGCCTGAGCCTGACGGAGGCCAAGGAAATCCTCGACATGTACGACAGCCCGCGCGACACCGTGGCGCAGCTGCAGAAGTTTCTCGGCGTGCTGGGCGCGCACCGCGCCCAGCTGGAAGAGCAGCTTGCCGAACTGCAGGCCAACCTGGCCGAAGTACGCGAGCACGAGAAAAAAGGCCGCGCGGCGCTGGCCAAGGCCCAACGGGCGGCCAAGGCGGCCTGACCCAGGGGCCACTGATATACCGCATCCGAATCACGACTCATCGACAATCACGCCCATGTCCGACACTCTTGATGACCTCTTTGCCCACAACCGTGCCTGGTCCGCACAGATGGAACGCGACCGGCCCGGCTTCTTCACCAGCCTGGTGAAGCAGCAGACGCCGCGCTACATGTGGATCGGCTGTTCCGACAGCCGCGTGCCCGCCAATCAGATCACCGGCCTCGAGCCCGGCGAGGTGTTCGTGCACCGCAACGTTGCCAACATCGTGGTGCATTCCGACCTGAACGCGCTCTCGGCGATTCAATTTGCCGTAGAGCACCTGAAGGTCGAGCACATCATGGTGGTCGGCCACTACGGCTGCGCGGGCGTCAAGGCGGCGCTCAGCGGCAAGCGCATCGGCCTGGCCGACAACTGGATCCGCCACATCCAGGACGTGCGCGACCGCCACGCCGTCATGCTCGACAGCCTGCCCGAAGACGTGCGCGTCGACGCGCTGTGCGAGCTCAACGTGGCCGAGCAGGTGGTCAACGTGGCCGTCAGCACCGTCATGGTCGATGCCTGGGGCCGCGGCCAGAAGGTCAAGATCCATGGCTGGACCTTCGGCGTGCACGACGGCCTGCTGCAGGACCTCGGCTTGAACGTCGACGGCGCCAAGCCGCTCGACGCGGTGTACAAGGCGGCGGTTCAGCGCATTCGCTACAAGTGGAGCAAGCCGCTGGGCGCCTCGCCGTCCGGCCAGGCAGGTGCGGACGGAATCGCTCCTGAAGCCATTCCGGCTATTCCGGTCGTTCAGGCCGCCGCAGGCAGCGAAACGAAAACCGGCTGAACGCATGTTCCCGCAGCGCCTCGATTCGCCGCTGGCTTACGACATCGCCAAGGCGATGATCGATGGGTTCAATCGCCATTACAGCCTCTTCCGCGCCGAATCGGCCCGTGCCAAGCACCGCTTCGAAACGGCCGACTGGCACGGCCAGCAGCGCGCGCAGCGCGAGCGCATCGAGTTCTATGACCTGCGGGTGAACGAAGCCGTGGCCCGGCTCGAGAAGGAGTTCAAGGCCGGCGACCAGCCGATGGAGGTGTGGCACCAGGTCAAGCTGCACTTCATCGGCCTTCTGGTGGACCACCACCAGCCCGAGCTGGCCGAGAGCTTCTTCAACTCGGTAACCACCAAGATCCTGCACCGCGCCTACTTCCAGAACGACTTCATCTTCGTTCGGCCGGCCATCAGCACCGAATACATCGAGCCGCGCGGCGCGCCCACGTACAGGCCCTACTACCCATCGCACGACACGCTGGCCGACACCATCGAGCAGATGCTGGACGACTATGGCCTGCAGGGCAGCTTTGCCAACAAGCGGCGTGATTCCGAGAGGGTGGCGCACGCGATCATGGGGCGCTTTCACCAGGTGAAGCTGCGCGCCAACTTCCAGATCCAGGTGCTGTCGGGGCTGTTCTACCGCAACAAGGGCGCCTACGTGGTCGGCAAGATCATGAACGGGTTTGTCGAGCTGCCGTTCTCGCTGCCCATATTGCACGACAGGCATGGCAAGTTCTATGTGGATGCGGCGCTCTTCGGCGAAGACGACCTGCAGATGCTCTTCAGCTTTGCGCGCGCCTACTTCATGGTCGACATGGAAGTGCCTTCGGCGTGCGTGCAGTTCCTGCGCTCGCTCATGCCGCGCAAGCCGCGCGCCGAAATCTACAACGCGCTGGGCCTTGCAAAGCAGGGCAAGACGCTGTTCTACCGCGACTTTCTTTCGCACCTCAACTATTCGAGCGACCGCTTCCGCATTGCGCCGGGCATCAAGGGCATGGTCATGCTGGTGTTCGACCTGCCTTCGTTTCCGTTCGTCTTCAAGGTCATCAAGGACTTCTATCCGCCGCAGAAAGACACCACGCGCGAGCAGATCAAGGGCAAGTACCTGCTGGTGAAGCAGCACGACCGCGTCGGCCGCATGGCCGACACGCTGGAGTACAGCGACGTGGGTTTTCCGCTCGACCGCTTCGAGCCCGAGCTGATCGAGGAAATCCGGAAGTTCGCGCCCAGCCAGCTCGAGATTGCCGACCGCGACGGCAACGGGGAGATGGAGTTGGTGCTCAAGCACGTCTACATCGAGCGCCGCATGATCCCGCTCAACATCTTTCTGCAAGAGGCCTTCGACACGCTGGCCAACCCCGAAAGCCCGGCGCATGCCAAGCGCGCGCAGGAGCAACTGGAGCACGCGGTCGTCGAATACGGCAACGCCATCAAGGACATGGTGGCCGCCAACATCTTTCCCGGCGACATGCTGTGGAAGAACTTCGGCGTCACGCGCGGAGGCAAGGTCGTTTTCTACGACTACGACGAAATCGAATACATCACCGACTGCCAGTTCCGCAAGGTGCCCGCGGCGCGCAACGAGGAAGACGAGATGAGCGGCGAGGTCTGGTATTCGGTCGGCCCGAAGGACGTGTTTCCCGAAACCTTCGGCCCCTTTTTGCTGGGCAACGACGCGGTGCGCGAAGCCTTCATGGCGCACCACGCCGACCTGCTTGACGCCGCCTTCTGGCAGCACCACAAGGAACGCATCCAGGCCGGGCAGATGCTCGATGTGTTCCCGTACGAAGAAGCGCAGCGCTTTCCGCACGACGGACATGCAACGCATTTTTGATTGAGCCACTGTCCACAGCCACCCCTTTCACTTTTTCGAAGGAGACCCCCATGTCCGAATCCATCGTCATCGTCGGCGCCGCCCGCACTCCCATGGGGAGCTTCCAGGGCGACTTTTCTTCCCTCTCCGCGCACGACCTCGGCGGCGCCGCCATCAAGGCCGCCGTGGAGCGCGCCGGCATTGCACCCGACAGCGTCGGCGAAGTGCTTTTCGGCAACTGCCTCATGGCCGGCCAAGGCCAGGCGCCGGCGCGCCAGGCGGCCTACAAGGGCGGCCTGCCCGACAGCGCGGGCGCGGTCACGCTCAGCAAGATGTGCGGCTCGGCCATGAAGGCCGCCATGCTTGCGCATGATTTGCTGCTGGCCGGCACGCACGAGGTGATGGTGGCGGGCGGCATGGAGAGCATGACCAACGCGCCCTACCTGATGCTCAAGGGCCGCGGCGGCTACCGCATGGGCCACGACAAGATCTATGACCACATGATGCTCGACGGCCTCGAAGACGCCTACCAGCCGGGCCGCTCGATGGGCACCTTCGGCGAAGACTGCGCCGCCAAGTACAAGTTCACGCGCGAGCAGCAAGACGCCTTTGCCATTGCCAGCGTACAGCGCGCCAAGGCGGCCACCGAGTCCGGCGCGTTCAAGGACGAGATCACGCCCGTCACCGTGAAGGGCCGCGGCGGCGACACCGTCATTTCCATCGACGAGGGCCCGGGCAAGGTCAAGCTCGACAAGATTGCCACGCTCAAGCCCGCGTTCAAGAAAGAGAACGGCACCATCACCGCCGCATCGAGCTCGTCGATCAACGACGGCGCCGCGGCGCTGGTGATGATGACCGAGTCGCACGCGAAGAAGATCGGCGCCAAGCCCATCGCACGCATCGTCGGCCATGCCACGCATGCGCAGCAGCCCGAGTGGTTTTCCACCGCGCCGGTCGGCGCCGTGGCCAAGCTGTTCAAGAAGACCGGCTGGTCGGTCAAGGACGTCGATCTGTGGGAAGTGAACGAAGCTTTCGCGGTAGTGCCCATGGCGCTGATGCATGAGCTCGACGTGTCGCACGAGATCGTCAATGTGAACGGCGGCGCCTGTGCGCTGGGCCACCCCATCGGCGCCAGCGGCGCGCGGATCATGGTCACGCTCATCCACGCGCTGAAGGCGCGCGGCAAGAAGCGCGGCGTGGCCACGCTGTGCATCGGCGGCGGCGAAGGCACCGC
The DNA here is from genome assembly GCF_029919115.1 of Variovorax paradoxus. Taxonomy (NCBI): domain Bacteria; kingdom Pseudomonadati; phylum Pseudomonadota; class Betaproteobacteria; order Burkholderiales; family Comamonadaceae; genus Variovorax; species Variovorax paradoxus. The sequence continues at coordinate 3,261,106 of NZ_CP123990.1, forward strand.
CGTGGCACTCGAATTGCTCTGATAAAAACGACCGCCACAAGCGCCCCTTGCCGGAGCGCTTCGTGGTTCTTCTTCAAAAATATCGCAGACGCCAGGAGGTTCTTCATGCGCCCATCCATCCAACGTACCGTCATGACGGCCTTGCTCGCCGGCGCTTTTCTTGCGCCCGCCGCCGGCTGGGCGCAGAAACGCGACAACGTGCTTTTCCAGGCCGCGACCGATGCGCAGCCCGCGGTGCTCAAGACGCTGGAGCAGCTCGTCAACATCGAAACCGGCACGGGCGATGCCGAAGGCATTGCGGCCGCCGGCAACTATCTCGAGGCCGAACTCAAGAACCTCGGCTTCACCGTCACGCGCAGCAAGTCGGCCGGCCTCGTGGTGGGCGACAACATCGTCGGCAAGATCAAGGGCCGGGGCGGCAAGAACCTGCTGCTGATGTCGCACATGGACACCGTGTACCTCAAGGGCACGCTCGCGAAGGCGCCGTTCCGCGTCGAGGGCACCAAGGCCTACGGTCCCGGCATTGCGGACGACAAGGGCGGCAACGCCGTCATCCTGCACACGCTGAAGTTGCTCAAGGACTACGGCGTGCGCGACTACGGCACCATCACCGTGCTCTTCAACACAGACGAGGAAAAGGGTTCCTTTGGCTCGCGCGACCTGATCCAGGAAGAAGCCAAGCAGGCCGACTACGTGCTTTCCTTCGAACCCACGGCAGCCGGCGACGAGAAACTTTCGCTCGGCACTTCGGGCATTGCCTACGTACAGGTCAACATCACGGGCAAGGCGTCGCACGCCGGTGCCGCGCCCGAATTGGGCGTGAACGCGCTCGTGGAGGCGTCCGACCTGGTGCTGCGCACCATGAGCATCGACGACAAGGCCAAGCACCTGCGCTTCAACTGGACCATTGCCAAGGCCGGCAGCGTGTCGAACATCATTCCCGCCAGCGCCACGCTCAATGCCGACGTGCGCTACGCGCAGAACGAAGACTTCGAGGCCGCCATGAAGACGCTGGAAGAAAAGGCGCAGCAGAAGAAGCTACCTGAATCCGACGTCAAGGTGCTGGTCACGCGCGGCCGTCCGGCCTTCAACGCGGGCGAAGGCGGCAAGAAGCTGGTCGAAAAGGCCGTGGCTTTCTACAAGGAAGCCGGCGGCACGCTGGGCGTGGAAGAACGCACTGGCGGCGGCACCGATGCGGCCTACGCAGCGCTCTCGGGCAAGCCGGTGATCGAAAGCCTGGGCCTGCCGGGCTTCGGCTATCACAGCGACAAGGCTGAATACGTCGACATCAGCGCGATTCCACGGCGCCTGTACATGGCCGCGCGGCTCATCATGGACCTGGGCGCCGGCAAGTAAGCACGCAAGAACAAAAAGAACAGGAGACACGCCATGCTGCTTACCCCCGACCAGGAAGCCATCCGCGACGCGGTACGCGATTTTTCGCAGGCCGAACTCTGGCCCAATGCCCCGAAGTGGGACCGCGAGCACAGCTTTCCGAAGGAAGCGCACCAGGGCCTTGCGGCACTGGGCGCCTACGGCATCTGCGTGCCGGAAGAGCACGGCGGCGCGGGGCTCGACTACCTCACGCTCGCGCTGGTGCTCGAAGAAATCGCGGCCGGCGACGGCGGCACCAGCACCGCCATCAGCGTGACCAACTGCCCGGTCGACGCCATTCTCATGCGCTACGGCAATGCGCAGCAGAAGAAGCAGTGGCTCGAACCGCTGGCGCAAGGGCAGATGCTCGGCGCCTTCTGCCTGACCGAACCGCAGGCCGGCAGCGATGCGTCGAGCCTGCGCACCACGGCGCGGAAAGACGCAGACGGCTACGTGATCGACGGCGTCAAGCAGTTCATCACCAGCGGCAAGAACGGCCAGGTCGCCATCGTCATCGCCGTGACCGACAAGGGCGCGGGCAAGCGCGGCATGAGCGCGTTCATCGTGCCCACCGATGCGCCCGGCTACAGCGTCGCGCGCCTCGAAGACAAGCTCGGCCAGCACAGCAGCGACACCGCACAGATCAATTTCGACGGCTGCCGCGTTCCGGCGGAAAACCTGATCGGTGCGGAGGGCGAGGGCTACAAGATCGCGCTGGGCGCGCTCGAAGGTGGTCGCATCGGCATTGCGGCGCAGAGCGTGGGCATGGCGCGCAGCGCGTTCGAGGTGGCGCTGGCCTACGCCAAGGAGCGCCAGGCCTTCGGCGGTTCGATCTTCGAGCAGCAGGCCGTGGGCTTTCGCCTGGCCGAATGCGCCACGCAGCTCGAAGCCGCCCGCCAGCTGATCTGGCATGCAGCCAGCCTGCGAGACGCCGGCCACCCGTGCCTGAAGGAAGCGGCCATGGCCAAGCTGTTCGCCAGCGAGATGGCCGAGCGCGTGTGCAGCGCCGCCATCCAGACGCTGGGCGGCTACGGCTACGTGAACGACTTTCCGCTCGAGCGCATCTACCGCGATGTGCGGGTTTGCCAGATCTACGAAGGCACGTCGGACATCCAGAAGCTGCTCATTCAACGCGCGCTGGCGTGAGCACCGGCACGCGCCGCCGGCTGCCGGTGTTCCGGATTGCGGCGGCGGTCCTGCTGCTTGCGCTGGCCGTCTGGACGGTGGCCATCGAGCCGCGGTGGGTCGCGGCACGCGTCGAGCCGCTGAGTTCCGCGCAATGGCAGGCGCCCGCCGGGCTCAAGGTGGCCATGGCGGGCGATTGGCATCTCACCACGCGCTCGGCATGGCGCATCACCAGCGTGGAGCGCGCCGCGCGCATCGTCGACCAGATCAACGCCGCGCAGCCCGACGTGATCCTGCTGCCCGGCGACTTTCTTGCGGGTTCAGGTGGCGACGAAGACCTGTCGATCGAGGAGATGGCTACCGTGCTGGGCCGCCTGAAAGCACCGCAGGGCGTGTACGCGGTGCTCGGCAACCACGACTGGTGGCACGACGGCGAGCGCACGGCGCGGGCCTTGTCCGCACAGGGCATCCGCGTGCTCGAAAACGCCTCGGTGCGCCTGCCTGGCCACGACATCTGGGTGGCCGGTATCGGCGACGACTCGACGGGACATTCACAGCCGGACAAGGCACTGGCCGGCGTGCCGAAGGGCGCCGCCACGCTGGTCATGATGCATGACCCGTTCAGCTTCGCGACGATGCCGCCCACCCGTGGGTTGGTGGTGGCCGCGCACACGCACGGCGGGCAGATCAGCTTGCCGGGCTACGGCGCCCTGGTGGTGCCGGGGCGCGCACCGCGCGAATGGGCCTATGGCTGGATCGCGCACAAGGACAAGCGCGTGTACGTGACCAGCGGCCTGGGCGTGAGCATTCTTCCGGTGCGCTTCAACATGCGGCCCGAGTGGGTGATGTTCCGGTAAGGCGTTGATGCCGTGTCATCGTTTCTGATGACAGACAAGACCGCGCCGTCGGTGCAGCATGGCGCCTCTTCGTCGAAGGTCCTTGCCATGTCCATTTTCTCCAAGCCCGTCTCGTTTGCCGCGGCCCTGCTGTGCCTGGGTGCATCCGCACAGGCGCAGCCCGCCGCCGCTGATGTTGCCCCGCTGACTGCGAGCGACGCCGTGCAACAGCTCTGTGCGGGCACGCTGACCAGTGAGCAGCTCGTGACGGCTTACCTTGCGAAGGCCAAGGAATGGGCGAACCTCAACGCCTTCATCACCCTCGACGAGACCGGCGCGCTGAACGCCGCGCGCGCCGCCGATGCCGCTCGCAAGCGCGGCGGCGCCTGCAAGCCGCTGGCCGGGCTGCCCGTGGTCATCAAGGACAACATCCAGGTGCAGGGCCTGCCCGCCACGGCCGGGTCGCCGGCGCTCAAGGGCTTTGTTCCCAAGGCCGATGCGCCGGTGGTCGCCAAGCTGCGCGCGGCGGGCGCCGTCATTCTCGGCAAGACGAACATGCACGAATTGGCCTTCGGCGTGACAGGCTACAACCCCGCATTCCAGACCGGCCCCGAGGTGGGCGTGCGCAACGCCTATGACGCCAGCCGCGTGGCCGGCGGATCGTCGTCGGGCAACGGCGCGGCGCTAGGCGCACGCATGGCGCCGGCGGCACTGGGCACCGACACCGGTGGCTCGGTGCGCATTCCGTGCGCATTCAACGGCTGCGCTTCGCTGCGTCCGAGCATGGGCCGCTATTCGCAGCGGGGCATCGCGCCGATCTCGCACACCCGCGACACCGCCGGGCCGATGGCGCAGTCGATGGCCGACGTCGGATTGCTCGACAGCGTGATCGCGGGAGGCGCCCCGCTGAAGCCCGCCGACCTGAAGCGCGTGCGGCTCGGCGTGGTGCCGGCTTTCTACGCCAACCTCGACGCCGACACGCGGGCCGCGACCGACGCGGCGCTGGCCAAGCTGCGCGCGGCAGGCGCCACGCTGGTGGACGTGGAGATGCCGAAGCTCATGGAACTGAATGGCGCCGTCGGCTTTCCGGTGGCGCTCTATGAGGCGCACGACGACATGGTGTCCTACCTCGCGAAATACCGCACCGGCATCGACATCGCGCAGCTGACGGCCGGCATTGCGAGCCCGGACGTCAAGGCCACATTCGAAGCCTTCGTGATTCCACGCAAGCTGCCCGCGCCTAACGGCATGGTCGACGCCAAGCCGGCCTACGACAACGCAATGCACGTCGCCCGGCCCGCGTTGCAGAAGCTTTACCGCGACACCTTCGCGCAGCACCGGCTCGATGCGCTGGTGTTTCCCACCGTGCCGCGGGCGGCTCCGCCGGCTGCACCCGAGGCCAGCAGCCCCGAGACGTTCAGCGCGCTCATCCAGAACACCGACCCGGGCAGCAACGCCGGTATTCCGGGCGTGCAGCTGCCCTCGGGTCTTGGCGCGGCGAGCGGCCTGCCTGTGGGGTTGGAGCTCGACGGGCCCGCCGGCAGCGATCGAAAGCTGCTCGCCGTGGGCCTTGCGGTGGAAAACGTACTGGGCCGCCTGCCGGCTCCGAAGTCGAAGTAGGGCGCGTCCGGCCGTGTCAGCGCTGGGCCAGGCCGGCCAGCGCCGAGCGGCGTTCGATGCCGAGCTTGTCGAAGATGCGCCGCAGGTAGGTGCGCACCGTCGGCACGCCCACCGCCATGCGGCGCGCGATCTCCTTGTCGGTCAGGCCCTCGCAAACAGCGCTTGCGACTTGCTGCTCGCGTGCACTCAAGGCGCTCCACGGGGCTTCGGCGGGCATTTGCGCCACAGCCGCCGTGCGCTGCGCACGCCGCAGCGCACCGATGAAAGCCGGCTCGATCAGGTCGAGCAGCGCCTTCTCGTGGTCGCTGAAATCGCCGCGGCCCTTGCGCCGCCAGATGCGGAGGTCGCCCAGCGCCCGGTTGCCTTCGAAGGCATGCAGGTTCATGCCCCAGTGCAGTCCGTCGCGCGAAAGAAAGTCGGTGAAGAATTCTGTGTGCATCAGTTCACGCTGCGGCATCACGTCGGTCACGCGCGTGGCGCGGCGATGCGACTGCAGCACGAAGGTGATCGGGTCGTGGTGCTGGTGCCATTCGCCGTAGCGGTCGAGGTTGGCGGGGTCCATGTTCAGAGCCACCCGGCCATCGAATCGGCCGCTTTCGGCATTCCAGACGAAGGAGGCGAACTGGTCCGCATGCAGCAGGTCGAGCAGCGCCCGGCCGAGTCGCTCGCGAATGTCGCCTTCGCCTCGGTCTTCCGCCAGCAGCGTGAAAACGCCGCGCAGCGCCTGCTGTTCGGAGCCTGTCAGGTACATCGCCGCCTCGCTCTTTTCGTGTGCAGAAACAAGGCTAACGGCTAGCAAGCACTGCGCCAAGGGTGGATCTCCGGAGACGCCCCGGGGTTGCCCCATCGGGGGCAGGGCCGCGAGGTGTTCCAATAGAGGCCTTCATGAGCGCCACTGTTCCCACCACCGGACCCTGCCCCTGCGGCCGCACGGACCGTCGAGACAAGCCCATCGGCTACGCATTGTGCTGCGGCCGCTACCTCGAAGACTTCGAGGGCACGCCCGCACCGGATGCCGAATCGCTGATGCGTTCGCGCTATACCGCCTTCGTGTTGGAGCGGGGGCCCTACCTGCTGGCCACCTGGCACGCGTCGAAGCGGCCGGCTTCGATCGAGTTCGAGCCCGGCGTGAAATGGCTGGGCCTGGACATCCGCTCGCGATCGGTGCTCGACGCAGACCACGCAGAGGTCGAATTCGTCGCGCGGCAGCGCAGCAGCACCGGCACCGCCACGCGGCTTCACGAGCGCAGCCGCTTCGTGCGGGAAGGCGATCGCTGGTTCTACCTCGAAGGCGACTTGCAGACTCCTGGTTGACTCGGCGGGCCGGGGCTCGCACAATCGGCCTCGCTCCGGGGTGCACGCATGTGGCGTGCTGAGATGGCAAAGTTGCCGACCCGCGAACTTGATCCGGGTCATACCGGCGTAAGAAGAGCTGCACTCCCTGACTCCGGTCCCGCCACCCACCCACCCACCGTGGCGGCCCAAAGTCCTCAGAGCGATTGCGGAGCACCTTTCCCTCAACAAGGAGTGCCCCGCATGAATGCCCCCGACAAGTTCACCTCCCTGCTCTCGCTCACGCGCGAGCCGTTTCCCGCCTCGCACAAGTGCCTGATTCCGGGCAGCCGGCCCGACTTGAACGTCCCGGTGCGCGACGTTCTGCTGACCAACGGCGAGACCGTTTCGCTCTACGACACTTCGGGCCCCTACACCGACGCCAAGGTAGAGATCGACGTGCGCCGCGGCCTGCCCGACGTGCGCGGTGCATGGGTGATCGAGCGAAACGACACCGAAAGCTACGAGGGCCGCACCCACCACGCGCTGGACGACGGCGCCAAGAACGAGGACCGCGACGCCCAGCGCCTGGCCGAACTGCGCGCCGGCGCGTCGGCCCTGCAGCGCACGCCGCGCCGCGCCAAGTCCGGCGCCAACGTGACGCAAATGCACTATGCCCGCCGCGGCATCGTCACCCCCGAGATGGAGTACGTGGCACTGCGCGAGAACGGCAAGCGCGAGTGGATGGCCGAGTACCTGGCCAACGAGGAGCGCGCCAAGCGCGTGGCCGGCAACCCGATGGGCGCGAGCATTCCGCGCATCATCACGCCCGAGTTCGTGCGCGACGAAGTGGCGCGCGGCCGCGCGATCATTCCGGCGAACATCAACCATCCCGAAGTCGAGCCGATGGCCATCGGCCGCAACTTCAAGGTGAAGATCAACGCCAACATCGGCAACTCGGCCGTCACTTCGAGCATCGAGGAAGAAGTGGAAAAGCTGGTGTGGGCGATTCGCTGGGGCGCCGACAACGTCATGGATCTTTCGACCGGCAAGAACATCCACACCACACGCGACTGGATCGTGCGCAACTCGCCGGTGCCGATCGGCACGGTGCCGATCTACCAGGCGCTCGAAAAGGTGGGCGGCGTGGCCGAAGACCTCACATGGGAGATCTACCGCGACACGCTGATCGAGCAGGCCGAGCAGGGCGTCGACTACTTCACCATTCATGCGGGCCTGCGGCTGCCGTTCATTCACCTGACCGCCGACCGCATGACGGGCATCGTCTCGCGCGGCGGTTCGATCATGGCCAAGTGGTGCATCGCGCACCACAAGGAGAGTTTTCTCTACGAGCGCTTCGAGGACATCTGCGACATCATGAAGGCGTACGACGTGAGCTTTTCGCTCGGCGACGGCTTGCGCCCGGGCTCGGGTGCAGATGCGAACGACGAAGCGCAGTTTGCCGAACTGCGAACACTGGGCGAGCTGACGCAAGTCGCCTGGAAGCACGATGTGCAGACCATGATCGAAGGGCCGGGCCATGTGCCGATGCACATGATCCAGGCCAACATGGACGAGCAGCTCAAGCACTGCCACGAGGCGCCGTTCTACACGCTCGGCCCTCTGACGATCGACATCGCCCCCGGTTACGACCACATCTCCAGCGCCATCGGCGCCGCGATGATCGGCTGGGCCGGCACCGCGATGCTGTGCTACGTGACGCCGAAGGAGCACCTGGGCCTGCCCGACCGCGACGACGTGAAGCAGGGAATCATTGCGTACAAGATCGCCGCGCATGCGGCTGATGTGGCCAAGGGGCACCCGGGGGCACGTTCGCGAGACGATGCGCTGAGCAAGGCGCGCTTCGAGTTCCGCTGGCAAGACCAGTTCAACCTGGGGCTCGACCCCGACACGGCACGCGAATTCCACGACGAGACGCTGCCCAAGGATTCGAGCAAGGTGGCGCATTTCTGTTCGATGTGCGGGCCCAAGTTCTGCTCGATGAAGATCACGCAGGAAGTGCGCGAATACGCCGCCAGGAAGGGCGTGGCGGAGGCCGAAGCCATGGCCGAGGGCATGGAGGAAAAGTCGAAGGAGTTCATGGCGGGCGGCGGGGAGATCTACATCCCGATACGGCCCGTGGCCTGAGCGCGCCTGGGGTCGTTGCTACCATGAGGGGCTATCCCCGAACCCCTTCCAGTGCAATGACCCCATTTCCCTTCGCCGCAGTCCTCTTCGACTGCGACGGCGTTCTCGTCGACTCCGAACCCATCACCAACCGCGTACTTGCCGAAATGCTCGGCGAGCTCGGGTGGCATCTCACCACCGAAGAGTCGATGAACACCTTCACCGGCAAGGCCGTGAAGGACGAAACGGACCTCATCGAATCCAAGACCGGCGTCCGGATTACCGAAGAGTGGCTCAGGGCGTTCAGGGCTCGCCGCAACGAAGCTCTTGAACGCGAGCTGACCGCCATTCCCCACGCTCCGGCGGCCATCCGCGATATTCATGCACGGCTCAAGGGCCGCATCGCCTGCGCTTCGGGTGCCGACCGCCACAAGGTCGAGCTTCAACTGGCGAAGGTGGGGCTGCTGGATTGCTTTCAGGGCCGTATCTTCAGCGGCCACGAAATGCCGCGTTCCAAGCCGCACCCTGAGGTGTACCTTGCCGCCGCCGAGGCTCTGGGCGTCGATCCGAAGCGCTGCGCGGTGGTCGAAGACACCGTCACAGGCGCCATGGCCGGCGTGGCGGCGGGCGCCACGGTGTTCGGCTACAGCACCGGCGAATCAGGCCACAGCGGACCCGAGGCGCTGCGCAGTGTCGGCGCGCTGCAGGTGTTCAGCGACATGCGGGACCTGCCCGCGCTGCTTGCCTCGCATGGCATGCAGCCCGCCTGAAAAAGCAGGCCGAAAAAACCAAGCCCCTGCCGCGAACAAGCCCGCAAAATTTTGGTGCAATGGGCCAAGCAACCCAAGAAAGGAGCCAGATCGCCATGACTTCCGAATACAAGACCGAGCAACCGGCCCGCGCTGAGATCGACGCCCTGAAGGGCCCCGCGGTGGTCGAGTTCGGTACCAATTGGTGCGGCATCTGCAAGGCCGCGCAACCCAATATCGCAGAAGCTTTTGCCAAGTATCCGGATATCCCCCGCATCAAGGTCGAGGACGGCAGCGGCCGTCCGCTGGGGCGCTCGTTCAACGTGCGGCTGTGGCCCACGCTGGTGTTCATGCGCGACGGCAAGGAGGTCGCGAAGCTGGTGCGGCCGGAGGACAGCAAGTCGATTTCGGATGCGCTGGCTTTGATTGCTCAGCCGGGGTGATCGTTCGTTTTAGCGCTGCTTGTTTCAGGGCGGCGCACCCGCCGACGGGGTACCTTTCTCCGCGAATGTCCCCCGGCCTGCGGCCTCCTCGAGGAGGGGCGCAGCCCCGGGGGACATTCGCGGAGGGGAGTACCCGGTGGCCTTTGCACACGCCCTGGAACAACGGCGCGAAAACGACAGCGCCAAGAACACAAGTCGCATGACCAGACTCGAAGGAACATCCAAGCCATGACCTACTTGCTAGCACTCGACCAGGGCACCTCCAGCTCCCGCAGTATCGTGTTCGACCGCGAAGGCCACATCGTTGCCATCGCACAGAAAGAGCTCACACAAATTTACCCTCAGCCCGGCTGGGTAGAACACGACCCGATGGAAATCTGGCGCAGCCAGCTGGCCACCGCGCGCGAAGTGCTGGTCAAGGCCAAGCTCCAGCCTTCTGACATTCATGCCATCGGCATTACCAACCAGCGCGAAACTACCGTGCTGTGGAACCGCAAGACCGGCCAGCCCGTGCACCACGCCATCGTGTGGCAAGACCGGCGCGCCGAGCCGTTGTGCGCCAAGCTGCGCGAAGACGGCATGACAGGCACCATCCAGGAGAAAACCGGGCTGGTCATCGATGCGTATTTTTCGGGCACCAAGCTGCGCTGGCTGCTGGACAACGTACCCGGCGCACGCGCGCAGGCCGAGCGCGGTGAACTCGCCTTTGGCACCGTCGACAGCTGGCTCATGTGGCAGCTTACCGGCGGCAAGGTGCATGTGACCGATGTGAGCAACGCCTCGCGCACGATGCTCTTCAACGTGCACAGCAATGAATGGGATGCCGACCTGCTCAAGGCGCTCGACATTCCCGCCGCACTCATGCCCAAGGTGCAACCGTCGAGCTCCCACTTTGCAGACACCGACGCCGCGCTGCTCGGCCGCGCCCTGCCCATCGGCGGCGTGGCCGGCGACCAGCAGAGCGCCCTGTTCGGCCAGGCCTGCTTTACGGCCGGCATGGCCAAGAACACCTACGGTACCGGCTGCTTCCTGCTCATGCACACGGGCGCGGCATTCCAGCCCTCCCACAACGGCCTGCTCGTCACCAGCGCCGCGCAGACAGACGCCACGCCGCAGTACGCCATGGAGGGCAGCGTCTTCGTCGGCGGCGCCGTGGTGCAGTGGCTGCGCGACGGGCTCAAGGCCATCAAGGGCAGCGCCGAAGTGCAGTCGCTTGCCGAAAGCGTGCCCGACGCGGGCGGCGTGATGATGGTGCCGGCCTTCACCGGCCTGGGCGCGCCCTACTGGGACGCCGATGCGCGCGGCACCATCACCGGCCTGACGCGCGGAACCACTGTGGCGCACATTGCGCGGGCCGCGCTCGAAAGCATCGCCTACCAGAGCGCCGCACTGCTGCAGGCCATGAGCCGCGATGCGGTCGCTGCCGGCGGCACGCCCGTGGCCGAACTGCGTGTGGACGGCGGCGCCAGCGTGAACGACCTGCTGATGCAGTTCCAGGCCGACCTGCTCGGCATTCCCGTGGTACGGCCCGAAGTGATCGAGACCACGGCACTGGGCGCAGCCTACCTCGCAGGCCTGTCGACCGGCGTGTACAGCGATGCACGCCAGTTGTCGAAACTGTGGAAAGTGGAGCGCCGCTTCATGCCCACCATGGGCCGGGCGCAGGCCGAGGAATCGATGGCGCGCTGGGAGCGCGCGGTGCGGCAGGCAACGGCGAACTGAGCATCGCCTCGCCCGCGCTCAGGCGCCGGGGCCGTACATCACGTCGGAGCGCAACACGTACTTCGTGCCCTCTTCGATCGCCGCACCTTCATGCCAAGTGTCGTGAATGAAAAGCAACGCGGCGCCGGCTTCGGGCCTCACGCGGAACTCGCGAAAGTCGGTGTCACCGCCCGTGAAGCCGTCGTTCAGGTAGACCAACAGCGTGAGTTGGCTCGTAAGCCCGTCCTCATGCCACGGCCCGTCCTTGTGCATCTTGAAGCGCTGGCCGGGCGAGTATTTGTAGAAGCGCAGGTCCCTCGGCAGCCCCCGCGCCACATGTCCGGCGACTTCGGGCAGCGAGACTGTTCCGAGCCGCGCCCATAGCAGCGCAACCCAGTGCGCCGAAGGCAGCATCGCACGTTCGTTGTTGCGGATGGCCGGCATGGCCTTCGGCCCGTCCGCGGTGCGCACGCCGGCCGAGGCGAAGCCTTCGCGCTCGGCAAGCGCGATCAGCTCTTCGCACTCCTCTGGCTCGAGAAAGCCTTCGATCGAGAAGGCACGCGGCGAATGGGCGACTAGCCGCACGCGTTCGCCGTGCTCAGTGCGCCGGAACCAAAAAGTCCTGGCTGATCCGGCCGCCCAACTCGTTCACCCGGTCGAGAAACTGCGTGAGGTAGGCGTGCAGCCCGGTCGCCAGGATTTCGTCGACCCGCGCGTATTGCAGGTCGGCCAGCAGCTTGCCGGCGCGGCGCTGGGTTTCGGCGCTCTGCTCGTTCTGCACCTTGGCAAGGTTGTTCACCACCTCGACCAGGCTCGCGTGCAGTGAACGCGGCATGTCGGCGCGAAGAATGAGCAGCTCGGCCACGCGCTCAGGCTTGATCACGTCGCGGTACACCTTGCGGTACACCTCGAAGGCGGAGACGCTGCGCAGAATGGCGCTCCAGTGATAGAAGTCGTACTCCTGGTCTTCCTCGGTAGCGGTGCCGAAGAACTCGCTGTTGAGGGCGTGGAACTTCACGTCCACCAGCCGCGCGGTGTTGTCGGCGCGCTCCAGGAAAGTGCCCAGGCGCGAGAAGTAAAAGGCCTCGTCCTGCAGCATGGTGCCGAGCGTGACGCCGCGCGACAGGTGCGAGCGGAACTTGACCCATTCGAAGAACTGCGCCGGATCGCGCTCGAAATCTCCTGCGCGCAGCATGCGATTCACTTCGAGCCAGGTGGTGTTTTGCGTTTCCCACGCCTCGGTGGTGAGCGCACCGCGAACCGCGCGTGCGTTTTCGCGCGCCGCCTTCAGGCAGGAGACGATCGAAGACGGATTGCTCTCGTCCTTGACCATGAACTCCATCACCTCGTTGGGCGTGATCTGCTCGTACTTCTTGTTGTACGACGGCAGCAACTCGCTGATGGAAAGCACGCCTTGCCAGCCGTACTTGGCCACTTCGGCCGACTGGGGCAGGAGCGAGGTCTGGTAGTTGACGTCGAGCATGCGCGCGGTGTTTTCCGCGCGCTCTGTGTAGCGCGACATCCAGTAGAGGTGATCGGCAGTGCGTGACAGCATTCTTGTTCTCCTGATTCCTTGCTTTGCTTGCTTGCCTGCTGCGCTCAGGCCGACTGCGATTGGCTTTGCGATTGCCCCGCCTTGGGCTTGGCGCCGCGGTCCGCCTCGAGGATCCAGGTGTCCTTGGTGCCGCCGCCCTGCGACGAATTGACCACCAGCGAACCCTCCTTGAGCGCCACGCGCGTGAGGCCGCCGGGCACCATCTGCACTTCCTTGCCCGAGAGCACGAAGGGGCGCAGGTCGATGTGGCGCGGCGCAATGCCGGCATCCACGAAGGTGGGCGAGGTGGAAAGGCTCAGCGTGGGCTGGGCGATGTAGCCGTCGGGCTTGGCGATCACGGCCTTCTTGAACTCCTCGATCTCGGCCACCGTGGCGGCCGGGCCGATCAGCATGCCGTAGCCGCCGGCGCCGTGCACCTCCTTGACGACCAGGTCCTTCATGTTGTCGAGCGTGTATTGCAGCTCGTCCTTGTTGCGGCACATGTAGGTGGGCACGTTCTTCAGGATCGGCTGCTCGCCGAGGTAGAACTCGACCATCTTGGGCACGTAGGGGTAGATCGACTTGTCGTCGGCCACGCCCGTACCCACCGCATTGCAGATGACGACGTTGCCCTCGCGGTACGCGCGCATCAGGCCTGCGCAACCCAGCGTGGACGTGGGGCGGAACACCTCGGGGTCCAGAAAATCGTCGTCGACGCGGCGGTAGATCACGTCCACGCGCTTCGGCCCGCGCGTGGTTCGCATGTAGACGAAGTCGTCCCTCACGAAGAGGTCTTGCCCCTCGACCAGCTCCACGCCCATCTGCTGGGCCAGGAAGGCGTGCTCGAAGTAGGCGCTGTTGTACATGCCCGGTGTCAGCACGACCACGGTGGGTTCCGCCGTGGCGGGCGGCGCGCTGGCGCGCAGCGTTTCGAGCAGCAGGTCGGGGTAATGCGCGACGGGCGCAATGCGGTTCTGGTTGAACAGCTCGGGAAAGAGCCGCATCATCATCTTGCGGTTTTCGAGCATGTAGCTCACGCCGCTGGGCACGCGCAGGTTGTCTTCGAGCACGTAGTACTCGCCGTTGCCCTGTGCGTCGGGCGCGCGGACGATGTCGATGCCCGAGATGTTGGAGTAGACGTTGTGCGGCACGTTCACACCCATCATCTCGGGGCGGAACTGCGCGTTGTTCAGGATCTGCTCGGCCGGAATGATGCCGGCCTTGATGATTTCCTGGTCGTGATACACGTCATGCAAGAAGCGGTTGAGCGCCGTCACGCGCTGCACCAGCCCTTTTTCCATGCTCTCCCACTCGTGGGCGGGAATGATGCGCGGCAGCAGGTCGAACGGAATGAGCCGCTCGGTGCCCGAACCGTCTTCGTCCTTGGCGCCGTACACCGCAAAGGTGATGCCGACCCGGCGGAAGATCATTTCCGCCTCTTCGCGCCGCGCCCGCATGACCTCGCCGGGCTGCTTTGCAAGCCATTGGTCGTAGCGCTTGTAGTGCTGCCTGATTGCAGACCCCGCATAGGGCAACTGCTCATACATCTCATCGAATTTGTGCATGGAACGACCAATCTCCTTGAGCCATAGCTTAGCAAGTTCGAGGCCAGTGAAAGCCCTATGTTGGCGCGGATTCCGCCCTATCAGCCGCTTTTCAGGGCAGGCGGTGATGCCAATAACGGGCGTTGCGCTCTCTTTCGCAGCCAACCTCTTCAGGCGCCTGGCTGCGCCACAGCGCTGCGCCGCAAGACACGTTTTCGACGAGCCGCACGCCATGGGCGGCATAGCGCTCGACCACTTCTCGGGCCGGATGGCCGAAGCGGTTGCGGTAGCCCGCCTGAACCAGCGCAATGCGCGGGCGCACCGCTTCGAGCAGTGCCGCGCTCGACGAGGTCTTGCTGCCGTGATGCGGCGCGAGCAGCACGTCCGCGCGAAGCTCCAGGGTTCGCACGACCAGCGCAGCCTCTTGCAGGCGTTCGATGTCGCCGGCCAGCAGCGCCGTGGCCCGTCCGTTCGCGATGCGCAGCACGCATGAAATGGCGTTGGGCTTGGTGAAGGAAAGATAGTCGGCCGGCGCGGGATGAAGAATTTCGAAATCCACCCCGTCCCAGGTCCAGCGCTGGCCCGCTTCGCAACGCCTGTTCGGCCGGACAGCCTGCAGCGGATGGGTCGCTTCGATCGAACTCAGGACTTCGGCCTGTGGCTGCATCGCAAGCACCGCGGCCGCGCCGCCGGTGTGGTCGCTGTCGCGGTGGCTCAGCACAAGCATGTCCAGCCGTTCGCCCAGGGCCCGCAGCAAGGGCACCAGCACGCGGTGGCCGGCGTCGCTCTCCAGGCTGTAGCGCGGCCCCGCGTCGTACAGCAGGCTGTGCGTTGCCGTGCGCACGAGAACCGCGTTCCCCTGCCCGATGTCCGCCGCAAGCAGCTCGAACTGTCCGGCGGGAGGCCGGGGCGCCTGCCAGAGCAGCACCGGCAGCAGGAGCGGCAAGCCGAGCAAACGCAGCGACCACGGCAGGCGCATGGCCAGCAGCACGCCGCCCGCCACGCCAAAACCGGCCATCCACACTGGGGGAGCAGCCATCGACAGCGTGGCATATGGCAAGGCGGCAAGCCACTTCAGCAGCACAGCCAGCGCCTGCACGGCCCACGCGGCAAGGTCCCATAGAGGCGGCACCGCGGCACCCAGCATGGCCAGCGGCGTGATCACGAGCGTTACCCACGGAATTGCAACCGCATTGGCCAGCAGGCCGACCACCGACACCTGCTGAAAGAGCAGCAGGCCCAACGGGGTGAGCGCCAACGTAATCACCCATTGCTCGCGAGCAAACGCCAGCAGCCTGGCCGCTGCCCCCGTCTTCTCGTCGGCAGGCTTCATGAAGCCGGTGGTGAACAAGACGCCGACCGCGACGAAACTGAGCCAGAAGCCCGCCTGCATCAGCGCCCAAGGATCGATAGCCACCACGACCGCCGCGATCAGCAGCCAGACGTGCGGCCAGGGCCAACGCCGGCCGGTGAGCCGCAGCAGCGCCACGGTGGCCAGCATCCAGACCGTGCGCTGCGAGGGCACGCCCCAGCCGCTGAAAAGCGCATAGAGCCCGGCCAGCAGCACGCCGCCGACGAGTGCAGCTTGCTGCGCGGGAAAGCGCAGCATGAGCCGCACGCTGCGCCGCCACGCGGCCCCTACCGCGTGCGCGGCGAGCCAGGCGAACATGGTGATGTGCAGGCCCGAGATCGACATCAGGTGCGCCACGCCGGTGGCGCGGAAAATGTCCCAGTCGCTGCGGTCGATGGCACCCTGGTCGCCGGTGACAAGCGCGGCAATCACGCCTGCCTGCCGCGCGTCGGCCACGCGCTGGAACACCGCATCGCGCACTGCCTCGCGCGCACGCTCAAGCGGATGCAGCCATGTGGATTGAAGAAGTACCGGCGCGGCATCGTGGGCGCCCGTTCGCACATAGCCGCTGGCGCGCACGCCCTGCTCCCACATCCACAGCTCGTTGTCGAAACCATGCGGGTTGAGGTTGCCGTGCGGGGCCTTCAGCCGCACCGTGAGGCGCCAGCGCTCGCCCGCATGCAGCGGGGCTGCGTCACCTTTCGGCACGGCTGGACTCGCTTGCGAAGCGCGTCCCCACCGGCTGGTGTCGTCGTGATACCAGCCAAGCGCGATTCGCGCCGGTACACGAACCGGAGTTTCAGCGCCCGCATCGGCCCATCGGACAGATTCGACGTCGAGCTGGAAACGCGTGCCGCCTTCGTTGTGCTGCGGCATTTGCGCCACCACGCCGGCCACCTGAAGATCGCGACCTTCGAGCGCCGTGTCCAGGGCGCCGCCCGAGTAGTCAACCGCCCGCCATCCTGCAAGGCCGCCGCCTGTGAAGGCGCCGCAAGCCAGCGCAACGAGCATCGGCAAATAGGACGATCGCCGCCTGGAGAGCACGGCCAACCCCGCCAAGCCTGCGAAGAACAAGGCGGCGTAAGCCGCCGCGCTCCACAACGTTGCCTGATGCAGCTGCAATGCCGCGCCGACCAAGGTTCCGCCCAGCGCGGCAAAGGCCCACGATCCGGCCGCGACGCCGCCAGACGCCCGCGCCGGCGTCAACGGCAAACTCCTGAACACATGCTGCAAGCCCTCCCCGGACCCACGCTCAATGGCGCGTTAATTGCTTGGTATCTGGGCTAGTATGCGTCTCACAAGAGACATCTTTTCGATGCAATCTCGCAGTACTGCACACAAACGCATGTCCATTCACGCCGCACTCCACCACGTCACCCACTACAAATACGACCGCCTGGTGCAGTTGGGCCCGCAGGTCGTGCGCTTGCGTCCCGCGCCGCACTGCCGCAGCAACGTCATCTCGTATTCGCTCAAGGTCGAGCCGGCCGAGCACTTCGTCAACTGGATGCAGGACCCGTTCGCCAACTACCAGGCGCGGCTCGTGTTTCCCGAAAAGACGCGCGAGTTCAAGGTCACGGTCGACCTGGTGGTCGAGATGGCGGTCTACAACCCGTTCGACTTCTTCCTCGAGCCGCAGGCCGAGAACTTTCCGTTCAAGTACACCGCCTCGCAGGCCGAAGAACTCGCGCCCTACCTGGTCACCGAAGAAGCCACGCCGCTCGTTTCGGCCTACCTCGACAAGATCGACCGCAAGGAACAGCGCACCATCGACTTCCTGGTCGGCCTCAACCAGCAGGTCCAGAAAGACGTCAACTACCTGATCCGCATGGAGCCCGGCGTGCAGACGCCGGAAGAAACGCTCACCAACGGCAGCGGTTCGTGCCGCGACTCGGGCTGGCTGCTGGTGCAGCTGCTGCGCCATTGCGGCCTGGCGGCGCGTTTCGTCTCGGGCTACCTGATCCAGCTGACCCCCGACGTGAAGGCGCTCGACGGCCCGAGCGGCACCACGGTCGACTTCACCGACCTGCACGCCTGGTGCGAAGTGTTCCTGCCGGGCGCGGGCTGGGTCGGCCTGGACGCCACCTCGGGCCTTATGGCCGGCGAAGGCCACATTCCGCTCGCCTGCACGCCCACGCCCTCGAGCGCAGCGCCCATCGAGGGCGGCGTCGACGAGTCGGAGGTCGAGTTCGGCCACGAGATGAAGGTCACGCGCATCTATGAATCGCCGCGCGTCACCAAGCCCTATACCGAAGAGCAATGGGCCGAAGTGCTCGCGCTCGGCGATGCGGTGGATGCGCGCCTGAAAGCCGGCGACGTGCGGCTCACCATGGGCGGCGAGCCGACCTACGTGGCCACCAGCGACCGCGACGCGCCCGAATGGAACACCGATGCGCTCGGCCCCACGAAGCGCGGCTACGCCACCGAGCTCGTCCACAGGCTGCGCGCCGAATACGGCCAGGGCGGCTTTCTCCACTTCGGCCAGGGCAAGTGGTACCCCGGCGAGCAGTTGCCGCGCTGGGCGCTGTCGATCTTCTGGCGCGCCGACGGCCAGACGCTCTGGCACAACCCCGAGCTCTTTGCCGACGAGCGCGTGCCCACGCACTACACGAGCGAAGACGCACGCCGCTTCACCACCGTGCTGGCGCACAAGCTCGGCATTACCGAGCGCTACGTCCAGCCCGGCTATGAAGACGTCTACTACTACCTGTGGCGCGAACGCAGGTTGCCGGTGAACGTCGACCCGTTCGAATCGAAGCTCGACGACGAGCTCGAGCGCGTTCGCCTGCGCCGCGTGTTCACGCAAAAGCTCGACGCGGTCATCGGCTACATGCTGCCGCTCGAACCGGGCAACGCCGATGCCGATGCGCCCGCACTTGCAGGCCCGGGCTGGAAAACCGGCCCCTGGTTCCTGCGCGACGACCGGCTTTACCTGATTCCGGGCGATTCGCCCATGGGCTACCGGCTGCCGCTCGACTCGCAGCCCTGGGCCAGCAAGGGCGACTACCCTTACCTGGTCGAGCGCGACCCGACCGCACCGCGCGCCGCGTTGCCGACTTCGGCCGACTACCGCGCGCGTTACGCGGTGCCTGCGGGCGGTGCAACGGGCGCCGACCTTGGCGCCGTGCCCTATGACTTCGGTGCCCCGCCCGCGGTGCCCGCCGCCTTGCGCATGCAGTCGCCCGGCGCCAGCGCAACCACGACCGGCGATGGGGCGAAGGGCGATGCGGCGGCCGAAACCGCAGACCGCTCTGCGAATCCGGCCACCCGCCAGCCCTTGCGCGGCGAATCGGCCCACTGGGTCACGCGCACCGCGCTGTGCGTCGAGGTGCGCGATCCGCGCCGCGCCAACGGCCCGGCGGCCGAGAAAAAGGGCAGCGCCTCGGGCGTGCTGTACGTCTTCATGCCGCCGCTGGCGCGCCTGGAAGACTATCTCGACCTGGTCGCGGCCGTCGAAGCCACGGCCGAGCAGCTCGGCATGCGCATCGTGATGGAAGGCTATCCGCCGCCGCGCGATCCGCGCCTGAAAATGCTGGCCGTCACTCCCGACCCGGGCGTGATCGAAGTCAACATCCATCCGGCCCACAGCTGGAAGGAACTGGTCGACCACACCGAGTTTCTCTACAACGCCGCGTTCGAAACCCGCCTGTCGGCCGAAAAATTCATGACCGACGGCCGCCATACGGGCACCGGCGGCGGCAACCACTTTGTGATGGGCGGCGCCACGCCGGCCGACAGCCCCTTCCTGCGGCGCCCCGAGCTGCTGGCCAGCCTGCTGCTCTACTGGCACAACCATCCGTCGCTGAGCTACCTGTTCTCGGGCATGTTCATCGGCCCGACGAGCCAGGCGCCGCGCGTGGACGAAGCGCGCAATGACCAGGTCTACGAGCTCGAAATCGCCCTGAAGGAAATTGCGCGGAACCGCGAGATCCACGGCCAGAACATGCCGGCCTGGCTGGTCGACCGCACGCTGCGCAACATCCTGATCGACGTGTCGGGCAACACGCACAGAAGCGAGTTCTGCATCGACAAGCTCTATTCGCCCGACTCGAGCACCGGCCGTCTCGGCCTGCTCGAACTGCGCGCCTTCGAAATGCCGCCGCATGCGCGCATGAGCATTGCGCAGCAGTTGCTGATCCGCGCCCTGGTGGCGCGCTTCTGGGACGAGCCCTACAAGGCGCCCGTCACGCGCTGGGGCACCGAGCTGCACGACCGCTTCCTGCTGCCGACCTTCGTCAAGATGGATTTCGACGACGTGATCAGCGAAATGCGCCAGGCCGGTTTCGCGTTCGACATCGACTGGTTCGCGCCGCATTTCGAGTTCCGCTTTCCGCTGGTGGGCCAGGTGCAAGCCATGGGCGTGGAGCTTTCGCTGCGCAACGCGCTCGAGCCGTGGCACGTGATGGGCGAAGAGGGCTCGGCCGGCGGCACGGTGCGCTATGTCGATTCGTCGCTCGAACGCATCGAGGTGCGCGTAACGGGCCTGAACGAAAGCCGCCACGTGATCACCGTCAACGGCAAGGTGCTGCCGCTGCAGCCGACCGGCACCGTGGGCGAGTTTGTGGCGGGCGTGCGCTACAAGGCCTGGAACCCGCCTTCGGCGCTGCATCCGAGCATTGGCGCCCACGCGCCGCTCACCTTCGACATCGTCGACACCTGGATGAAGCGCTCACTGGGCGGCTGCCAGTATTACGTGGCCCACCCGGGCGGGCGCAACTACGACACCCTGCCTGTGAACGCCTATGAGGCGGAAAGCCGGCGCATGTCGCGCTTTGCGCGCATGGGCCATACGCCCGGCCTGATGCGCACGCCGCCGGCCACCATCGAGCTCGCGGGCAGCCGCGAATTCCCGTTCACCCTCGATTTGCGGCGGTGAAAGGCCTTAAAGGCACGCAAGGGGACATTTAGCACATCGCCCGCCACCTCACCCGGTGACGGCGATGTGACAATCCATCCCCTGTGGAACCTTTGAACGAATCCCTGTTCGACGCCCAGGCGCTGGAATTTCCAGCCGCCCTGGCGTCGGCGCTCGCCCCGGCCGCCCTGCCCGGCCACTTCGACGAACTGCGCGGCCAAGCCACGTCCGCCGCGCCGCCGCGCCAGGTCACCGGCGCAGCCCCGGCGCTGGCCACGCCACCCACGCTCTACGATGCGGCGGCCGAGCGCCCCGCGCCCCTGCCGAACCCGTCGCAGGCCCAATCCCAGACGCAGACACAGACCCAGGTTGTCCAGCAACCGCAGCCTTCCAACGAGAAGCCGCCCCTCACGCCGGCCTGGAACGCATTCTTCGAGCAGCTCGGCCCGGGCGGTTTTGGCGACCTGCCGCGGCGGGCGGTCAACCTGGAGCGGCAGATCCGCGACAACGGCGTTACCTACAACGTCTATGCCGACGCCGATGGCCCGCAGCGCCCCTGGTCGCTCGACTTGTTTCCGCTGATCGTCTCGCCCGAAAGCTGGAACCAGATCGAAGCCGGCGTGCTGCAGCGCGTGCGCGTGCTCGACCGCGTCATGGCCGACGTCTACGGCCCGCAGCAACTGCTGAGCGAAGGCCTCTTGCCCCCGGCACTCGTGCGCGGGCACCCCGGCTACCTGCGCGCCCTGCACGGCGTGAAGCCGCCGGGCGACACCTGGCTGCACATTGCGGCCTTCGATCTCGCCCGTGGACCCGATGGCAACTGGTGGGTGGTGTCGCAGCGCACGCAGGCGCCTTCGGGCCTGGGCTATCTGCTCGAAAACCGGCTTGCCATTACGCGCCAGTTTCCGCAGGCCTTCGAGGCCCTGCAGGTGCAGCGCCTGGCCGCCACCTACAGCGCCATGATGGACGGCCTGCAGCGCATGTGCCCGGCCGGCGTGCCGCCCCATATCGCGCTGCTCACGCCCGGCCCCTACAACGAGACCTACTTCGAGCACGCATACCTTGCGCGCTATCTCGGCGTGACACTGGTCGAGGGGAGCGACCTCACGGTGCGCGACCAGCGGCTCTATCTCAAGACACTGCAGGGCCTGCGACCGGTGCATGGGCTCATCAAGCGGCTGGACGACCAGTTCCTCGATCCGCTCGAACTGCGGCCGGATTCCACACTCGGCGTGCCCGGCCTGCTGCAAGCCATTCGGGCCGGCAACGTGCTGGTGGCCAACATGCCCGGTTCGGCGTTTCTCGAATCCCCCGCGCTGCTGGGCTTCTTGCCGGGCCTCGCGCGCCGCCTGATCGGCGAAAAGCTCAAGCTGCCAGCGCTGCCAACGTGGTGGTGCGGCGAGCGTGCCGCGCTCGAGGCGGTGCTGCCGCAGCTGGGCGAATGCGCCATCAAGCCGACCTACCCCGGATTCGACGGGCAGACCAGCTTCGACGCGGTGCTCGGCAGCGAACTGAGCCGGCGCCAACTCGACGAATGGGCCGGCCGCATCGTGCGCGACGGCGAAGCCCACACCATCCAGAGCTACCTTCCGCTGTCGCAAATGCCCACGTGGGCCAATGACCTGGGCCCGGGCCACATTGCGCCACGCGCGGTGCTGCTGCGCGTTTTTGCCGTGAGCGATGGCGCGCAGTCGTGGCGCGTGCTGCCCGGCGGGCTGGCACGGCTCGCGGGCCGCGATGCGCAGATCGCCTCCATGCAGCGCGGCGGCAGCAGCGCCGACGTGTGGGTGCAAACGCACGGCGAGGTCGACCGCACCACGCTGCTGCAGCCGCATGCCACGCCGGCCTCGCTCGCGCGGCACCGCGCGCCGGTTACCAGCCGCGCGGCCGAGAACATGTTCTGGCTCGGCCGCTACACCGAGCGGGCGGAAAACGCGGTGCGGCTCGCGCGCCTCACGCTCAACCTCCTGGGCAGCGAAGACCAGTCGTCGCGTACGCTGCTCGATTGGCTGCATCGCATGGCCCTGCGCAATGCATTGGTGCCGGCCGGCGTGCCCAGTGCGCCGCAGTCGCGCCGCGTGTTCGAGCGCGCGCTGATTGCCGAGCTCGGCGACGTGGAGCGCGGCGGCAGCGTCGGCTTCAGCCTGCGCTGCATCCGGCAGGCCGCCGCGGCGGTGCGCGAGCGCCTCTCGCAGGACAACTGGAACCAGATCGTGCGCGCCGAGGCCGAGTTCTTGCGGCGCGCCGCCGAGCAGGCCGGCGAAGGCAGCTTTGCCACCGGCGCCGCATTGCGCGCGCTCGAATCCGCAAGCACCGCGCTGGCCGCCATGACCGGCGCACAGACCGACCGCATGACGCGCGACGACGCCTGGCGCCTGCTGTCGATCGGCCGCCACATCGAGCGGCTGGGCTTTCTGTCGAATGCGCTGGAGGCCGGCTTCGAGAACGGCGCCGTGCACGAGGTGAGCGGCTTCGAGGCCATGGTGGCACTGTTCGACAGCACCATTACCTTTCACGCGCGCTACCAGCAGCGGCGCGACGTGGCCACGCTGGTCGATTTGCTGGTGCTCGATGCCGAGAATCCCCGGTCGCTGGCGTGGGTCACGCAAACGCTGCGCGGGCGCATTGCGCGCCTTGCGGGCAGCGCACCCGGCAAGCTCACCGCCCTGTCTTACGAACTGCCAGACCCCGCAAGCTGGACGCTCGAGCACCTGTGCGCCTCCGGAGCCGATGCCGACTACCCTGCGTTGGTGCAGCTTCTCGCCAACTGCGAAACCGCGGCCTACCATGTGTCCGACGCCATCGGCACGCGCTATTTCACGCTCACGTCGGAATCGCTGCGTTCGGTCGGCGCCTGAACACGCTCTTTCCCCTGGAGGCCGCCACATGCTTGCCAACCGCCGCATCGCCTGGATCGCCGCCGGACTTGCCGCTCTTGCGCTGGCCGGCTGCGGCAAGCAGGAGCCCACCGCCGTGGGTACGGCCGCGCCTCCGCCGCCGGCGGCACGGGTTCTGGTGGTCGGCACCGATGCCGCCTACACACCCTTCGAGTCGCAGAACGAAAAGGGCGAGATCGTCGGTTTCGACATCGAGGTGGTCAAGGCGATCGCTGGCAAGGCGGGCTTCGAGGTGAAGTTTGTCAACACGCCGTGGGAAGGTATCTTCAACGCGCTCGACCAGGGCGACCGCGACCTGCTGGTGTCGGCGATCACCATCACCGGAGAGCGCCGCCAGACCATGGACTTTTCGAAGCCGTACTTCGAAGCCAAGCAACTCATCGCCGTCAGGCGCGATGCGCAGGTGGCCAGTTTCGAAGACATCAAGACCATGAAGGTCGGCGTGCAGAACGGCACCACGGGCGACGAGGTGGTCGGCAAGCTGCAGGGCAAGTCGAGCGGCAACATCAAGCGCTTCGAGTCCACGCCGCTCGCGCTCAAGGAGCTCGAGGCCGGCGGCGTACAGGCCGTGGTGGCTGACAACGGCGTGGTGGAGCACTACCTTGCCAACAACCCTGGGGGCGGCTTCAAGACGGTGAGCGATGCGGCCTTTCCGGTCGAGCAATACGGCATTGCGGTCAAGAAAGGCAATGCGGAGCTCCTGGCCAGGATCAACAAGGGCCTCGACGACATCAAGGCCGACGGCAGCTACGACAAGATCTACGCGGCACATTTCGGCGGCGCGCCGAAGTAGCTTCCCAGCAGGAACCCCATGCTTCTTCACGTCACGCACGAAACCCGCTACGAGTATTCGCCCCCGGTCGAAACGGCGCAGCACCTGGCCCACCTGAAGCCGCTGGCCACCTCTTCGCAGCGGCTGGTGAGCCACAAGCTCGCCATAGAACCCCAGCCCGCGCAGCGCAACGAGCTGCCCGACGTGTACGGCAACACCCGCGCGTTCTTTGCGCTCGAAGCCACGCACGACAGCCTCGTGGTCACCGCCGAAAGCGTGGTCGAAACCTCCGAGCCCGTGCTTTCTCCGGCCGTGGCGCGCGACCTGCCCTGGGAGGCCGTTCGCGAGCGTTTCCGCTACCGCAAGGACGCCACCTTCGATGCGGCTTCGGAGTTCGTTTTTCCGTCGCCCTACGTGCCCCGCCACGACGACTTCGCGGCCTACGCGCGCGCAAGCTTCGCGCCTGAACGGCCGACTTTCGACGTGGCGATGGACCTCACCGAGCGCATGTACCGCGACTTTGCCTACGAGGCCGACAGCACCGAGATCAGCACGCCCGCGGTCGAGGCGCTCGCGCAGCGCAAGGGCGTGTGCCAGGACTTCGCCCACATCATGATTGCCTGCTTTCGCATGATGGGCCTGCCCGCGCGCTACGTGAGCGGCTACCTGCTCACGCAGCCGCCGCCCGGCCAGCCGCGGCTGGTGGGCGCCGATGCCTCGCACGCCTGGGTGTCGGTGTACCTGCCCGGCAATGGCGACGGCCCCGAAAGCGCCGGCGGCTGGGCCGAGTTCGACCCCACCAACGGGCGCCAGCCGGGTGAGGACTATGTGGCGCTCGCTATCGGCCGCGACTATTCCGACGTGTCCCCCATGCGCGGCGTGCTGCACGGCGGCGCGCGCCATACGCTCAAGGTGGGCGTGACGGTGCAACCCATCGAAGAGCTTCGCACGCAGGCTGCGCAAGCGGCGCAGTCACAATCGCAGACGCAATCACAGACACAATCCCAAATTCAATCGCAACCCTCGGACAAGGATCTCCAATGAGCGTTTACGACAAGCTTTCCAGCCTCGGCATCACCCTGCCCCCCGTCGCCGCCCCTGCCGCGGCCTATGTGCCCTTTGTGCGCACCGGCAACCTGGTTTTTCTCTCCGGCCATATCGCCAAGAAAGACGGCAAGGTCTGGACCGGACAGCTCGGCGCCAACATCAGCACCGAAGAAGGCAAGCAGGCCGCGCGTGCCATTGCCATCGACCTGCTGGGCACGCTGCATGCGGCCGTGGGCGACCTGAACAAGATCACGCGCATCGTCAAGGTCATGAGCCTGGTCAACTCCGTCGGCACCTTCACCGAGCAGCACCTGGTGACCAATGGCGCCAGCGAGCTGTTTGCCGAAGTGTTCGGCGCCGAAAAGGGGTCGCATGCGCGCAGCGCGTTCGGCGTGGCACAGGTGCCGATGGGTGCCTGCGTCGAGATCGACCTGGTTGCCGAAGTCGGCTGACCGGTTTCAGCGCAGGCAGCCACAGCCATGAGCGTGCAGGCCCTGCGCTCTTCCTTCGGCAACAACTGCCACTGGTGCGGCTTGCCGATGGATTTTGCGGAGCCTCGCAGCACGCCTGACTCGGCCACCATCGAGCACTTGAACGACTCGACGCTGGGCGGCGTTCGCAAGCAGAAGCACCGGCGCCTTGCCCACGCAATCTGCAACCGCACGCGCAACGAGTTCAAGCTGCAAGCCGAACGGAATTTCCAGCGCTGGCTTGCCCAGCGGGTCGAACTCAGCCGAGTCGTTCGTGTTGCGGACCTGGCCGCTGCTGAGCCGGCTGCTATGCCGGCTGAGACGAGCCCCGCACCACCAGCTGCCCCGGCAGAAGCAACTGACGTGCTGCTACATCCAGCCCCTGCAGCCGTTCGATCAGGCACGTAGCGGCGCAGCGGCCGATGGCGTCGGTGGGCTGCGCCACGGTGCTCAGGCCGGGGCCGATGAGCGAAGCCCACTCCGGGTCGTCGAAGCCGACAAAGCCCAGCTCCTGCCCGAACTGCCACCCCAGGCGCGCCATGGCCTGTGCGACACGCAGCGTGACCACCGCATTGCCCGCGACCACCGCCGCACGGCGCCCGCGCTTTGCGCGCCGATGCAAGGCGCGCAAGGCTTCGTCCAGCGCATCGCTCTCTCCCTCGACGCTTTCGAACACCTCGCCCGCCACGCGCGGCTCGTGCGCAGCCACGCAGGCGCCGAAGGCCGCAGTGCGTTCGCGCCGCGAGCTCACGCCCTTTTGCGGCTCGGTCACGTAGAGCAGTTCGCGGTAGCCGCCTTCGACCAGATGGCCGCAGGTGTCGCGCATGGCCGAATGGTTGTCGAGCGAGACGAAATCGGTGTGCATGCCGGCATGCCGCCGGTCGACCAGCACCGCGGGCTTGCCGTGCAGCGTGACCGCATCGACCACGTTGCTGCCGCGCCCCAGCGTGTTGAGAATGAAGCCGTCGACCTGGTAGCCCGCAAGCGCATCGATGGCCTCGCGCTCACGTTCGCTCTCGTTGCCCAGGTTGAACAGCATCACCAGGTAGCCCGCGTCCTGGCAGGCCTTCTCGGCGCCGCGCAGCACCGCGACTGAATACGGGTTGGTGATGTCGGCCACGATCAGTCCGATGAGGCGCGAGCGACCGTGGCTCAGTGCTTGCGCCATGGGGCTGGGGGTGTAGGCCAGCTTGGCGATGGCTGCTTCGACGCGCGCTGCGATGTCGCGGCTCAAGAGGCGCTCGCGGTGGTTGAGAAAGCGCGAGACGGTGGCTTTGGAGACGCCTGCGGCTTCGGCGACGTCGGCGATGGTGGCGCGCCCGCTCGGGTTCATGGATTTGCTCCTTCCCCCTTTGGGGGAAGGTTGGGAAGGGGACAGGCAGAGCGCGCAATGGGTACGCCGCTTGCCCCCAACCCTGCCCTCCCCCAGCGGGGGAGAGAGAAAATCCTCGGGGGCTTCATGCGCCCGCCGTGTCGTACGGCGCCGTCGGTTTCTCGCCGGCCAAGACCTGCAGAAGATTGGTCGTCGCCAGCTCAGCCATCGCGTGCCGCGTCTCATGCGTCGCCGACCCGATGTGCGGCAGCGGCGTGACACGCGGATGCGTGCGCAGCGGCGAATCGGCCGGCAGCGGCTCTTTCGCGAACACGTCCAGGCCCGCGGCGCGCAACGTGCCGTGGTCGAGCGCATGCAGCAATGCGGTTTCGTTCACCGTCGCGCCACGGCCGCCATTGATGAAAGACGCCCCCGGCTTCATGCGCGCGAAGAAGCCGGCATCGATCATGCCGCGCGTCGCGTCGGTGAGCGGCAGCATCGCCAGCACGATGTCCGAGCGCGAGAGCAGTTCGTCAAGCGGTGTATGGGTTGCGCGGCCTCGCAGCTCTGGCGCCTGTGCGGCCAGGTCGACGGGCCGGCGCGAGTGGTAGAGCACCGGCATGCCAAAGCCGAGCGCCGCGCGCCGGGCCACGGCCTGGCCGATGCGGCCAAAGCCGAGAATACCCAGCGTCTTGCCGTGCACGTCCGTGCCGAAGAACTCTTCGCCGATGTTCTTGGTCCAGCGCCCTTCGCGCACGAGGTTCGAGAGCTCGACCACGCGGCGCTGCGTCGCCATCAATATCGCGAACACGGTATCGGCCACCGTCTCGGTCAGCACGTCAGGCGTGTGGCACAGCACGATGCCGCGCTTGTGCAGTTCCGCCAGCGGATAGTTGTCGACACCGACCGACACGCTCGAAATCACCTTGAGCTGGGGCGCCGCATCGAGCAGCGCGGCATCGATGTTGTAGCTCGAACCGATCAGCCCGTTCGCGATGCCGAGCGCCGCGGCAAAAGCCTCGGGCTCCTTGCGCGGATCGGCAACGGTCACATGGTGCGCGGCCTGGAGGCGCGCGAGTTGGTCTTCAGGCAGCGCCCTGAACACAAGCACGTTCTTCTTGTCGGTCATTTCAGAGTCCTGCTTCTTCGAGCTCGGCGCGCGTCGGCAAGCCTTCGGTGTCGCCCAACACCTGCACCGCGCGTGCGCCGATCCATGCACCGCGGCGCACGGCGTCGGGCACGCTCTTGCCTTCGAGCAATGCGCTCACCACGCCGGCCGCAAAACCGTCGCCGGCGCCCACGGTGTCGATCACTTCCTTCACCGGAAAACCGTCGACGCGTCCGGTGCCCGCCACGTCGCTGTCGTAGTAAGCGCCTTCGGAACCAAGCTTGACGACCACCAGCTTCGCGCCGCGCTCCCGATAGAAGCGCGCCACGTCTTCGGGCTGGGTATGGCCGGTGAGCAGCAGGCCCTCTTCGATGCCGGGCAGCACCCAGTCCGCGCGCGAAGCCAACTCGTTGATCCAGTGGCGCATGGTGTCGGTCGACGGCCACAGCGTAGGCCGCAGGTTGGTGTCGAACGAGATGGTGCGGCCGGCCGCGCGCATCACGTCCATCGTCTTGAGCGCGGCCTGCAGGCTGGTGTCGGAGATGGCCGGGAACACGCCCGTGGCATGCAGGTGGCGCGCCGAACGCAGCCAGGCTTCGTCGACATCGGCCGGGCCCATGTGGCTCGCGGCCGAGCCCTTGCGGTGGTATTCGACCGGCGGATCGCTGCCGTCGGTGACGCGTCCCTTGAACTGGAAGCCGGTGCGCTGCGCGGGGTCGCAGATCACGTGCGAGCAGTCGATGCCCTCGCCCTTCATCGTTGCAATCAGGTAGCGCCCCATCGAGTCCGTGCCCAGCCGGCTGGCCCAGCCCACCTTGAGGCCGAGACGCGAAAGGCCGATGGCAACGTTGGTCTCGGCACCGGCGGTGCGCTTGTAGAACGCCTCTGCGTTTTCCAGCGGACCGGGCCGGTCGGCCACGAGCAGCAGCATGGCCTCGCCGAACAGGGCAACGTCGAAAGCGGTCGGTTCTGTCATGTATTTCTAGGCTCGCGCGGAGCGGATGAAATCGATTTGCGTGCGTGCGACGGCCATCAGGTCGTCGCCCACCAGAGGGTATTCGATGGCATGCGGCACATCGGCCGGCAACGCGCGCAGCACGGTACGCCACGGCGCGGCCGAGTCGCCCAGCGGCACCGCCACCCACTTGTGCGGCAGGCGCTGCGCGCCCTTGCAATGCACGTAGCGCACGCGACGGGCCAGCGCCTGGGCCGCCTGCAGCGGGCATTCGCCGAGCCAGTGCCAGTTGCCCATGTCGAAGGTCATGCCGAGTTCGACGCCGGCCTTGTCGGCCACGTCGAAGAAGGTCTGCAGTGCCGGTAGCGTGCCGGCGCGCACCGTCTGGTCGTTTTCGATCAGCAGTTCGACGCGCGTTTCCGCGAGCTGCACCTTCAAGCCCCACAGCGACCCGTGAGACGACGCACGAAAGTCGCCGATCGACATCTTGAGCCGCTTGGCGCCGAGCTTCGTTGCGGCGGCAATGCCGCGTGCCAACGCTGCGCTGTCGAGCCAGCCCCCTTCGGCCCACAGCCCTTCGGGGCTGGAATACACGGAGGCAAGCCCCGCCAGCGAAGGCAGTTCCGCATCGGGGTTGCGCAGCATTTCGCCGCGCACCTCGACCGAATCGGCGCCTGCCTCCAGCGCCAGTTGCGAGCACCAGAGCTGGCCATGCCGGCCCACCTCGGCCGCACCGAAGGACGACAGAGAAACGAGTACCTGAAAAGACATCAGTGGGCCTGGTGCGAACTCAGGATCTGCCCGAGGAACTGGCGCGTTTTTTCGTTCTGCGGATTGCTGAAGAATTCCTGCGGCGGCGCCTGCTCGACGATCTTGCCCTCGGCCATGAAGATCACCCGGTCGGCCACGCTGCGGGCAAAGCCCATTTCGTGCGTGACGCACAGCATGGTCATGCCGTCTTCGGCGAGGCCGATCATGGTGTCGAGCACTTCCTTGACCATTTCGGGGTCGAGCGCCGAAGTGGGCTCGTCGAACAGCATGATCTTGGGCGTCATGCACAGCGCGCGCGCAATGGCCACGCGCTGCTGCTGCCCGCCCGAGAGCTGGCTCGGGTACTTGTTGGCCTGCTCCGGAATGCGCACGCGCGTGAGGTACTTCATGGCCACCTCTTCCGCCTGCGCCTTGCTCATGCCGCGCGAGCGCATCGGCGCGAGCGTGCAGTTTTCCAGGATGGTGAGATGCGGAAACAGGTTGAACTGCTGAAACACCATGCCCACTTCTGCACGCACCGCGTCCACGTTCTTGCCGCCGGCCGTCAGGTCGATGCCGTCGACCACGATGCGGCCCTTCTGCACCGTTTCGAGCCGGTTGATGCAGCGGATGAGCGTCGATTTGCCCGAGCCCGAAGGCCCGCAGATCACGATGCGTTCGCCCTGGCGCACCGACAGGTCGATGCCGGTCAACACCTGGAATTCACCGTACCACTTGTTGACCGCTTCCATGCGGATGATCGATTCCGTCGTCATGCCAGGATTCCCTTTTCTTCTTCAGCCCTTGCGGTTCACTGCATCTTCGGCAGGTCGGCCTGCAGCCACTTCTGGTAGAGCTTGTTGAGCTCGCCATTGGCGGTGTTCTTGGCAACGAATTCGTTGACCGCCTTGTGCAGCTCTTCCTGGCCCGGACGCATGGCAATGCCCATCGATTGCTGCACCAGCGTGAACTTGTTCTCGTAGCTGCCGGCGGGCACGCGCTTGGCAATTTGCGCGGCCACGGTCACCGAGCAGCCGATGGCGTCGACCTGGCCCGAAATCAGCGCCTGCATGGCCGAGGCGTCGTCGTCGAAGCGGCGGATTTCGGTGCCTTCGGGTGCGGCCTTGGTCACGGCGACGTCTTGCGTCGAAGCGCGGGCCACGCCCACGCGCAGGCCCTTCAGGTCGGCTGCGCCCTTGATGGGGGTCTTGGTGGCGCCGTACAGCACGATGGTGGCGGCTGCATAGGGCTGCGAGAACTGCACCTGCTTGGCGCGCTCGGGCGTGATGGCCAGCGAAGCGACCAGCACGTCGACCTTGTTGGTCAGCAGGAAGGGAATGCGGTTGGGGCCGGTCACCGGCACGATGTTGGCCTTGACGCCCCACTCTTTCGCGAGCAGCTTGGCCACGTCGGCGTCATAGCCGTCGGGCTGGTTCTGCGCATTGGTGGTGCCGTAGGGCGGAAAGTCGACCAGCATGCCGATGGTGATCTCGCCCTTTTTCTTGATGTCGGCCACGGATTGGGCCGATGCGAAGGGTGCGAACACGGTGAGCGCGGCGCCAAGGCCAAGGGCTGCCAGGGCAACGCGGCGGGTGGTGGTACGGGTCATTGGATGTGTCTCCTGAAATTAAGAAGGAAGCGACGAGAAGAGAGAAAACGAAAAACGATCAGCGTGCGAGCGCCTGTGCACGCTTGCGCTCCATGCGCCCGGCCAGCAATGAAAGCGGCCAGCAGATCGCAAAGTAGATGGCGGCCACCACCGAGAACACGATGAGCGGCTGGAAGGTGGCGTTGTTGACGATTTGCCCGGCGCGCGTTACCTCCACGAAGCCGATGATGGCCGCGAGCGAGGTGCCCTTGATGATCTGCACCAGGTAGCCCACGGTGGGCGCCAGCGCAATCTTGAAAGCCTGCGGCAACACCACGTCGCGCATGCGCGCGCTGTACTTGAGGCTCAGGGCCTCCGCGGCTTCCCACTGGCCGCGCGGAACCGCCTCGATGCAGCCGCGCCAGATTTCGCCCAGGAAGGCCGCGCTGTTGAGGATGAGCGCCACGCCCGCAGCAATCCACGGGTTGATGTCCAGCCCCAGCACCGGCGCGCCGAAGAACACAAGGAACAGCTGCAGCAGCAGCGGCGTTCCCTGGAAGATCTGGATGAAGGTGGTCGATACGCCGCGTGCCCACGCCGATTCGGACGTGCGCATGAGCGCAATGATCAGCCCCAGGATTGCGCCGCCGACGAAGGCAATGGCCGAGAGCGCCAGCGTCCATTTGGCCGCTTCGAGAATGAACAGGAATTCGGGAAAACCGAAGGTACGCATGATGGTTCTGGCTCCGTCCGGGGCTTGTTACCGGCGGTCCGGATAGTTGAGCGTGCGCTTGTAGATCAGCTTGAACATGGCCGAGAAGGCCAGTGCCAGCGCGAGGTAGATGGCAGCCACCACGATGTAGATCTCGAAGCTGCGGAAGGTCTGCGACTGCAGGTTGGCGGCCACCGAGGTCAGGTCGTCGGCCGAAATGACCGACACCACGGCCGAGCTCAGCATCAGCAGGATGAACTGGCTCGTGAGCGCCGGGTAGATGGCCTTGAGCGCAGGCTTGATGATGACGAAGCGGAAGATCTCCCAGGGCTTGAGGTTGAGCGCCCTGCCCGCCTCGATCTGCCCCTTGGGAATCGACTCGATCCCCGCGCGGATGATTTCGGTCGCATACGCGCCGAGATTCACCACCATGGCCACCAGCGCAGCTGTTTGCGGCGACCAGCGCAGGCCGATGGCCGGCAGCGCGAAGAAGAAAAAGAACAGCTGCACGAGGAACGGCGTATTGCGGATGACCTCGATGTACGCGTTGATGACAAAGCGCAGCCAGCCCGGCCCCGACGTTTTTCCCCAGGCACAGAAGATGGCGACCACCAGGCCGATCAGCGTGGCGGAAAGCGAAAGCTGAATCGTGATCCAGGTGCCCTTGAGCAGCAGCGGCCAGGCAGCGAAGACGGCGTCGAATTGAAACTGGTAGTTCATGTTTGCGAGCACGGGCGTTGCCGTGCGCGTGCCCCAAAAGCAATGCTTGCAGCTTATATGAAACCGGTTTCAGAACGACCTAGGGATTCCCCTAGGTCAGCTTTTCCACGCACCTTCTGCCTACACTGCAGCGATGCTGAATACACCCCCAGCACCTGCCGTGCAGCATTTCAGGCAAGCCCTGCTCTGGCCGTTGCGGCTCATGCCGGCACCTGATGCCACGCCCGCGCACCACGGCCCCTGGCACGTGCTGCGGGAGATGGGCGACGCCTCGCCCTGGCGCGAAGAGATCGACGAATACACCGGCGACAGCAGCCGCTTTCACGAGCGCCACTACAACGAGTTCGTGAGCTTCCTGCCGTATGTGCAGCGCTTTCTCTACGGCGAAGGCCGCTCCAAGGGCAAGAGCGGCGAAGAAGGCGGCAACGATGGCGATTCGCCGATGCGCATCTTTCGCCGCCGCGACATTGCAGCCGTGCGGATGGTGCCGCAGGCAGGCGACGCGCCCATCACGCTCGACGTGGTGCATTGCGACCTGTATTTCTTCTTCGACATCGACGTGGTGCTGCTCAACCTCGAAGTCGGCGCGGACAACCTGAGCCTTGCGCAGGCGCAAGACCTGCTCTACCGCTTCGGCCGTGCCTACCCCGCTGGCTGGAACGCCGCTGGCGGCGCACTGCATTGCATGGCCAGCGTCGAGTGGCTGGCCGCCGACGGCAGCGTGCTCGCGCGATCGGATGCGCAGCAGCGCGACGCATTTCTTTCGCACGTGGCCGAGCATCGCGCGCCGCGCATCTCGGCCCACTGGGCCTACCTGATGCAGCCGCTGGTGAGCGACCATTCCGACGACCCCGGCGTGCTGCGCTACCGGCAGATCGAGTACTACCGCATGCCCGTAATGGCATACCTTTCGCTCGACGACCCGAAGCGCCTCTCGCGCAACGATTTCATACGGCTCGGCCTGGTCACCGGCGCTGCCGAGGCCGATGCAGCGCGGGATGCCCACCTGCCCTATGCGGAGCAGCACCTTGCAGACTTTGAACACAAGTACTGCTACGACCGCTTCTGGGTCGACGCAGGCGCGGCGCCGAACACGCGCTACCTGTGCAACGGCCATGCGCTGATCGTGGTGGGCGATGCGCGCTCCGAATTCTTCTGCTGCCGCGACCGCGGCGTGCTCGCGCAGTTCAGGCACCAGCACTTCCTGCTGTTTCTCATCGCGCATTTCCAGAAGGCATCGCTCCTGATGTTCTCCGACCAGCTGGTGGAGGCGCTCAAGCGGCTCGACATTCGAAGTACGCCCAGCGTGAAGCAGTTCAAGCGCGCCATCCGCTCGAGCTTCGAGCGTTTTCTGCGCTTTACCCACCGCTACTGGTTCCACGAGATTTCGGAGCAGGCGCAGGTGCGCGCGCTCTCTCACATGTGCACCACGCACCTCGGGCTCGATCCGCTCTATGACGAGGTCAAGTCGCGCATCGCCGACATGAACACCTACCTCGATGCGGACAGCCTGCGCCGGCAGGCAAGCACCGTGGTGCGGCTCACGGTGGTCACGCTGTTCGGCCTGATCGGCACCGTCACCACGGGCTTTCTGGGCATGAACCTGCTGGCTGAGGCCGACGCGCCGCTGTGGCGCAAGGCGATCTGGTTCGGCGTGGTCTTCGTCTTCACGACCTGGCTCACGATCTACACGATGGTGAAATCGCAGCGCCTGTCTGACTTCATCGATGCGCTGTCGAATGATCGGCTGGGGTTTCGCGGGAAGCTCAGTGCGCTGGCTCGGGTCTGGCGGTCTGGGGCTGATTGATCTTCACGTGTGCGTTGTTCAGGGCGGCGCGCCCGCCGACGGGGTACCTTTCTCCGCGAATGTCCCCCGGCCTGCGGCCTCCAGCGAAATAAAGGAGGAGCCGAAGGCGGGGGACATTCGCGGAGGGGAGCACCCGGTGGCCTTTGCACCCGCCCTGAACAAAGACCCAAACGCACCTCAGGACTAAGATCGTTCCGCCCCTCAAAAAAAGCCCTGTCAGATGCGCATAGCCCTAGTCTCCGACATCCACGGAAACCTCCCCGCACTCGAAGCCGTGGTCGAAGACATTGCCCGCCGCGGCGCAGACATCATCGTCAACCTGGGCGACAGCCTCTCCGGCCCGCTGATGCCGCTGGAGACCGCGCAGTTCCTGATGGCGCAAGACTGGGTTCAACTCGCGGGCAACCATGAACGTCAGTTGCTAACGATGCCTGCCGAAAAGCGCGGCCCCTCCGATGCGTTCGCGCATGCGCGGCTCGGCGCGAAGGAGTTCGAGTGGATCGCGTCGCTCGGGCACAGCCTGCGCTTCAGTCCGGAAGTCCTGCTCTGTCATGGCACGCCTTCCAGCGATCTCGAATACTTTCTGGAGACCGTGGAGCCCACGGTGTTCCGCGCTGCGACCCAGGCGGAAATTGATGCGCGCCTAGGCCAGGTCGATGCACAGCTGATCGCCTGCGGTCATACCCATGTACCGCGCGTGGCGCATGCATCCGGCGGGCAGTTGATCGTCAATCCGGGCAGCGTCGGCCTGCCGGCCTACGACGACATTCATCCGTATCCGCACGCCGTGGAAACCGGCTCTCCGAACGCGCGCTATGCCATCGTGGAACGGCACGAAAGCGGATGGTCGTCCCGGCTGATTGCAGTGCCCTACGACCACACGGCCATGGCGGCACTGGCGCTGAAAAACGGGCGGCCGGACTGGGCCCATGCGCTCGCAACCGGGCGCATGCCCTAGAGCTTCCGGTTCAATCGCCGAACGCGATCTGAGCGCTGTCCACGGCGCTGATGCGCACGCCGAAGCTGGTGATGTCAGCCAGCGTGGCATTGTGGTGCGCGCGAATGAAGGCGCCCGTGGCGTGCGGCTTGTCGTGCGAAGTGTGCGCGTCGGCCGCAAGCGTGACCTCGTAGCCCAGCGCTGCGGCACGCCGCGCAGTGGTGTCCACGCAAAACTCCGACGAATAGCCGCAAATGACCACGCGCCGTACCGCATGCCCCGTCAGCCATGCTTCGAGTGGCGTGCGCAGGAACGAATCGGGCGTGGTCTTGCGGATCTTCGTGTCGCCTGCATCCACGTACAGCGCATCGGCAAGTTGCCAGCGTTCGGAGTCGAACTCCAGGTCGACGTCATTCTCGTGCTGGATAAAAGCCACCGGTGCGCCGGCCGCGCGTGCGCGCTCGGTCAGCGCATTGATGCGCTGGATCACCTGTTCGGCTTCGTAGGGACGCGGTGGGTCGTCGCACAGGCCGCGTTGCATGTCGATGACGAGAACGGCAGTTTTCATGGGAGTGGAAAGCAGGCAAGGACTCGGGGCCGCCCCGAGTATGCCCCTGCTACCCGCCCAGCCGCCTCAGTTCCAGGCGCTGACTTCGAGCCGCACCTTGCCGCTGATGCCCGGTGCCGCTGCTGCCGCGCCCAGGCTCGAAAGCGGCACGATGCACTGCTGCTTGCCGTTGGCCAGTTGCGTCGAGCTCATCGGCAGCGAGGCCTTGCCCGCGGTGTCGGTCTGCCAACCGTATTTGATGTTCCAGTTCTGCGCGGGGTCGTCCGCCTGGGGCGGGGAAAGCTCGATGACCAGCGTGTCGCGGAACAGCGAACTGCCCTCGTAGTGCCCGTCGAGCCAGAACTTCTTGTTGACCTGGTAGTCGGGCACGCGCACCCCGAGCGTCATGGCATAGGCCAGCGTCGGCCTGTCCTGCTTCACGCGGGCCTTGTTGGCCAGGAATACGGTCGACAGATAGATCGAGCGCCGCTCGGGCTTGGCCGGACCGGTGAGCTCCTTGTGCGTGCGGCAGGCGGGCGAATCTTCCTCGGCCACGCGCCGGCTCAGGTACCAGCGCTTGCCGCGCGGGGCGGCGAGCAGCTCGACTTGGTAGAGCGCATCGACATCGGCGTCCTTGGGCAGGTCGGGCGGCAACGTCACGCTGTCGACGTCGAACCAAAGATCGACGCGCACGTCGCCGAACAAGAAACGCACCAGGTTCTGGTACGCCTCCTCGGAATTGACGATGCCGAAGTAGCCCGAGTGCGACCGAAAGGCGTAGGCGGTGGCCACGGGCTTGCTGCGCTTTGCCTCGTCGATGGACCAGAGCGAGGCGTTCTCGATGCGCACCAGACCATCGCTGCCGTGGCCCGCGAACATGCGCGACAGGCCCTTGGCCGCTTCGTAGTCGCCGCGGTTGGAGCCCACCATGCAGAAGAAGCGCTCGGCCGGAAAGGCTGCGGCCGGCAGGTAGTCCATGCGGCCATCGACCGGTGCGGTGTCCAAGAACTCCGACATCTTGTCGCGGTTGAAGGTGTTCATCTCGTTCGCCGTGAGCCAGCCCGGCACGTTGACGCCGCCCAGGTCGATGCCGTTGTGCGGCGTGGCATAGGTGAACACCTTGTCGACACAGGCGCGCGCCGCCGCGTCGCCGAGCGTGGGGTTCTGCAGAAAGGCCCGCACGACCAGCCCGCCCATCGAATGCGCCACCAGATAGCAGCGAAAGTCCGCGGGCGAAAACGCGGCACCCTCGCGCAGCGCGACCAGGTCGCGCACGCGCAGGATCAGCTTGCCGAGGCCCTGCGCGTAGATCTTCACGTCGCGCGACTTGCCGTCGCCGAGCAGCTCCGAGCCGCTGTCGTAGTAGCGGTAGATGACGATGGATGCCGCTGGAATGCCGTCTACGTCCTTCCCGGTTTCGTCGGGCGAGGGCTTCCAGTCGTTGTCCAAGATGTCCAGGCCGTTCTGGTAGACGCTCTGGTATTGAAAGTCCGCCAGGAGCCGCACCACCGGAGATTCGAAGACGAACTTCTGTGCCGGTGCTTCCTTCTTGACGGTGGCGCGGTACACGGTGGAGCCCACATTGAAGCCGCAGAACGGGTCGGCCGCCGTGTCGTCGCGTTCGGCCTCGGTCATGGCGTAGCCGCGCACGTAGATGATGGGATAGCGATTGCTGCTCATGGTGGGTGTTGCCCTTTCAACGGCCGCGAGGTTCGGCGCTTTTCAGTGTGCCGCGCGCCGCCGCTACCGGCCATAGAACGCACGGCATACGACAACCGGCGCGCAAAGCCCCTTTGCGCCGAATGTTTCTGCCGTTGAAACCATTGGCAA
The DNA here is from genome assembly GCF_029919115.1 of Variovorax paradoxus. Classification (NCBI taxonomy): domain Bacteria; kingdom Pseudomonadati; phylum Pseudomonadota; class Betaproteobacteria; order Burkholderiales; family Comamonadaceae; genus Variovorax; species Variovorax paradoxus. Next base: position 3,299,089 of record NZ_CP123990.1, read on the forward strand.
CGAAGCCGCGGCTAAGCTCGCGCCGCAAACACCCCGAACATCCGCATTCATGAATGAAGCTGCCCGCCCCCTGTTCTCTCCGAAGCACCTCTTGAGCCGCTTTCGCAGCTACGGCACCTCGCTCTTCGCTGCAAGCTGCGCACTGGCAGCCGGCTGCGTGAGCAGCAGCGGGTGCGAGGCACGCTACGACGCATCGCCGCAGTTCAAGGGCTGCGGCTTCCAGAACCTGCCGAACCCGGAGGTTCTGCCTTCCGCCAGCGCCTGGCGAATCTGGTCGCGCTTTATCGTCGGCAGCAAGGTCGACACCGTGCCGGTTGATCCGATTCCCGTGCAGATGCTGAGCACCGCCGACCTGGAGGCGCTCGACCCCAAGGCCAACCACGTGGTGCGGCTCGGGCATTCGTCCCACCTGCTCAAGCTGCAGGGGAAATATTGGCTGATCGACCCCGTGTTCAGCGAGCGGGCATCGCCGTTCAGCTTCGCCGGGCCCAAGCGCTTCCACAAGCCGCCTCTCACGCTCGAGCAATTGCCGCCGATAGAAGGCCTGATCCTCTCGCACGACCACTACGACCACCTTGACGTGGCGACCATCGAGTACCTTGCACTGCGCGTGCAGCGCTACTTCGTACCGCTGGGTGTGCGCGCGCGGCTGCTGGCCATGGGCGTGCCGGCCGACCGCGTGACGGAACTCGACTGGTGGCAGGGCGGCGAACACGACGGCGTGAAGCTCACCGCCACACCGGCGCAGCATTTCTCGGGGCGCACGCTGACAGACCGCGACCGCACGCTGTGGGCCTCATGGGTGGTGCAAAGCGGCGGCCAGCGCATTTTCTACAGCGGCGACTCCGGCTACTTTCCGGGCTTCAAGCAGATCGGCGAACGCTTCGGCGGTTTCGACCTGGCGCTGATGGAAAACGGCGCCTACGACGCCTACTGGCCCGCCGTGCACATGACGCCGGAGCAAAGCGTGCAGGCTTTCGAAGACCTGCGCGGCAAGGTGCTCTATTCGGTGCACAACAGCACCTTCGACCTCGCCTTTCACACTTGGCACGATCCGCTGGACCGCATCGCCAACCTTTCGAAGGCAAAGAACATCGAACTGGCAACGCCGATCATCGGCGAAGTGCTGACGGTAGGAAAGGCCCGCACCAACGAGCGTTGGTGGGACGGCCTCAAATAGGTGCGCCGCCCGCCGGGGCCTAGCCGCGTTCCTTGCGCTCGCGCGCGCGGCGCTGTTGCCGGGTTTCGTTGGCTTGCGCCGCAATGCGGTCTTTTTCGCGCTGCTTGGCCCCGCGCTTCAGGCGCATCTGGCGTCCGAACCAGAAGCTGCCGATGCCAGTGACCACCGCAATCACGAGGCCGATGATGCTAAAGTCGATGCCGCCCATCACAAGACCCGAACGATGCTCGTCGGCTTGAAGCCGAGGTCGGCCGCCTTGCCCTTGCGCGCACGGCTGCCGCGCGCGTTGTTGAGCGTGCGGATCTCCAGGGTTTCGTCGCGCTCCTTGCCGCCGCGGCCAATGCCTTCGATCTTCACGCTGCGCGTGTAGGCCGCGGCGCCCGCGAGCGTGTCCTTGGCGTCCAGGTCGATGAGCGTCAAGCCGCGGCCGCCCTTGGGCAGGCTCTTGAGCTCCGAGATATCGAAGGTCAGGATGCGGCCGCCGGTGGAGGCGCAGGCCACATGTGTGGCGGCGGGCATCGGCTCGGCGCCGCTCGCACCGCCCACCAGCGAGGGGCGGCAGAGTTGCTCGCCCTCGCCCACGTCGATGAAGGCCTTGCCGCCGCGCTGGCGCGACATCATGTTTTCGACCGTGGCGGTGAAGCCGTAGCCGCCGGTATTGGCCAGCAGCACGCTCGCACCCACCGGGCCTGCAAAGAAGTGCGTGACGTGCGTGCCGGCATCCAGCTCGATGAGCGTGGTCACGGGCTGGCCGTCGCCGCGCGCGCCGGGCAGCGAGGCCACGGGCACGGTGTACACGCGCACGGTCTTGTCCTTGGCGCTGCCGAAGACCAGCAGCGTGTCGACACTGCGGCATTCGAAGGCGCCGTAGAGTGCGTCGCCGGACTTGAAGCTGTATTCGGGTGCGGCCGAACCGTTGCCCGCGGCCTTTTCGCTGGCCCAGCCCTTCTGCGCGCGCACCCAGCCCTTCTGCGAAACGATGACGGTCACGGGTTCGTCGACCACCTTGACTTCGGCCACGGCGCGCTTCTCGGCCTGGATCAGCGTGCGGCGCGGGTCTTCGAAGGACTTGGCATCGGCTTCGATTTCCTTCACCAGCAGGCGGCGCAGGGCCGCCGGACTGCCGAGGATGTCTTCGAGCTTTTTCTGCTCGGTGCGCAGTTCGTCGAGCTGCTGCTGGATCTTGATGGCTTCGAGCCGCGCAAGCTGGCGCAGACGGATTTCGAGGATGTCCTCCGCCTGCACTTCCGAAAGGTTGAAGCGCGCAATGAGCGCTGCCTTCGGCTCTTCCGCCGCTCGGATGATGGCGATCACCTCGTCGATGTTGAGCAGCACCAGCTGCCGGCCTTCGAGAATGTGAATGCGCTCCATCACCTTGTTCAGGCGGTAGCGCGATCGCTTTTCAACCGTGATCTCGCGGAACGCGATCCACTCGTTGAGCATCTGGCGCAGCGACTTCTGCGTCGGCTTGCCGTCGATGCCCACCATCGTGAGGTTGATCGGCGACGAGGTTTCGAGCGAGGTTTGCGCGAGCAGCGTGGTGATGAATTCTTCCTGGCTGATGCGTGACGTCTTGGGCTCGAACACCAGGCGCACGGCGGCGTCCTTGCTCGACTCGTCGCGCACCACATCGAGCACCGACAGCATCGCGGCCTTGAGCTGCGTCTGCTCGGCACTCAAGGCCTTCTTGCCGGCCTTCACCTTCGGGTTGGTGATTTCCTCGATTTCCTCGAGTACCTTCTGCGTGCTGACGCCTGGCGGCAGCTCATTGACCACCAGCTGCCACTGGCCGCGTGCGAGGTCTTCGATCTTCCAGCGCGCGCGCACCTTGAGCGAGCCGCGGCCGGTGCGGTAGGCATCGGCAATGTCGGCAGGGCCGCTGATGATCTGTGCGCCGCCCGGGTAGTCGGGGCCGGGCACGATCTGCAGCAGCTCTTCTTCGCTGAGCTTGCCGTTCGACTTGATCAGCGCCACGCAGGCGTCTGCAATCTCGCGCAGGTTGTGGCTCGGAATTTCGGTGGCCAGGCCCACTGCGATGCCGCTTGCGCCGTTGAGCAGCGTGAACGGCAGCCGCGCGGGCAAGAGGCGCGGCTCTTCGGTGCTGCCGTCGTAGTTGGGAATGAAGTCGACCGTGCCCTCGTCGATCTCGTCGAGTAGCAGGCTGGTGATGCGGGCCAGGCGCGCCTCGGTGTAGCGCATGGCCGCGGCGCCGTCGCCGTCGCGGCTGCCGAAGTTGCCCTGGCCGTCGACCAGCGGATAGCGCTGCGAGAAGTCTTGCGCCATGCGCACCAGCGCGTCGTAGGCGGCCTGGTCGCTGTGCGGGTGGAAGCGGCCCAGCACGTCGCCGACCACGCGTGCGCTCTTGACGGGCTTGGCACCCACGGTGCCGTTGGCGCCGCCAAAGCCCAGGCCCATGCGCGACATCGAATAGAGAATGCGCCGTTGCACCGGCTTCTGGCCGTCGGATACGTCGGGCAGCGCGCGGCCCTTGACCACGCTCAGCGCGTATTCGAGATAAGCGGTTTGCGCGTAATCGGCAAGGGTGAGGGTGGTGTCGCCGTCGGTGGGACCCTGGAGATCGAGCGGAGGTTGAGAGTCGTCCATGGAGAAGAGAGAAAGAGAAACAGTTGCTGGCCGTGCGCTTGCGCGCTCAGCCTAGTGTGAAAGCCTCATGCACAGCGGACTGCACGGAGCCGCCGAGCACCGCGCCGCCGCCGGCCACGTAGATCCAGTCGCCGATGACCGCGGCGCCGACGGCATGGCGCGGCGTGGTCATCGGTGCATGGCGCTGCCAGGTGTCGCCCACGGGGTCGTAGCTTTCCATCTGGCCGAAAACCTTGGCCTGGCGCGGCACGCCGCCCACCAGGAACCCACCCTCCCCGCCCATGGCGAAGAGACGGCCCCGGTACACCACCAGGCCATGCCCCGAGCGTGCGGTGGGCAGCGGCGCGCGCAGCTCCCAGGTGTCGCGTGCGGGCAGGTAGACGTGGTGCAGGTCGGTGGCATGGCCTGGTGGTGTACCGGGGCCGTCTCTTCGCCATGGGCGGGGAGGGTGGGTTCCTGGTGGGCAGCGGCGCGCGCAGCTCCCAGGTGTCGCGTGCGGGCAGGTAGACGTGGTGCAGGTCGGTGTTGTATTCGAAGGTGTTGAAGCGCCCGCCGATCACGTGGATCTGGCCGCCGTGCGCCACGCAGCCGACGTGGTCGCGTGCGCCGGGCAGCGGCTTGCGGGTGCTCCAGCGGTCGGCCTTGGGGTCGTACACCTCGTGCCAGCCGACGCTCGCGCGTTCGGCCGCGGGCTCCGAGGCGCCGCCTATCAGGTGCAGCGAGCCATCCAGCATCACGGCCGCGGCTGCACCACGCGGGCGCGACAACGGCGCAATGGTGGCCCAGCGGTTGGCCGCAATGTCGTAGACATAGGCGTTGGTGTCGGAGCGGCGGTTCTGTTCGACGAAGCCGCCAAGCGCGTAGACACGGCCCTCGTCGGCCGCAACCGCCACATGGTTGGCGCCGCGCGGCAGCGGCGCACCGTCGAGCCAGCGGTCGGCCGCGGGGTCGTAGATGTGATGGTAGTCGCGGTTGACGGCGCCTTCGCCATAGCCGCCGACCACGTGCATGCGCCCTTGCGCGGCGGTGGCCCAGGCCATCTCGCTGCGCGGAATCGGCAGGGCCGCGCGCTTTACCCAGCGCCCGGCGAGCCCGGCGGGTGCCGGGCTGTCCGTGACGCGCTGGGCCTCTTGCTCGGGTGTCATGTGATGCGGAACGCCGCCTTGCAGCCGTGCATACGGCTCTTTCGACGACGGCACAGGCGGCAGCGTGTCGTGCGTGGCCGCATGCTGCGCGCGCGCAGCGCCGCCCAGCGCGCAAGCGGCAGTCGCAAGAACGAAGCTGCGCCGCTGCATGACGGACTCCTTCGTTGGCGATGGCGGCGAAAGGCGGGTGTACGGCATCAGGACACAGGCGTTTCCATGGCAGCGTCCGGCACCCCCGGCTGTTCGGACATCCCGGGCATTGCCGGCATGCCGGCGGGCGAGTCGGACGGCATGTTGCCACGCCCCACGGCCCCGCCCTTGGGAACCACCAGTTCCATGCGAATGCGGCCCGGTGCCTTGCCGCCACGCGCATTGCCGGTGCCGCCGGTGCTGCCGCCGTCCGCCGCCATGCCTGCCGAAGGCTTGAGATAAGCGTAGAGCCGCAGCACCGTCTGCACGTAGTTCTGCGTTTCCTTGTAGTTCGGAATCTTGTTGCCCGCGCGCTGCACCGCGCCTTCGCCGGCGTTATAGGCGGCAAGCGCCAGTTCGATCTGCCCCGGGAACATCGCGATCAGGTCGCGCAGGTAGCGCGAACCGGCGGCAATGTTGACGCGCGGATCGAACAGCTTCTTCTCGATGGTGCCGCGCTTGTCCGCGGAGACGCCGTAGCGCTGCGCGGTGGCCGGCATGAGCTGCATGAGGCCCATTGCGCCCTTGGGCGAGACGGCCTGCGCGTCGAAGCCCGATTCGGTGGCGATGAGCGCCTGCAGCAACTCGTAGTCGATCGAATGCTTGTTCGACGCGTCTCGCAGTGCGGCCTTTGCGGTCTTGTAGCTTGGCGAGGCTTCGAAGAGCGCCAGCAATGTCTGCGACGCCGGCGGCACCTTGCCGTCGAGCCTGCGCCCGCCGCGGCCGAGCGGCGAAATTCCCTTGGCCGTGTCGAAGCTCTGGCCGCCGCGAAAGAAGATCTGATAGCGCTCATCGATCTTCTCGGAAGCGAAGTGGGCGATGCCCTTGCTGTCGATGTAGCCGTAGATGTCAGCGGCGTGCGCAAGCCCCTGCTGCGCGCAAAGCAGCAAGGCCAGGAGCAACGGACGCATGAAATCTGAAATTTTCACGAGGGTGGTCAAACATCGATATCGACATCGTCGGCGCGCAGTTCCATGAGTTCGCGCCGCGCGGCTGCCTCGCCCTTGCCCATGAGCTTGGTGATCTCTCCCTGGGTGGACGTGAAGTCGAAGCGCCCCAGCTGCACCTTCATGAGGCGCCGGGTATCCGGATTGAGCGTGGTTTCCCACAATTGTTCCGCGCTCATTTCGCCCAGGCCCTTGAAGCGGCTGATGCTCCAGGCGCCTTCGCGCACACCGTCCTTGCGCAATTTGTCGAGTGTGGCGGTCAGTTCGCCTTCGTCAAGTGCATAGACCTTGGAAGCCGGCTTCTTGCCGCGCGCCGGCGCATCGACACGGAAAAGTGGCGGCTTTGCGACATACACATGGCCGGCTTCGATGAGTTTTGGAAAGTGCCGGAAGAACAGCGTGAGCAGCAGCACCTGGATGTGCGAGCCGTCCACGTCGGCATCGGAAAGGATGCAGATCTTTCCGTAGCGCAGGCCGCTCATGTCGGGCGTGTCGTTGGGGCCGTGCGGGTCGACGCCCACGGCCACCGAGATGTCGTGGATTTCGGTGTTGGCAAAGAGCCGGTCGCGCTCCACTTCCCAGGTGTTGAGCACCTTGCCGCGCAAGGGCAGGATGGCCTGGCTTTCCTTGTCGCGGCCCATCTTGGCGCTGCCGCCGGCGGAGTCTCCCTCGACCAGGAAGACTTCGTTGTGGCTCGTGTCCTTGCTTTCGCAATCGGTCAGCTTGCCGGGGAGCACGGCCACGCCGGAGCCCTTGCGCTTTTCGACCTTCTGGCCGGCACGCTGGCGTGTTTGCGCGGCCTTGATGGCCAGTTCGGCGAGCTTCTTGCCGTAGTCGACGTGCTGGTTCAGCCACAGTTCGAGCGCCGGGCGCACGAAGCTCGACACCAGCCGCACCGCGTCGCGCGAGTTGAGGCGTTCCTTGATCTGGCCCTGGAACTGCGGATCGAGCACCTTGGCGCTCAGCACATACGAAGCGCGTGCGAACACATCTTCGGGCAAGAGCTTCACGCCCTTGGGCAGCAGCGAGTGCAGTTCGATAAAGCCCTTTACGGCCGTGAACAGGCCGTCGCGCAGGCCGCTTTCGTGCGTGCCGCCGGCACTGGTGGGAATGAGATTGACGTAGCTCTCGCGCACCGGCTGGCCGTCTTCGGTAAAGGCCACGCACCAATCGGCGCCCTCGCCTTCGGCGAAGTTGTCGGCGTTCTTGTCGGCATGGCCGCTGCCTTCGAACAGCGGAATCACCGGGTCGCCGTTGAGCGTCTGCATCAGGTAGTCGCTCAGGCCGCCCTTGTAGAGCCACTGCTGCGTTTCCTTGGTCTTCTCGATCGTGAGCGTCACGCTCACGCCGGGCATCAGCACGGCCTTGCTGCGCAGCAGGTGGGTGAGCTCGCCCATGGGCAGGGCCGCGGTTTCGAAGTATTTGGCGTCGGGCCAGGCGCGCACGGTGGTGCCCTGCTTGCGTTCGCCGGCTTCGAGCTTGCGGATCTCGAGCGCCTCGATCACGTCGCCGGCGCTGAAGGCCAGCCTGGCGGCCGAGCCTTCGCGGTGCGAAGTGACTTCGAGCCGCTTGGATAGCGCGTTGGTGACCGACACGCCCACGCCGTGCAGGCCGCCCGAGAAGCTGTAGGCGCCGCCGGAGCCCTTGTCGAACTTGCCGCCCGCATGCAGCCGGGTGTAGACCAGCTCGATCACGGGGGCCTTTTCTTCAGGGTGCATGCCGAAGGGAATGCCGCGGCCGTCGTCCTCGACGCTGACCGAGTTGTCGGCATGCAGGGTGACCTTGATCTTCTTGCCGTGGCCGGCCAACGCCTCGTCGGCGGCGTTGTCCAGCACTTCCTGAATGATGTGCAGCGGGTTGTCGGTCCGGGTGTACATGCCCGGGCGCTGCTTCACGGGCTCGAGGCCCTTGAGCACGCGGATGGAACCTTCCGAGTACCCGGAGGACGCGGACGATGAACTGGGGGGAGTCTTGGGGGGAGTCGCCATGGGGGCGGATTGTAGTCAGTCGATGCGAAATGACTGGATACCCATACAGGAGCATCGATCCGCCCCCGCCGACGCTCCGCCCGGCGCGCAACCTACTTGTCGCCGATGAACTGGCCCGCGTAGGTGAGCCAGCCCATTTCGGCCCGGGCCTTCTCGGGCGCCTCGAGATCGAGAACGATGCTTCCGACCGCGAGCCCGAACGAAGGCGACATGCGCACGTATTTCGTCTCTCCGTCTGCCAGCGGCACTTCGAGCGTCTTGCGCAAGTCGCTGGTCGTGGCGGCCTGGTAGGTGCCGGCCGGACGGTCCACAAAAAAGAAGCTGCCGGGCTTCGACGAGCCGACGCGCAGCTTGTCGATGCGCACCCCAGGCTGCAGCGAGGCGCCGAAAGGCCCGGCGGCACGGAAGAAATAGATGCGGCCGTTGCCCGGCTTGAGCTTGGGAATGACGTTGCCCATCTCCTGGAACTTGGGGCCGGTCGGGTCGCTGGCGCAGCCGGCAACTGCGAGCGCGAGCGTTGCGAGGGCGGCGAACTTCAGGACGGCTCTTCTCATGGGTCAGGATCCTTGCAGTCAGGTGGCGTTGAGAAAACGCAAATGTAACCAATTACAAACAACCTCGAACTGAGAGGAAACTGCGGCTTTGATGCGCGTGGTGCATCGGTGTGGCCGCAACAAATCATCAATGGCTTTACCCGCTGCACCGCCCGCCAAAGTAGCAAATCGGTACATTCACAGGCATGCAAGCCTCTTCCCCCACTCTCTCGATCAAGCAGGTGCTGATCTGCGGCGCCATGATCGTCACGCTCTCAATGGGCATTCGCCACGGCTTCGGCTTGTGGCTGCAGCCGATCACGCAGGCGCAGGACTGGAGCCGGCAGACCTTCTCGTTCGCGCTGGCCGTGCAAAACCTCTCCTGGGGCATCTTCGGGGTGTTCGCGGGCATGGTGGCCGACCGCTTCGGGGCGTTCCGGGTCCTTGTGGCGGGCACGGTGTTCTATGCGCTGGGCCTGCTGGGCATGGCGTATTCGCCGACACCGCTGCTGTTCACGCTGAGCGCGGGCGTGCTGATTGGCGCGGCGCAGGCCGGGACGACCTATGCCGTCGTGTACGGCGTGATCGGGCGGCAGATTCCTGCCGAACGGCGCTCGTGGGCCATGGGCGTGGCCGCGGCGGCAGGCTCGTTCGGGCAGTTCCTGATGGCGCCGATCGAGGGCCGGTTGATCGGACATCTGGGCTGGCAAACCGCCCTGGCGGTGGTGGCGGTACTCGTGCTGGTGATCGTGCCGTTGGCCCTGGGGCTGCGCGAACCGCGGCAAGGCGCATTGGCGGGGCACCGCGAACAATCGGTGCTGCAGGCAGTGGGCGAGGCGTTCCGCTACCCCAGTTTCGGCCTGCTGATGGCAGGCTATTTCGTGTGCGGCTTCCAGCTGGCATTCATCGGCATCCACATGCCGACCTACCTGCGCGACCAGAAGCTGCCGGTGGAAGTGGCGGGCTATGCGCTGGCACTGATCGGCCTCTTCAATGTATTCGGCACCTATACCGTGGGGCTGCTGGGCCAGAAGCTGGCCAAGCGCAAGATCCTGGCGGCCATCTACTTTGCGCGGGCTGTTTCCATCGTGCTCTTCTTGCTGGTGCCGATCTCGCCGCTCAGCGTGTATGTGTTTTCGGCGGCCATGGGCTTTCTTTGGCTTTCGACGGTGCCCGCAACCAACGCGATCATCGCGGGCATCTTCGGCGTGGCGCACCTGTCGATGCTCAGCGGCTTCGTGTTCCTGAGCCACCAGGTCGGTTCGTTCATCGGCGTGTGGCTTGGCGGCTACCTGTATGACACCACGGGCAGCTACGACATCGTCTGGTACATCGCAATTGCCCTGGGCGTGTTCGCCGCGCTGATCAACCTGCCGGTGAAGGAAGGCGCGATTGCGCGGGCGGCACGCCCCGCGGTTGTGCCGGGCTGATCCGGCGGCGGACAATGGCGGCCATGACTCCGCAAACACGCCACCGCCTCGCGCATGCCGGCTGGCTCACCGCCGCGGCGGCGGCGCTGGGCGGCGTTTTCGTGCTCTACGTTCATCCGGACTTTCTCGTCACGCTGGCCAACCAGGTCTGGTCCTGCTTTTGACTGCTATGAAAGACATAGCAAAATTGCACAGCGGATTGAAGCCGTCGGAATGGATCGTGCGGTGGTCGCACCTGCTCGCGCCGGCCACCTCCGTGCTCGACGTGGCCTGTGGCCATGGGCGGCACATGCAGTGGCTTGCGGGGCGTGGGCATGCGGTGACCGGCGTCGACCGCTCCACCGAAGCAATCGAGGCCGCTCGCGTATTTGGCGGCACGGTAACCGCCGACATCGAAGCCGGCCCCTGGCCTTTCTCGGGCCAGGTTTTCGGTGCGGTGGTCGTCACCAACTACCTGTGGCGGCCGCGCATGGCCGACATCGTGGCCGCGGTTGCGCCGGGCGGCGTGCTGCTCTACGAAACCTTTGCCGCCGGAAACGAAACGGTGGGCAAGCCCTCGCGCGCGGACTTTCTGCTGCAGCCGGGCGAATTGTTGGCCGCATGCCGGGAGCTGCGCGTGGTGGCGTACGAAGACGGCTTTCTGGCCGAGCCGGAACGCTTCGTGCAGCGCATTGCCGCGGTTCGTGCCGGCAACGCCGCGTCCGGCGAGCCCGAACGCCATCTCCTGCCGGGAAACTGACCCCACCACCGCGCCGGTTTCCGGGGCCGCCGGAGTAAGTAGAATCGGCGCTTTCGTCCACCCGACAGAGAGATTCCCCCTTGGAGCAACTGACAGGCAGCATCGTCGCTCTCGTCACGCCGATGCACGAAGACGGCAGTGTCGACTACCCGGCCCTGCGCCGACTGATCGACTGGCATATCGACGAAGGCACCGATTGCCTTGGCGTGGTCGGTACCACCGGTGAATCGCCCACGGTCGACGTGGAAGAGCACTGCGAAATCATCCGCGTGTCGGTCGAGCAGGCCAAGGGCCGCGTGCCCGTAATGGCGGGCTGCGGCGCCAATTCAACCAAGGAAGCCATCGAGCTTGCCAAGTTCGCCAAGGGCGTGGGCGCCGATTCGCAGCTGCAGGTGGTGCCCTACTACAACAAGCCGACGCAAGAAGGCCAATACCAGCACTTCAAGGCCATTGCAGAAGCCGTGGGCGACCTGCCTACCGTGCTCTACAACGTGCCCGGCCGCACCGTGGCCGATATGGCGCACGACACCGTGCTGCGCCTCGCGCAGGTGCCGGGCATCATCGGCATCAAGGAAGCCACCGGCAACATCGAGCGTGCCCAGTGGCTCATTCGCGACCTGCCCAAGCACTTTGCCGTGTATTCCGGCGACGACCCGACAGCGGTGGCTCTCATGCTCTGCGGCGGCCAAGGCAACATCAGCGTGACAGCCAACATTGCCCCGCGCAAGATGCACGAACTGTGCGTTGCGGCCATCGCGGGCGACGTGCGCAAGGCCATGCAGATCCAGTTCGAGCTGATGCCGCTGCACCGCAACCTGTTCGTCGAACCCAACCCGATTCCTCTCAAGTGGGCCATGTCCAGGCTCGGTCTTTGCGGCGGCAGCCTGCGGTTGCCGCTCACCGAACTGGCTGAAACCAACCAACCCGTGGTCGAGGCTGCCCTGCGCGCCTGCGGCCTGCTCAAGGGCTGAGCCCGCTTTCTTTCCCCAAACACCCATCTCTTTCTCCCCGCCGCATCGAGGTTACGCAACCTTTTGCCTGAACCGTGCTCAGAGAGTGCGGGCAATGCGGCCCCATAGATTGATCGAACCCATTCCAACAAGGAAGACGACGTTGAAGAACCTTTCGCACATCTCGCGATTCGCACTGCTGGCCCTTGTTGTCAGCCTCGCCGCCTGCTCCGTTCTAGAGGGCGACAAGATCGACTACAAGAGCGCAGGCAAGGCCCCCACGCTCGAGGTCCCGCCCGACCTGTCGCAGCTTTCGCGCGAGAACCGCTATGCGGTTCCGGGCGGCGCAGTCACGGCCAACGCCTACCAGGCCGGCGCAACCAACGCGCCTGGCATTCCCACCGCGGTGGCCAACATCGGCGACGTGCGCATGGAACGCTCGGGCACGCAGCGCTGGATCGTCATCAACCGCTCGCCCGACCAACTGTGGGATCCGGTGAAAGACTTCTGGCAGGAAAGCGGCTTCCTGCTGACCACCGAGCAGCGCAACCTCGGCATCATGGAAACCGACTGGGCTGAAAACCGCGCCAAGCTGCCGCAGGACATCATCCGCGGCACGCTGGGCAAGCTGGTCGATTCGGTCTATTCGACCGGCGAACTCGACCGCTTCCGCACCCGCCTGGAGCGCACGCCCAACGGCACCGAGATCTTCGTGAGCCACCGCGGCATGCAAGAGGTCTACAACAACAGCCGCCAGGACCAGACCGTGTGGCAGCCTCGCCCGAGCGACCCTGAACTCGAAACCGAGTTCCTGCGCCGCCTGATGGTCAAGCTCGGCGTTTCGCAAGAGCAGTCGAAGATCCTGGCCGCCACCACCGCGCCCACCAAGACCGCCACCGTTTCGAACGCGGGCGGCCAGCCGGTCGTGCAGATCAACGAAGGCTTCGACCGTGCATGGCGCCGCGTGGGCCTGGCACTCGACCGCACCGGCTTCACCGTGGAAGACCGCGACCGCAGCGCCGGCATCTACTACGTGCGCTACGTAACCCCCAACGCCGACAAGAAGGAACCCGGCTTCTTCGGCAAGCTGTTCGGCAGCAGCTCCAGCAAGAACGAAGCACCGATCAAGTTCCGCATCCTCGTGAAGGGCCAGGGCGAATCGACCACGGTCTCGGTGCTGAACGAATCCGGCGCGCCCGAAACCTCGGCCAATGCGCAACGCATCGTCCAGGTCATTGCAGACGACCTGAAGTAACCCGCATGCTCCGCTTCCGAAGCCTCGGCAGCGGCAGCACGGGCAACGCCGCGCTGGTCGAAGCGACCAGCGGCGGCCGCACCTCAAGGCTCCTGATCGACTGCGGCTTCGGCCTGCGGCAACTCGATCTTCGGCTTGCCAGGGCAGGCCTCGCAGCCACCGATATCGACGCCATCTTTGTCACGCATGAGCATGGCGACCACATCGGCTGCGCCCATTCGCTGTCGCGGCGCAACCGCATTCCCGTATGGATGAGCGAAGGCACCTGGCTTGCCACGGGCGGGCGCGACTTCGAAGGCCGGCTCAACCTGGCACGGGACGACGCAGAGTTTGCGGTCGGCGACATTGCGGTGCAGCCCTTTACCGTGCCGCACGACGCGCGCGAGCCCCTGCAGCTGCGCTGCTCCGACGGCGCGCGAACGCTGGGCGTGCTCACCGACCTGGGGCACGCCACGGCTCACGTGCTCTCCAGGCTGAGCGGCGTTCATGCGCTGCTGCTCGAGTTCAACCACGACAGCGAGCTGCTCGCCAATTCGGGCTACCCAGCCTTCTTGAAGCTGCGGGTCGGCGGCAAGCATGGCCATTTGTCGAATGAAGCCGCCGCGGACATTGCGCGCGCGGTTCGGCACGAGGGCCTGCGCCACGTGGTCGCGGCGCACCTGAGCGAGCAGAACAACCGCCCCGACATCGTGCGGCGCCTCATGGCCGAAGCCCTCGGGGGCCACGAGGCCGAGATGCTCACCGCCAGTGCATCGGAAGGTTCGCCCTGGCTGGACGTCTGATCGTTCGGCGCTTGCCCGCTATGGGGCACCATGCAAAAAGCCGCCGTGAGGCGGCTTTTTTGCTGGTTGAATGAAAGCCCGCTGGGGCGTTCGTCGTTACTGCTTCGGCGCTTCGTTCTTCTTGGCGGCCTCGGTGGCGGCATTGGCCGCATCGAGGGCCGAAGAAGCACCCGGCGAAGGCGTTGTTGCAGCCGACGGATCGGTGGTCGTCGAGGGTGCCGGAGCAGCCGCGGGCGGTGCGGGAGCCGGTTCGGTCACCGGAGCTGGAGGCGGGGTCACAACCGCCGGCGCGGCGTCTTCTTTCTTTCCGCAAGCCACGAGTGCGGCGGCGGCGATCAGCGAGGCCAGCAGGACGGATGACGGCTTCTTCATGGAAACTCCTTTGCAATGAATGTCTGGACCAAAAAATTCTAGACCCGCATTACTGCCCGTTTGTGTCTCGCGCCCTCATTCGCGGCATTGGCTTACAAGCCCAGTGTCGATGCCGGAAATGCGGGCCTTCCCGCCCGCCACGACTCATCGATGGCTTCGCGCAACTCGCGCCGGGCCCGCGGGTCGAAGCCGCTCACGCCGCGGCTGCGCTCCGGGTCCGTGCGGTGGGCGCACCACTCGGGCGTCCAGATGGCGCTTGGCACCGCATTGCTGCCTTCTGCGCGCACGACGCGGCATTCGATGATGTGATCCCACATGCGGCGCCAAGGCACAAAGCGTGCATGGTTACGTTCGACTACATCGAAGCGCTGTGCCAGCAAGACGAAGCGGCGGCCGGAGGCCGACCAGGCCTGCAGCGCCTCTATGCTCGCGCGTTCGCCCAAGGGCCAGTCGGCAAAGTCAGGGTCGCTCAAGACCAGTTCTCTCCAGCCTTGCCGCGCGGCCGCCGAGAGCGCGGCCCGCACGATGCCGTCGAAGGCTTCGCGGCCGTCGAACCGGCCTTCCGGCAGGGGCTGCGCCCCTGCCCTACGCTCATCCGGCATGGAGCCACCCCGCTTCGCACCACTCGGCCAGCAGCGCGAGTGCACCGTCGCTTGCGCGCGCCAGTTCGCGCGGGCCGAGCGCACGCTGGTCAGCCAGCCTGCGCATCAGCGTTGCATCGGCCCCGCCGGCGCGAAAGCTTTCGCCGTTGATGTAAAGGTGCCGCGCGTCGTAGAGCATGCGCGTGCGGCGGTCGAGCGCCACGCTGCGCAGCACGTTCGGCGCTTCAGTGCCTTCATCGAACCAGACATTGGCCTTGGGCTCGGTGAGCGATTCGCCGAGCGCACGGTCGATGGCGCCGGGGTCGCGCAGCGCGGCATCGACCGCCTTGCGCGCAAAGGCCTGCAGCGCGGCGGGCATGGCGGCCGGCGCAGCGCAGCGCGGCATCGACCGCCTTGCGCGCAAAGGCCTGCAGCGCGGCGGGCATGGCGGCCGGCGCATCGACCGCGGGCTGCGCCGGATCGCGGTAGCGGGTCAGTTCGGCGGGGCCGGCGTCTTCCAGGGCTTCCGAATAGGACTGCGCCATGCGGGCCAGCAGGTCGGCACCGAGCTCGCCCGCGGCGGAAGACCGCAGGCCGATGGAGCACGTCATGCAGTCGTCGCCGACAGCCACGCCGTCGTGCGCGTAACGCGGCGGCAAATAGAGCATGTCGCCCGGCTCGAGCACAAAGCTCTGCTCGGGCTCGAAATGCTCGAGGATCTTGAGCGGCACGCCTTGCTGCAGGCGCAGATCGCTCTGCTTGCCGATCGACCAGCGCCGCGTACCCTGGGCCTGCAGCAAAAAGACGTCGTAGCTGTCGAAATGCGCGCCCACGCCGCCGTTGTCGCTGGCATAGCTGATCATCAAGTCGTCCAGCCGCGCATCGGGCACGAAGCGAAACTGCTGCAGCAGCGCATGCACGCCGTCGTGATGCAGGTCGACGCCCTGCACCAGCAGCGTCCATTCGGGCTGCTTGAGCGGCGGCAGCGCGCGGCGCGCGAGCGGCCCGTGCTTGAGTGTCCAGCCGGTCTTGCCGTGTCGGATGAGGCGCGATTCCACGTCCTCGCGCTCGGCCAGGGCAAAGAGCGCGCTGCGCTCGATCGGTGGCACCATGGCAGGTATGGCCTGGCGCACGAGCAAGGGCTTTTTCTGCCAATACCGCCGCATGAACTGCGCGGCGCTCAGGCCGCCGAGCAACGGCAGCGGTTGTGTAGTCTCCATGGGAGAATTCTGCAATGGAAATCTCTGAACAATGCGTGGTCGGCCTGACCTGGACGATGAAAGACACTTTGGGCGAAGTGCTCGACGTGCTCGATGAGCCCGTGGAATTCATGGTGGGAGGCGACGACCTCTTCGACGTGATCGAAGCCGCCCTGCAGGGCCATGAGCCCGGCGCCCGGGTGCAACTGCAGCTGGAGCCCGAGCAGGGCTTCGGCGACTTCAACGACCAGCTGCTCTTTCTCGAGCCCCGCTCGCTGTTCCCTGAAGGCACGGAAGAAGGCATGACCTTCGACGGCGCCGCTCTGCCCAAGGGCGTGAGCGAAGACATGCCCAAGGACGTGATCTACACCGTGGCCGAAATCTACCCGGACCACCTGGTGCTCGACGGCAACCATCCGCTGGCAGGTATTGCGATCCGGCTCGACATCACGGTGCGTTCGGTGCGCGAAGCAACCGAAGAAGAAGTCGGCCGCGGAACGGCCGGCACGGCCTTTTTCAAGGTGCCGCCGACCGCCCCCGGCAACGATCTGCTGCACTGATCAGCGAGCGGGAAAACCGCAGTAGTCAGCAAAAAGCCGGGCACTGCCCGGCTTTTTGCTGCTCGTGGAAAGTCCCTCGAAAAACGGCCTACATGCGCGAGAGCTGGCCGTTGTCGATGCGCACGCGGTCGCCGATGCGCAGGTCGCCCGGATGCTGCACATCGAACGCACGATAACCGCCGCGGTCGGTTTGCACCGAGATGCGATAGCTCTCGTAGGCACGCGGGCCGTTGTTCTGGGCCTCGATGGTGTTGCCCAGGAGGGCGCCGCCCACAATGCCCAAGGCGGTTGCCGCCGCGCGGCCGCTGCCGTGGCCGAACTGGTTGCCCACCACACCGCCCACGACACCGCCCGCCACGGCGCCACCGCCGGTGGTGCCGGTGCCCCTGGTTTCGCTGCGCAGCACTTCGATGTTGGCCACATGGCCGTATTCGACGTACGCCGCTTCCTGGTACGGAACGGCCTGCGGCGGTGCCTGGTAGGGATAGCGCGTGGTGTGATAGACCGGCGCAGGAGCGACGCAGGCCGTCAGCGTGGCAAGTGCCAGCACGGAAGCGCCAATGGAAATGAAGCGCGTTGAGATTTTCATGTTGATGGCTCCTCGGAAATAGTCAGTGCATCCGGAGCATCCGGAAGCACCAAGCCTGGGCCTGTGTTTAACGCCATTCCCGCACGGGGGATGACGCCCGACACACACCGGCATGTAGGAGCAAGCCGCAAGCTGATCGGTTCCGGATCTTTACT
Organism: Variovorax paradoxus; assembly: GCF_029919115.1. Classification (NCBI taxonomy): domain Bacteria; kingdom Pseudomonadati; phylum Pseudomonadota; class Betaproteobacteria; order Burkholderiales; family Comamonadaceae; genus Variovorax; species Variovorax paradoxus. Next base: position 3,316,287 of record NZ_CP123990.1, read on the forward strand.
GGCCCGATACGAACTCGGGCGTCAGTGCTTGCCGGTGGAGCCGTAGCCGCCCTCACCGCGTTGCGTGGCTGCAAATTCTGTGACCACCCGAAACTGAGCCTGCACGACCGGGACGATCACGAGTTGGGCAAGCCGCTCCATCGGCTGGAGCACGAAAGGCGTGTCGCTGCGGTTCCAGGCACTGATCTTCAGTTCGCCCTGATAGTCGCTGTCGATCAGGCCGACGAGGTTGCCCAGCACGATGCCGTGCTTGTGGCCTAGGCCCGAGCGCGGAAGAATCAGCGCCGCGTAGGCCGGATCGGCCAGGTGGATTGCGATCCCCGTGCCCACGAGCTGCCAGGCATTGGGCTCCAGCGTGATCGGCGCGTCGAGGCAGGCCCGCAGGTCTAGCCCCGCGCTGCCGGGCGTGGCATAGGCTGGCAATTGATCCACCATGCGTGGATCGAGGATACGAACGTCTACTTTCACTTTTGATGGCCTTGCTTGCGTTGCTGTTCTTTCTGCTTGCGGGCGGCTTCCTCGAGCACCTGCTGCCACTTGGCCACGCCGGGCGAGAGCTTGAGCCCCTTCAACTTGCTGGCGAGCCACAGCGCCGCGCCAAATAGCACCGCCAGCACGACGATTGGCACGCCGGCCGACCACAGCACCAGGAACACCAGCGCGCCCCCGACGGCCACAGCCTTGAGCACCGCGGGCGTGAACGGCCCGGTCTGCGACGGGGTGTCTTCATTCGAGGCCGCACGCCGCTGCACCGCGGCGGCGCCCTGCGCACCGGGCGCACCCGGCGTGGGGTTCATGCCGACGTCCAGCCCATGGTCGCCCTCATGCGGCGCCCGCCTGGGCAATGCAGCCTGCGCAGACAGCCGTTCCACATAGCTCGCGAAATCGCCATTCGGCGGCGTGTTCCATTGCGGATTCATCAGACCCTCCAGTCAGGCAGGCGTGCGGCGATCTCGGTCATGAGTTCGCGCGCCAGGGTGAGCTTGGGTGCGCGCGGCAGCTCGCGCGTGCCGTTGGCATCCACCAGCAGCAGCGCATTGTCGTCCTGGCCGAAGGTCAGCGGGCCGATGTTCCCGACCAGGAGCGGAATTCCCTTGCGCTGGCGCTTGGCCTTGGCATGCTCGGCCAGGTTCTCGCTCTCGGCCGCGAAACCCACGCAGAACAACTTGCGCGATTGGGCCCGCTCGCTCTTTGCCACGGCAAGCAGGATGTCGGGGTTCTCGACGAAATTCAGCACCGGCGTCTTGCCGCTGCCGTCCTTCTTGATCTTGTGTTCGCTGTGCGTGGCCGGACGCCAGTCGGCCACGGCGGCTGTGGCTACAAAAATGCTAGCAGACTGCGCCGCGCGCAGGGTCGCGTCGAGCATGTCCTGCGCCGAGAGCACGTCGATGCGGCTCACGCCGCGGGGCGTCGGCAGATGCACCGGGCCGGCCACCAGCGTGACTTGGGCGCCGGCCTCGTGCGCGGCGCGCGCAATGGCAAAGCCCATCTTGCCCGACGAATGGTTGGTGATGCCGCGTATCGGATCGAGCGGCTCGAAGGTGGGCCCGGCGGTCACAAGCAGCTTGTGGCCCGCAAGCAGCTTGGGGGCAAAGAAGGCGGTGATGTCTTCGAGCAGCTGCGCCGGCTCCAGCATGCGGCCGTCGCCCGTCTCGCCGCAGGCCTGCCAGCCGCTGCCCACGCCCAGCACCGTGGCGCCGTCGGCCGCCACCTGCATGAGGTTGCGCTGGGTGGCGGGGTGCGCCCACATTTCGCGGTTCATCGCTGGAGCAATCAGGAGCGGCACGCGGTCCATCGGGCGGGCCAGGCACATCAGGCTCAGCAGGTCGTCGGCCCTGCCCTGCACCAGCCGCGCGATGAAGTCGGCGCTGCAGGGCGCGAGCACGATGGCATCGGCCTCACGGCTCAGGTTGATGTGCGGCATGTTGTTGGGCTCGCGCGCGTCCCACTGCGAGGTGTAGACCGTGCGCCCCGAAAGCGCCTGCATCGTGACTGGCGTGATGAACTGCCCGGCCGCCTCGGTCATGACGATCTGGACGGTGGCGCC